>CALBST010000192.1 GCA_937967425.1 uncultured Caulobacteraceae bacterium
GCGGGCCGTGGAGCGTCACCGCCGGCGGCGAGCGCTTTGAAGGCGACGATGCGCGCGGCTTCTCGACACCGCTGGCGACGCTGCACGCCTTCCAAGGCTGGGCCGATGTCTTCTTGACGACGCCGCCCGATGGCGTGCGCGATCTTTATGCGGGCGTCTCTTATTCGGCTACGCCTTGGCCCGACGCACAGCCAGTGACCTTTGCCGTGACCTATCACGATTTCGCGGATGACGGCGGCTCCACCGATCTTGGCAGCGAATGGGATGCGTCCGCGCGCTTCACCGTCAGCGAACACGTCTCCATCGAAGCGAAGACGGCGCTGTTCGACGGAGAGGATCCACGTTTCGCGGACCGCAACAAGTTCTGGCTCGCTCTCGAATATCGGCTCTGAGGACACACCATGACGGAATGGCTCAATCAGGCCCTGTTTGGCTTCTATCCCTACATTGCTCTAGCCGTGCTCGCGATCGGATCGGTCCTGCGGTTCGACCGTGAGCAATACACCTGGCGCACAGGTTCATCGCAATTGCTACGCCGCAAGCAGCTCGTGTTGGGCTCAATACTCTTCCACGTCGGCATCCTGCTGATTTTTGTAGGCCATCTTGTCGGCCTACTGACGCCGATGATCGTGTGGGAGACGCTGGGTGTGACGCACGCGGCAAAGCAAATGCTCGCGATTATCGCGGGCGGCGTTGCAGGCGCCATGTGCTTGGTCGGCGGCTTGTTGCTGTTGCATCGGCGACTGTTCGACCCCCGCATCCGCGCAACATCCACTTTTGGAGACACTGCGATCCTCGTGCTGTTGATGGCGCAGCTCTGTCTCGGCCTCGCCACCATTCCGATCTCGCTGCAACACAGCGATGGCGGGGAGATGGTGAAGTTCATGATGTGGGCGCAAGGCATCTTCACCTTCCAAGCCGGCGCCGCGAACTACGTTGCGGATGCGCATTGGATCTTCAAGGCGCATTTGACGCTCGGACTGACGATCTTCCTCGTCTTTCCGTTCACCCGCCTCGTGCACATGCTCTCTGCCCCGGTTTGGTATTTGAACCGTCGCGGCTGGCAGATCGTCCGTTCTAAGAAGCTCGCAGCGGGGTCGGGGCGATGAAGCATACGCTGATCAGCACAGTCCCTGAAGAGACACAGGCCGAGAGCTTGTCAGGGTGCGGGCATGGCCCGATGCCGGCAGCGCGCCGGCCGCTGAATGCGCCGCCGGTCTTCGTCAATGGCGTCGCTATCGATGAAGCCGCGATCGCGTCGGAGGCGCAGAACCACAGCGCGCGTTCTGGCGCGGAGGCGCGCGCCGCAGCGGCGCGTGCGCTGGTGATCCGTGAGCTGTTGCTGCAGCGCGCGAACGGTCTCACCTTGACGCCGGCGCCTTTGCGAGACGGACAGGGACGTGAGGAAACCGAAGAAGAAGCGCTCGTCCGTCAGGTGCTTGAGGCGGAGGCAATCGCTCAAGAGCCGACAGAAGCCGAGTGCCGGCGGGTTTATGAGTCGGCGCCACAGCGCTTTATGATGCCGCCGATCTATGAGGCGTCACACATCCTGATCGCGCCAACGGAGCCAACGGAAGCGGCTTGGGCGGATGCAGAAGCGCGCGCCGCACACTTTGTCGCGGCGCTGCAGGGCGGCGCTGACTTTGCGGTGCTGGCGTCGGCGCATTCGGACTGCCCATCGTCGTCGGAGGGCGGCGCCCTGGGGCAGCTCCAGCGCGGCGACCTGGGATCGGAACTGGAGGAAGCACTGTTAGCGTTGGACGTTGGCGAGATTGCGCCGGCAGCCATACGCACGAAATTCGGGTGGCACATCGTCCGCTTGGATCGCCGCGGCGAAGCGCGCAGAGCGTCCTATGAGGCCGTGCGTGATGTCATCTTTTCAGCCTTGAGTGAGCGCGCCGCCATCGCCGCCGCCGCACGATACCTGCGCGAACTGGCCGCCAACGCCGAGATTGAGGGGCTGACGCTGGAGTTCGGAGCGGCGCAATGAGACAGTCTCCCACACTGGGTGAGTTTCTTGCTTTCAACCGTAAGAGCAGCGCCGAGTTGCGCGCCTGGCTTCAGAGGCAGGATCCAGTGCTCATTGAGCGTTTGGCAAAAGAGGCGGATGTTCGCGGCGAATCGATTGCGCACTTCCTCCGCATCGCCACTGCCGACTTCATGGCGGAGGCGGACGAAGAGACCTGGGCGTCTCTAATCTCTGCGTTGCGCGACGGGGCCGATCCCGGAGCGGTCTGTGTCGCGCGCGTTATGGACTTCCGCGTGAGGCTTGAACAGCCAAGGCAACGACCATGAACGCCACCGGCGATCGGGACGACGTTTCGCGCCGGCCAACGCCGCACGATCCGATTGAGTTCATTTTGGCGGAGCATCTAAACCACCGGCGCATGTGCCGCGCACTGGAAGCGCTGGCGGACGCCACGGACTTCGACGCGGCGCCAATTGCAGCCCTTGTCGATTTCATTCGCTTTGATCTGACCCTGCACGTCATTGACGAAGAGGAAGATTTCTTCCCGATGCTGCGTAAACGCTGTGCGCCGGATGACGAGATCAATGAGGTTCTGGACAGATTGTCGTCCGAACACGAGCAAGACAAAGCCTTGTCGGTGCGGGTGCGTGATGTCCTGAACGCTTGCCTCATCATCCGAAAGCCGCCGCATGCAATCGAGGACGGCGCCGAGGCGCTTCGATCATTTGCTCAGCACGAGATGCAGCACCTTGCGCTTGAGAATGCGGTCGTTGTGCCGCTCGCACGCCGGCGTTTTGAACCAGCCGATCTTCAAGAGCTCTCGATGCGGCTCCTTGCCCGGCGCCGTCGTGTGACAGCGCCGGGCGGCTGAGGCTCACGAACACTTCGAGTAGCCGCACTCCACGCATTTGTCGCATCCCTCGCTGCGAATGAGCGCGCCAGCGCTGCACTTCGGGCAGAAGCGGGGGCGCGTCTTTTGAATTGCCGGCGCCGTCTCAGTGCGCGTGAGCGCCGAGATGGCGTCGCTATCGAGATGGCGCTGAATGACATCGCCTATCGCGGCCAGAAGTGAGGGGACATAGCGTCCATTCAGCCAAGAGCCACCCCGCGGGTCGAACACGGCCTTCAATTCCTCCGCGACAAAGCAAACATCGCCGCCGCGGCGGAAAACTGCGGAGATCATGCGAGTCAGCGCCAACGTCCAGGCGTAATGCTCCATGTTCTTCGAGTTGATAAATATCTCAAACGGCCGCCGCACGCCGTTTTCTTCGATGTCGTTGATGGTGACGTAGAGCGCATGTTCGCTTTCCGGCCATTTGATCTTGTAGGTGGAGCCGATCAGCGCCTCTGGCCGCGCCGTGAGCGCGGCCGTAGTCGGCGATTGCGTCTCGGCTTCCGCCGGCTTCTCGACCGAGAGGATCGAGCCAGTCACCGCATTGGGCCTGTACGTTGTGCAGCCTTTGCAGCCAAGATCATACGCGCGCGCATAGATGTCGGAGAATTGTTCGAATGGGATATCCTCCGGGCAGTTCACCGTTTTTGAGATCGAGCTGTCGATGAACCGCTGCGCGGTCGCCTGCATGGCCAAATGATCGGCGGGCGTCAGGGTTTGAGCGCTAACGAAGCTGTGTTCTGGAGGAGGAGCTTCGCCGTGGAGACGCCGCCACAGTGTGAGCGCATAGTCCTGAACAGGTTCTTCGACAAAGCTGTTGTCTGGCTGACGAACGCGGCGCTGATACGAAAACGCGAAGACGGGTTCGATGCCGGAGGAGGTGTTGCCGGCCAGCAGTGAGATCGTGCCGGTCGGCGCGATCGTGGTCAGGCAGCCATTGCGCAAACCGTGCTCGCGAATGAGCGCGCGCGTTTCTTCATCAAGCGAGGCGAGCGTTGGCCGATCGAGGATGGCGGCATCATAAGCCGGGAAGGCGCCCTTTTCAGCCGCCAGCTGAGCTGACGCACGATAGGCGGCCGTGCGGATCGTGCTGAGCCAGGTCTCCGTCAAGGCCAGCCCGTCTGCGCCGCCGTAGCGCGCATCGCAGAAGATCAAAGCGTCCGCCAGGCCGGTGACGCCTAGGCCGATACGGCGTTTAGACTTCGCTTCCTCCTCTTGTTCGCGCAGCGGATAGCGCGAGACGTCGATGACGTTATCGAGGAAGCGCACCGCTATTGCGGTCAGCCGTTCCAGTTCTTGGCGGTCTATACCGGCGTCAGCCTCGAACGGACGCGTGACCAGCCTCGAGAGATTGATGGATCCCAGCAGGCACGCGCCATAAGGCGGAAGCGGTTGTTCACCGCACGGATTCGTCGCCGCGATGCTTTCACAATAGGCAAGGTTGTTCTCGGCGTTGACGCGATCGATGAAAATGACGCCTGGTTCTGCCGCATCGTAGG
>CALBST010000193.1 GCA_937967425.1 uncultured Caulobacteraceae bacterium
TGCTGGTTTCGCCCTACCTGTTCTTCTACGACTTCACTCTGTTGCTGATCGGCGCCGCTCTGCTCGGCGCGCCGCGCAGCGCGCTAGACTATGCTGCCGCGATCTTTGCATGGGGCGCAGGCCTGACTGTCGCCATTGGCGGCTACATCGCTTTGCCGATCTGCCCGCTCGCCGCGTGGCTTGTGCTCGCGGCGGCTTTCATGCGCGCAAGAAGCGCGGCGCCTCACCTGGCGCCAGCACCGCAGCTGTAAGCGTCCCGCCGAAACAGGCGCCGGTATCGACATTGATGCGGCGTGGATTGCTATGCGGCTCAAAATCGTGAGGCGGCGTGTGGCCATGGACGACAAGCACACCCTCGAGCTCGGCGCGTTCGGGCCAGCGGCCAGGATCGAAAAACTTCTGCGAGCGCGTCCACATACGAATTTCATCGCTGCAGAGCGGGAAGGTTTTTGGATCGATGCCGCCGTGCACGAAGACCAGACCCCGCGCCTCGTCGCGGATCATTGTCGGCAGCGTTTTCATCCAGGCAATGTGTGCGGGGTCGATGGCATCGCGGAAGTCATCGGCGGCGCCGTTGGCGAGCATGTAGGACGTGATGGTTTCGTCGCCGCCATTCTCGGCCCACCAATAGATGCCTACGGATTCGCGGTTGTGGTAAGCGTTCAGCATCAGCTCTTCGTGGTTACCCTTCAACGCCAACGCTTCGCCTGATTGCGTGAGCGCCATGATGCGCGCGACCACGCCGTGGCTATTGGGGCCGCGATCGACCATGTCGCCGAGGAACACGACCTTGTGCGGCGTTTGGCGGCGCTGCACGTCATCACGAATGAAGCGCAGCAAATCGTCGAGCTTCTCAAGCTCGCCGTGGACGTCGCCGATCGCGTAGTATGTCAGATCACTCATTGGCCTTTGCGCGGCGCAAGGTGTCCCACGAGAAGAAGGCCAAACCTAGCCAGATCAACACGAAACTCGCCGCGCGCAGCGGCGTGAAGGCTTCGCCGAACGCGAGGCCGGTGAGGAATTGCAATGTCGGCGCGAGGAATTGCAGCAGGCCGAGCGTGGTGAAGCTCACCCGCCGCGCGCCGAAGGCGAACGCCATCAGCGGGATCGCGGTGACCGGTCCGGCGATGGCGAGGAGAATTGCGGTGGCCCAGTCGGTGGTGAAGCCGAGCGGCGCCTCGCTTGCCGCCCAGAACAGCAAGCCGGCCGCCACCGGCGCCAACGCCAAGCTTTCGATCAACAGGCCGACAGCCGCCGGCACGGGCGCGCGCTTGCGAATGACCGCGTAAACCGACCAGGTCGCGCAGAGCCCGAGCGCCATCCAAGGCGGCGCGCCGAGCGCGAAGCCCTGCACCACAACGCCAACCAAAGCCAAACCGAGCGCGATGACGCGCGGCGCGGTGATCGCTTCTTTGAAAAACAGCACGCCGATCGCAACGCTGACCAGCGGCGCCAAAAAGTAGGCCAGCGCCGATTCGATCACGCGCTCATTGAGCACGAGATAGACGTACATCCCCCAGTTCACGAAGATGAAGCAGGCCGACGCGGTGAGCGTGCCGAGCATGCGCGGCGTCAGCGCTGCGGCGATTTCCCGCCATCCTGGGCGCCAGCCGCTCATCAGGAAGACGGCGATGAACGCAGACGGCGCCGCCCACAAAATGCGCTGCGCCAGCACTTCGCGTACGTCGATGGCGGAGAGCAGCTTCAGATAAAGCGGCAGGAAGCCCCACATGACGTAAGCCGCCGCCGCGGCGATGAAGCCGGCGCGGTGTTCGGCCCCCGATGGGCTCGATGTTATGGGGGCGGCGGCCTCACTCATGATGCGGGACGTCCATAGGGGTTTGGATTCTTGATCTGCATCAGGCGTTCAGGCGCCTCGACCGGCGTGAAGCCGAGCGGCGCGTAGACGCCGTGCGCGTCCTTGGTGCCGAGCAGCCAGCGGCGCAGGCCTTGGAGTTCGGGATGGCGTTGAAATAGCTGCACGAGCGCGCGGCCGACGCCTTTGCCTTGCTTGCCCGGCACCACGATCACATCGCAGAGCCAGGCGAACGTTGCTTTGTCCGTCACCAGACGCGCGAAGCCGATGAGCTTGCCGCTTTCGTCACGCGCGATCGCACACATCGAGTTGGCGCAGGCGCGGGCGACGACATCACGCGGAATGCCGGGAGACCAATAAGTCTCGCGCAACACTGCGTAGATAGCGTCGATGTCCGTTTCCGACGGCTGTTCGATGGCGATGGCAGGCATACGTCCCCTCGCCTGCTAGATAGGAATCGAAAGGCGTTTCCGCCACGCTCGAAGCGACAAAACCGCCTACACATTTTGTAACAGCAGATGTCAGTTTCGCTCACGTGAGTCGTGCGCCATTGCGCTCGCGCGCGTGGGGATCGTCCGAGATCAGTGATCGAAGTTGGCGAACCAATCCCCAATCCCTAATCCCCAATCCCTCCTCACTGGACCTCGGCTTCCTTGTCTCACCGAGCAGCGACTTTCATTCCTCGCGGAGTTTCCATCGCATCACGTTCAAACCACATCTCCCGCGCTATCAGCTATTGGTACCGTAGCCTCCATGCAGGAGATGCGGGCATTTTAGGCGTGTACGGAAGCGGTCGGATTGATTTTTGGTGGGCGCTTTGGATTCAGCGGGTTAGCGCGGAAATGTGGCGGATAGAGATGGTGTTTATCGTCGTATTTCGGGATGAACGCCTGGGTG
>CALBST010000194.1 GCA_937967425.1 uncultured Caulobacteraceae bacterium
CTGTCGTCCACGACTGCCACGCTGCCATTCCGCGCCCAGATTTTGTTGACGACGATGTCGCCTCGCTCCGCACGAAAGAGCTGCTGGTATTTCGTTAGCCCGCCATCTACAGGCTCGCGCTCGTAAGCACCCTTGCCCCAAAGGCTGACACCGAGCTGTCGATAGGTCTCACCCGGTGATGGCACAATCGACCGACTCACGGGTTGGGCGGCTTCACGCAATGGGACCGTTGGCAACGCTGCACTCATGCCCGCGCCCCAAGCACCACCTTGATCTCGCGCATCAGCTCTGTGATCCGCAGCTCCTTTTGCAGGATGTCGTCTGCGAGCTGATCGGGCGGCAAGTGCTCAAAGTCCACCTTGCCGCGCGGGTTCTTGCGGTCGAGATTGCAGCCGGCTTCCAGCAATTCCTTGACTGCCACGCGCCACGCCTGATCGTTCTCCTCGCGCTTCCCCCACCACGTCATGCAATCGCGAAACTCCTCAAACTGCATGGGCTGGGTTTTGGTGTAATTCTTGCGCCCCTCGGGCAGCGGTTGTTCGTAATACCAGACTTCCTTCGTCGGCCCAGAGCGGTCGAAGAACAGAATGTTCGTTGGGATGCTGGTGTAGGGCGCAAAGACGCCGTTTGGCAGCCGCACGATGGTGTGCAGGTTGAAGTCCTTGAGCAGCTCTTCCTTGATGCGGGCGCAAACGCCGTCGCCGAACAGCGTGCCGTTGGGCACGACCACGGCGGCGCGGGCCGGGCGCCCCGCGGATGTTGGCTGGCGCTTCAGTTTGCGCATGATGAGCTGAAGGAACAGGAGCGCGGTTTCCGAGGTCTGCCGGTCATCCGGGAAATTGCCCTGGATGCCCTTCTCCTCCTCGCCGCCAAAGGGCGGATTTGTGAGGATGACATCGACGCGGTCGCGCTCGCCGATTTCGGAGAGCTTGAAGCGCAGCGCGTTGTCCGGGTCGATCTGCGGTGCATCAAGTCCGTGCAGCAAGAGGTTCATCTGGCAGAGCAGATAGGGCAGCGATTTCGGCTCGCAGCCGAAGATCGTCTCGCCTTGCAGCCGCTTGCGGTCGGCGACCGTCTTCACCTGTTTTTCAAGGTGGCAGTAGGCTTCGACCAGAAAGCCGCCAGTGCCGCTGGCAGGGTCAAGCACGACCTCGCCAAGGCGCGGGTCCGTCACCTCCACCATGAAGCGCACGACGGCGCGCGGCGTGTAAAACTCGCCGCTGTCGCCCGCCGCATCGCGCATTTCACGCAGCATGGATTCGTAGAGCGCGCCTAAAGTGTGCAATTCATCCGACGAGGTGAAATGAATGCCCGCAATCTTGTTGATGATGTCGCGCAGCAAGTAACCGCTCTTCATGCGGTTATCGACGCCCTTGAACACCGTGGCGATCACATCGCGGCGGTTATCGCCATTGGAGCTTGAAAGGCCGCGCAGATAGGCGAAGAGACCCGGCCCTTTCGTGCCGTCCGGGCGCATCGCCTCATCATTGTTGATGAAGGCGAGCAGCTCATCGCCGGTAATGCCCTGGCTGTTCTCCGCCCAGTCGCGCCAGCGATAGGGCGCTTCGACCGCCGGCTTGAATTTCTTGCCGCCGGCCTTGGCTTCGTCCTCGCGCTGGCGCTCCAGATCGTCGAGGAACTTCAGGAACATGATCCAGGTCAGCAGCGGGAGGCGGTCGAGGTCGCCGTTGAGGCCTTTGTCCTTGCGCATGAGATCGCGCGCGGATTTGAGGAGGCTTCCCAGCATCTGGGCGGTGGTCATGGGCGCTGCGTCTGCGCCGTTCTTTCGTTTAGTTCGCGCCATAGAGTAGTCCTTGCAGGTCGTTTACGGCCTGCCGCAGCTGATCGGGTCCGCCGAACAGTTTGATGATCTCCGCAGGTTGGCCATGGGTTGAGATGGGAGGAACGCGCAGCACCTCGGGCAGGAGGAACTGCGCATCGCCGTGCTCAGCATATTTTTCAAGAAGCTCTTCGAGGATCGTGCGCGCCTCGGGGCCGAAACGCTCGAAGAAGTCCTTACGCTCGGATTTGAGACGCTGCGCCCGCTCGCGCCGCGTGCGCAGCGGCGCGTTGAAGGCGAGATGACATAAGAGGTCGAACGGATCGGAGTCCGGCTGGCCAGCCTGCTCCATCAGCTCGCTGAAGTCGATGCCGCGCTCGGCGAGCGCCTCGATGATCTCGCGCCTTTTGTCGGAATCGGCCCAGCGCGACCGCAGCTCCGCCGAAGTCGGGGCGAGCGCCCGGACGCTTTCGGCGGCGTAGTCCGTATACCTCACAACCCGCAGCTGACGGCCATTCGGATCAAGCTCGTGCACGAGATGCGCAACCACCTCAACCTGGCCGCCGTCGAAATAGAATTTCCTTGGCTCGCCGGTCGGCGGCTCGATGATTTCCGGTTCCTCCGGCGGAGCCAGGTCTTGCGGGTCGGTCGTCGTTTCGGTGGTTTCCGTCGTCTCCCCGTCCTCATCGACCTGTTCTTCGGTGATGTGGGTCGGATCACCGTCGAAGGCGGGGTCGGCGAACATGCGCGTCGCCGTTCCCGTGTAATCGACGATATTGAACCAGAGCTTTCCGTAATCATCGCGCAGGCGCGTGCCGCGCCCGATGATCTGCTTGAACTCGCTCATCGAACCGACCACGCGAGCCAGGACGACATTCTTGCAGGTCGGCGCATCTACGCCCGTGGTGAGAAGTTGTGAGGACGTGAGGATCACAGGCGTCTTTGTATCCACGTCCTGAAAGCGCGAGAGATGGCCGCGCCCGATGGCGCCTTCATCGGCAGTGACGCGCGCAACATAGTCCGTGTACTGTGCAACTAGATCAGCGTTCAAATTGACCAGCGCCTCGCGCATCTCGGCGGCGTGTTCCTGATCGACGCAGAACACGATGGTCTTGGCGAAGCGGTCGGTCTTTTTCAGGAAGTCGGTGAGGTGCCTCGCGATGGCGAGTGTACGGGCGCGCAAGGCGACGACGCGCTCAAAATCCCTGGTCTGATATTCATCGTCGGGGATCGGGCGGCCGTAGCGATCGACCTCATCGCGGCTCGGTCGCCAGCCTGCCGCATCCCACGCCGTGATGACGCGGTGAACGCGGTACGGCGCAAGGAAGCCGTCCTCGATGCCTTGCCGCAAACTGTACTCGTAAACCGGATTGCCGAAATACTCATAGGTGTCGCGATTATCGTCGCGCAGCGGCGTGGCCGTCATGCCGATCTGGAAGGCCGGCTTGAAGTGCTCAAGGATCACCCGCCAGGAGCTGTCGCTGCGGGCGCTGCCGCGATGGCACTCATCGACGATGACAAGGTCGAAAAAGTCCGGCGGATAATCGCGGAACAGCCCGGCGCGCCGCTCATCCTCGGCGAGCGCCTGATAGATCGCAAAATACATCTCGCGGCTGTGGACGATCTGCCCGGACTCAATCTTGTGCCGCGCGTCGCCGAACGGGGCGAAGGTCTTGTCCTTCGGATCGTCGATCAAGATATTCCGGTCGGCGAGAAACAAGATGCGCGGCTTGCGATGCTCACCGGTGCGGTTCCAGCGGCTCGACCAGAGCTTCCAGCAAATCTGGAAGGCGACGACGGTCTTGCCGGTGCCGGTCGCCATGGTCAGAAGCAGCCGGTTTTTGCCCGCGAGGATTTGCTCGACAACGCGGTTGATGGCGATCTGCTGGTAGTAGCGCGGGGGCTTGCCTCCGGTGACGTTGTAGGCGGACAGAAGCTGCGCCTGCTTGTCCGGTTGGGTCAGGCCTGTGCCTGCCTGATATCGGGCCCAGAGGTCTTGCGGGGACGCGAACCCCGGAACGCGAGCTTCAGTACCCTTGAAGTAGTCGATCTCGATGATGTCGGCGCCGTTGGTGGCGTAGGCGAATTTAAGGCCGAGCATTTCCGCGTAAGTGCGCGCCTGCTGCACAGCGTCAGCGGCGGTCTTATAGCTCGCTTTCGCCTCGACCACGGCCATCGGAAAGTCGCGGGTATGCCGCAGGAGGAAGTCAACGCGTTTTGGCGGCTTGCGAACGAAGCCCTTGCCGACCGGAATCACCCGGCCGTCGGTGATTGTGCGTTGTTCTGCGATAGAGTGCGGGTCCCGCTCCCAGCCGGCGGCCTGAAGCGCCGGGACAATGAACTTTCGGCACGTATCGGCTTCAGTATTTGATCGACCTCCCCCCTTCACAAGACCCTCCACACCTCTTTGCTAGCTTCATCCCGAATATAGTCTATCTGTTCGCCGTCAAAGTGATAGGCGAGCGCCCT
>CALBST010000195.1 GCA_937967425.1 uncultured Caulobacteraceae bacterium
CGGATGAGCGCTTCGTAACGCTCCGCCAGCGGCCAGGCCGAGCGGAATGTCACCGCGCAAGATATTCGGCGCACCAGCGCTCTTCACGGGAGAGGCGGGGGCGCTTTGCCTTCGACAAGCTCAGGCTGACGCTAACGGGGCCGGCGGCGCCACCCTCAGCGTCATGCTGAGCCTGTCGAAGCATGGGGGAAGAGAAGCACCGAAACCGCACGCGCCAAGCTTCCGGCGCATCGGGGCGGAACGTCATCAGCTTCCGCGTGCGTGGCCGGCGCGTGTGGAGGAGAGGGCGCGTGTTGGGTTTGGGATAGGCGCTCGCCTCGATCAGCAACAAACGCCGCAGCATCGCCTCGGCTGAGCGCAGCCAGGAGGCCATGTGCGCGTGCGCTTTGCCTGTCAGCGTGTGTTTGGCGGCGACCGTTTCCGGCGCGCCGAACAACATGTGCAGCACCCCCAAAAACGCCTGCGCCGCGCGCCAGAGGGCGAGCGGGGCGTGGCGGACGGGGTCGGATGGGGCGGCGGCGTTCATGGGGTGAGAGCCATGATACGGGTGGTGTAAGGGGTGTAGGATAGATTTATGCGGTGTTCCCGGTCGGTAACATTCATCTGGATTCGACCAAAATGTTCCCGATCGGTAACATTCAGAGGTAGTGCAAGAATATGTTCCCGATCGGTAACATCACATCCTTGTCGGACTTAGCGAACACCTATATGTTCCCGATCGGTAACATTAGAGTCGATTCCCGCCAAATGTTCCCGATCGGTAACATGACATGCCCACGACATTAGTCGCCGACAAAGAATCCGCCGCCGTACAATTCGCCGAGCAATTCGGTGCCATGCTTCGCAACAGACGCGAGGCCCTTGGCATGCGCCAAGACGATCTTGCACTCGCAACTGGCCTCGGTCGCCGCTTTATTATCGACTTAGAAAGAGGAAAACCGTCAGCGCAGTTAGGCAAGGCATTATTGGCAGCTAATGCGCTTGGGCTCCGTCCATTCGATGTTCTTTCGGCGACAGGCCGCGAGGACGATCAACTGCTTCCCGACTTGCCTGATGAAACTTCAGACCTGCCGGAGCCGCTAGATGAGTGAGCTTCCAGTCTACTACGAAACTCGTCTCGTCGGACGTATTCACATCAGCCCAAACGGGCCAACGTTTGCCTACGCACCGGAATGGCTTCAGCTGAAGGGAGCATTTCCGATTTCCGTGCTGATGCCGCTTACCTATCGTCCAATTGACCCAAGCATCTTCTTCAACTGGGCTGCAAACTTGTTACCTGAGGCGGCACATCTCAGGGCTGTGAGTCTCAGAATTGGCGCCGCGCCAGAAGACGTCATTGCAATTTTATCTGAGATTGGCCGCGACACCGCAGGGGCGCTCTCCATAGGTATGCCTGGGACAAGCACACCCGGTCATTGGCGTCCAATTGAAACGGAAACAGATCTAGAGCGGATCATAAATGAGTTGCCGAACAAGCCATTTCTCGTCGGCGAGGATGGTGTGTCCATGTCACTGGCCGGCGCCCAAAGCAAACTAGGCGTCGCTGTTGATAATTCTGGTCGGCTTTGCGTTCCGATCGATGGTGCGCCCTCGACCTTCATATTAAAACCTGATGCGCAAGAGCGCCTCCACGGCAGCGTTCAGAACGAGGCGCTGTGTATGACCCTAGCAAGGCTGTGCGGCCTCGAAGTGCCTGATGTCACCACAGGAAGGGCAGGAGTGCGGACATATTTCTTGGTGAAACGCTACGACCGCATTGAGCAAAAAGGCAGATGGCGGCGCCTTCATCAGGAGGACTATTGTCAAGCGCTTGGACGACCGCCCGCCGCCAAGTACGAAAACAATCAATCAGGAATCCCTGGCCCTAAACTATCTGAGATGTTTGCGATAACGCGCAATGTTATGCAGATACGCGATGTGATGCGTTTGCTCGACTATGCAATTTTCAATGTTATCGCATGTAACACCGATGCTCACGCCAAAAATTACTCGATGATGATTTCGGGTCAAGGAGTTTCGCTGGCACCTCTCTACGACGTCTTGTGCGCCGACGCCTGGCCAGGGATCACCGCAAATCTAGCGCAGCGTATTGGCGGAAAGAACCGTGGCCCGCACCTCAAGAGGCGCCATTGGGAGCGAATGGCGGTGGAGTGTGGAATCAGGCCAGACGGTGTGGTCGCCCGCGTTCGTGCGCTGGCCGAACGTGCTCGTCGTGAGCTGCCCGCAGCGCTGAACATTGTCGAGGCGATGCCCGCCGGGACGCACGCCTTGTTGCCTCACTTTGGAGCCGCGATTGAGCAGCGCGCGCGCCAACTCGTTCAAGGGCTAGATGAAGCGCCGCCTATCGCGGTTCAACCGCCCAAAACGAATGGCAAGACGAAAAAGGCAAAGGCCGCGAAATCGACCGCAGCCAAAGCCTAATCCTCGTCGATCACGTCGACCAGAATATCCCGTTTCCCCGCGGCGTTCGCTTCCGAGATAATCCCGGCTTTTTCCATCTTTTCGATGAGCGTGGCGGCGCGGTTGTAGCCGATGCTTAGGCGGCGTTGCAGGTAGGAGGTGCTGGCTTTGCGGTCGCGTTGGACGATGTCGACGGCGCGGTCGAACAGCTCGTCGCCGCCGCCTTCGCCGTCGGCGAACAATTCCGGATTGTCTTCGTCGCCGGCGTTTTCGTTCGGCTCGGCGGTGACGTCTTGGCGATATTGCGGCGCGCCTTGCGCCTTCAGCATGTCGACGACGCGTTCGACTTCGGCGTCGGTGACGAACGGCCCGTGCAGACGGCGGATGCGGCCGCCGCCGGCCATGAACAACAAGTCGCCCTGGCCGAGCAATTGTTCGGCGCCTTGCTCACCGAGGATGGTGCGCGAGTCGATCTTGCTGGTGACCTGGTAGGAGATACGGGTCGGGAAGTTGGCCTTGATCGTGCCGGTGATGACGTCGACCGAGGGGCGTTGCGTCGCCATGATGACGTGGATGCCGGCGGCGCGCGCCATTTGCGCGAGACGCTGCACGGCGGCTTCGATTTCCTTGCCGGCCGTGATCATGAGATCGGCCATCTCGTCGATGACGACGACGATGTAGGGCATCGGCTCGAGCGGCA
>CALBST010000196.1 GCA_937967425.1 uncultured Caulobacteraceae bacterium
CTACACCAGCCCCGAGTGTGAGCTAACCCGCGGTGCGCTTTTGGGGGCTGGGTCACGGCAAGTAGCGCATCCACGTCTGCGGCGTCAAAGAACTTGGCAAGGGCCAGTGGATAGTTGCGCAGCTCTATTCCGTTTACGTACAAAACGTCCAGGTAGGGGCTCACGTCATAGTCGTACCTTAGATCGAGCGGCTTGTGCTTCTCTATGTAGTAGCGCCAACCGGGGTCGCCGGCCGGGTGAATGGTCAGTTCGTGCCGAACGGTCAGCCAACTGATCCGAGCGATCGACAGCTCGGCATAGCGGATCGCGTTCTCAGCATGGCCACTTCCGTCGTCGGATGATAGCTCTTGACGCAGCGCAGCAAGCTCGCTCCTAACGCGCTGCGCCTCACTCGCTCGACGCGCTCCAACGACATGAAACGCTATCGCGTCTGCGCCATTGATTTGAGGCATCGATTGATCTCTTTTCGGCCGGACGCATCCGGTGTGGTTTACATCAACAAGCAGTGATAAGCATGCGGTACGTGCGCTCACCGACCCCGCAACGCCTACTTCGTGAAGTACCGCGTCCCCCGCCGCTCGCCGGGCCAGAGCGCGCGATCGTCGGACGCGCGGTTCCGAGAAGCATGGTCAGGCCGGACTTCCCCCGCTACTGGGGGCAGTGGGCGAGTGGGCTGCTGTCCCACGTGATGCGGCCGGTCCAACTGCGCCTGCGCTTGAGCCTTCGAGGATGCCGTTAACGGCGGTCGTCAAGTGGACGATGGCGATGCCCGCGAACACAAGCGCAATTCCACCTCCAGCCAAGAGCCAAGCGTGTAGGCGAAGGTAGTCCTCCAGCCGCTCCTCAATCTCTGGGCCTGGCATTGCGAAGCTGAGGCCCTGCGAAAACATGACTCCGCCGAAGGTGCAGCAGATCCACGAAGCAACCCTGAGCGTCGTGGTGCGCGGCATCCGCGCGCTGGTGCTAGTCGGGCTCATAGTCCTCCAGTCGATGTGAAGATGGGGGCGCAACGAACGAGCGTTGGCCCACTCCAGCATAGCTCGCACTGCGTCAGAGACCCGCGCAACCTCGCTACCTCGCGAAGTACCGCGTCCCGCGCTTTTGCCCGGTCGTCTTGAGCTTCTTGGCCTCGATCATCCTGATCACCGGCAGCGCGAGCTCCTTCGTCTTCTGTCCCAGCGCCTTGCCGATCTGCTCGACGGACTGGCCGGGGTTCTTGGCGACGTACGCGACGACGGCCTCGCCGGTCATGGCGACGTCCTCGGGCGTGCGCTTCGCGGGCCGGCCGCGGCGCTTGGGAGCAGCGATGGGGGAGGGCGCACCGCTCTTGGCGGGGCGACCGGGACCGCGCTTGGCCGGCGTGATGGTCAGCGTCGCACCGAGCGCGTTGTGCACGGCTTCGAGCGCCGACGCGCGAACCAGCGCGGTGATCTCGGCGGTGAAGGCGTCGATGCGGGCGCGGAGGGCGGAGTCGATGGGGGTGGTGGGCATGGCGGGATTACGCGGAACCACTTGCCATCCGTCAAGAACAGCGTCGGCCATCGCCGGCGGCGTCTTCACCTCGGTGTCCCATCTGAAGCGCAAGCTGCCGCGCTACATCCGAAACTGCAAAGAGGCTCCCAAGGAGGCCGTGAAGTGAAAGCAGCTTACACCGACCAAGCGAATCACTACTCCTTCAACCGCTACGGTCCACTATCAGTTGCCGCTGCTGCGCTGCCATGTAATACTCGGAATTCCGGTGTACTCCTCACCCTCTGTTAGCTGGAGGATCTCCCAGGCAAGTATCCCGCCGAGTTCCAGTCCGGTAGCCCGAGGTTCTTCATCCGTCTCCACCTGGTCGGCGCACATTAACAGATCGCCCAGCGCTGGGTGTTCGACTGCATAGAACCCATACATGTAGCGCTCGTAGTTACAGAGCCGATCCCTTTCCGGAACTCGCTGGATCGCGGATGCCATTCGGTTTACGGCGTCGGTGACGCGATACTCCCGAAGCGTGGCCACCTTTAGGCCCTTGTAGTGATCCGGCCTAAACACTACGAATCCGTCAGGCCACATGGCGAACTGAACTCCTCCGAGCTCGTGAGGGGTAGTCCAAGGCTTGCCGTCACTGAGGTAGAACATGACGACCGCAGACCCCCCCTCTCCATCTCGCACGAGCTTCGGAACGTCTGCAGTGGAGGCGAATTTCTCAAGGCGCGGGGCTGTACACTCTCTTGAGGCGCACCCCCACAATAAGGGAATGAGTGTCAAAGAGGCGACGGCATGAACACGAGCTTGGAACGTGGAGTGAGATGCATCGATTATCATGGAACACAGTCAACTTTCAAAGGGGCGCACGGCACGATGGCTGCTGGAGACCACACAGGTCGGTGCATGTTGCACAAGCTGTGGTTGGCCGCCCCTGCTCACATCCACGCTCTCGTCGGAGGCCGCGTGGTCGAGGACCAGTTGCCGGGCGGCGGCACGAGGGGAAAGACCAGCTTCACACGGGCCACGCTACCCGCGCTCGGTCCGCCCGGCGACCCGCCGGCACCGTTTAGCGTGAAGCCGGACGTGACCGGCGTCACCGCGCGGTGGGGGCGAAGCGCGCACGGGCACCGCGACGGGCTTCCGCAGGCTGACCCAAAGCGCCGCGGGGCCGCCGGTGCTCCCGGCACGGACGGCGTTGCGAGCCCTGAGCGCGAGAGCGGTGGCCCGTCCTTCGCGGCCCTCCCCGACCGCGAATAGCGCCACTCCCCGAGCTCGAGCCGCCGCGCGTCCTCGATCGCCTTGCCGCTTTCAGCGGACACGAGTCGCGTTTTGGAAACGACGCTTTGCCCCGCTCCTGGCCGCTCCTGGCCGGTTCGGGAGCGCGATCTGGCCGAAAACGCCCCTGCGTAGGCCTCACCGGCGACACGAAGCGCCTCACGCCGTTCTACAAGCGCGTGCTCGGGCTGGGCTGAGCGCGCGAACCCCAACGGCGCGCCACCGACGGCGCGGCCGCTGCTGCGCCGACCAACGCGGCGGCAAACACAGGAGCGAGGGGTTCGAAGCCCCACACGCTGGCGTAGAGGGCGTACTGGCCTGCGGCCAGGAGTGCCCAGAACCACAGCGGCAGTTGCAGCCACGGGCTGTCGCCGATGCGCAGCACGCTCCATCCCATGCCGAGCAGCGCGGCGACGCGCACGCGCGGTGTTCGGAGCACGGCGAACGCGGCGCACGCGGTCGTCGCGCCGAGCAGGAAGGCCGGG
>CALBST010000197.1 GCA_937967425.1 uncultured Caulobacteraceae bacterium
TTGCGGAAGTAGCGGGCGAGGCTCTTAGCCTTGTGATGGGCGATGGTGCGGGCGTCGGCTTCGCTGGTCGAGCGCAAGTGGCGCCCGTGCGGGCCCGGCGCGAAAACAACGGGCCAGCGGGCGTCCTCGGCGCGGCGGCAGAGATCGATATCCTCGACGTGGAGAAAATAGCCCTCGTCGAAACCGCCAAGCGCAACGAAGTCGGCGCGGCGCATGACAAAGAGCGCGCCGCTGATCGCGCCGACGCGTTGAGGCGTCTCGGGCAGCGGGTCGGTGTGGCGGTTATAGTCCCTCAGGCCCAAGCGCGAGAGGCCTGCGAAGGACACGAAGGCGCGCCAAAGCGTGAGGCGGTCGCGGCGGCTGCCGCGTTCGGGGTTGCCATTCTCATCGCGGAGGTCGCCGCCGGCGATGGCGGGCGCGAACGTGTTGAGCACGGACAGCAGCCGCGGGATCGCGTCGCGCTCGAGGATCACATCCGGATTGATGAAGGCGAGCGCCTCGGTTTGCGCTTCGCGGGCGGCCAGATTGCAGGCGGCGGCGAAGCCGATATTGCCCTGCCCGCGCAAAATGCGGACGCGCCGGTCACGCATCGCGGCGGAATCGAACATGGCTTCGGCGGCGGCGTCATTGCCGTTATCGGCGATGACGATCTGATCGAGCCCCTCCGCCGCGAGCAGCGCGTTGAGGCACGAAGCCAAGGCCGGCCCCGTGCGATAACTGACGATGACGGCGCAGGCGCTCACGCGCGCCTCTTAGCTGCGCGGCGCGCACGCGTCGAGGCGGCGCGCCAGAGCACGCCGGGCATGCGCGACATTGTGATGCTTAGAAGTTCTCGTGCGCGAGCAGCAGATCCGCGAGCTCAAGGTGCGGATCGCGATACGGAACGCTGGCGTCATAGCCGCCGCCCGAATAGCTGGCTGGCGTGAACGCCGCTTCAACCGGCGCTTCGGCGGAAGTTTCGACTGGCGCTTCAATAAACGCCGGCGCTTCGACGATGTACGCTTCCACCGGCGCATCGTCGAACGTTGCAGGTTCGCTGAGCGCGAGACGCAGCGTCGCTTCCGGCGCGGACGGAACCGGCGCAGCGCGCGATGGCGTGAACGTCACCAGATCGTCGCCCATGGCGAGCGAACGCACATGCTCGATCTTGTCGTCAGTCGCGGCGCGTGAGAGCGCGAGCGAGGCCGTCGTCGACGCGAGTTGGCTGCGGATCTCGTTCAGCTCTTGTGTCGTGAGCGGCGCCGGATACGCGGGAAGATTTGCATAAGGATTGTCAGCAGCGTTAGCGGTTGAATCGAATCCGAAACCAGAAGCGAGCGACTGGCCGATCATGCCGCCGAAGCCCTGCGGCGCGATGAACGTCACAGCGATCGCCGCCGCCGCAACGCCCGTCAGACCTGACTTGACGATGGTGTCGCGCACTTCGCGTTCGTAATTCGAAGGCTGTCCCGCCATATTCCGCTCCCGCGCGACTCGACGCGTTGTCCCCTTCTGGGGTCCCCAATACGCGCTACAGGGGTAACAAAAGCACTAAAAAACGCCGGGAGACAAGCACTAAGGGTGTCTAATCCGGTGACGGTGCTGAAATGTTGCTTACGAAATGGTCGCCGCGAATGCGAAGGAAGCAGCGATGAGTCCCGGTCTCCGAACTGCTGATTTCGCCCGCGCTGCCGCCTTCGCACTGTTGCCGGCGGTGGCGGTAGCGGGCGCGATGGGTCTGCCGGTGCTGATCGGCCTCGCCGGCTTGGCCGCGCTCGGCCCCACCATGCTTCGGCAAGTGTTTGAAAAACCGCGGATATGGGCGCTACTCTTGCTGGCGTTCGTGGCTTGGGCGGCGCTTTCGGGGGTTTGGTCGCCCTGGCATGGCCCGAGCGGGCCCAAAGTGCTGCTGGTGTTGGCGGTAGGGCTTCTCTTCGCCATTGCCGCAGCCGCGAACGAACGAGCCGCGGCGCTGACCCTGGCGGGCGCCGTCGCCGCCTTCGCGATGCTGGCTGTGTTTCTGGGGATCGAGGCGGCGTTTGACATGCCGCTCAACCGCGCCGCCGAGCCCGACCTCCCATGGGGCGAGCTCAACCGCAATCCCAGTCGCGGGCTGATCGTGATGCTGGCGCTGGTGTGGCCGGCGGTAGCCTGGCTCTTGAAAATGCGCCGCCCGCTCGGCGTCGCGCTGGCGGTGGCGGTGACCGTCACTGGCGCCGCGCTCTCAACCCAGTTCGGACAAATCTCGACGTTGGTTGGGTTTGCTGTCGGCTTCGCCATGTTCGCCGCGGGCGCGATAGCGCCGCGGATCATGATCGCGCTCACTGCCTTCGGGCTTTCGCTTTGGATGCTGATCGCGCCGTTCGCGACGCCGCTGCTGGTGGCGAGCCCGCAGCTTGTCGAAGCCGTGCCGATGAGCTGGGCGCATCGCATCGCGATCTGGCGCTACACCTGCGCGCAAATCATGGAGCAGCCGTGGATCGGCCACGGCATCGACGCCGGCCGCGCGACGACGGAGATGATCAGCATTCGCGGCATGGAGATGCGCGGCATTCCGGTGCATCCGCACAGCGCCTCGCTGCAGATTTGGCATGACCTCGGCCTCGTTGGCGCCCTGCTCGCAGCCGCGCTCCTCGCTTACGGCGGCTGGCGGCTTTCGCGCGCGTTTGCGCACGACAGGCTCGGCGGCGGCGCAGCGGCGGCCGTCCTCGCCATGTTTGGCCTTATGGCCAATATCGGCTGGAGCGTGTGGCAAGAATGGTGGATGGCGACGCTGCTGCTCGCCGCGGCGTTGATCGCAGCACTAGGCGTCAGAGCCGCCAGAGCGTAATGCCATCCGGCTTTTGACTGCGGTCGAGAAAGCCGCGCACGTCCATCACCACGCCTTTGCCGCCCGCCAATAGCTTGGTCACCATCGGCCAACCGCCTTCGCGGAATTCCTTGTGCGAAACGGCGAGAATGACGGCGTCCACTTCGCCGATCGCGTCATACGCAGTCAGCGGCGCGCCGTGCTCGGCGGAAAGCTCCGCGTCGGCGTGCGGATCGTGAGCGATCACTTCGAAGCCGAACGAGCGCAGCTCACTCACGATGTCATAGACCTTGGAATTGCGCACATCCGGCACGTCTTCCTTGAAGGTGACGCCAAGCACCGCCACACGCGGGTTGGATTTTCCTGACTTGAGCAGCCGCACGCACTCGCGCCCGATGTGCGGCCCGATGCTATCGTTCACCCGCCGCCCCGCGAGTACGACTTGCGGATGATAGCCCACCTGCTGAGCCTTGTGCGTCAGGTAATACGGATCGACACCAATGCAGTGGCCGCCGACGAGGCCCGGCGTAAAGCCGAGGAAGTTCCACTTCGTCCGCGCCGCGGCGAGCACATCGCCGGTATCGAGGCCAAGCCGCGCATTGATCAGCGCCAGCTCGTTCATCAGCGCGATGTTGATGTCGCGCTGCGTGTTCTCGATCACTTTCGCGGCTTCCGCGACCTTGATCGACGGAGCGCGGTGAACGCCCGCCGTGACCACTTCGCCGTAAGTTTCAGCAACGATGTCCAGCGTCTTGGCATCCGAGCCCGACACCACTTTCACGATCGTCTCGAAGCGGTGCGCCTTGTCGCCCGGATTGATGCGCTCCGGCGAGAAACCCAAGGTGAAGTCGACGCCAGCCTTGAGGCCCGACACCTCTTCCAGGATCGGGCCGCATTCGTCCTCGGTGCAGCCCGGATAGACTGTCGATTCATAGACGACGATGTCGCCCTTCTTCAGCGCCGCGCCAACGGTGCGCGAGGCGCCATGGACGGCGGAGAGATCGGGCGTCAGCGCATCATCGATCGGCGTCGGCACGGTGACGATAAAGAAGTCCGCCTTCTTCAAATCCTCCACCTCGGTAGTGACGTAAAGATCGAGCGCGCGCAGCTCTTCGGCGCTGACTTCGCGCGTGCGGTCCTTGCCTGCGCGCAGCTCAGCGACGCGCGACGCGTCGATCTCAAAGCCGATGACCGAAAAGCCCTTGCGCGCGAACGCCACCGCCGCCGGCAATCCTACATAGCCCAAGCCGATGACGGCGATGCGGCGGCGCGTGTTCATCATTAACTCTGAAATGTCGGCAGTCGGTTGATTTCGCTAGCGTCCCCACTTATCGAAACGCCACATTGAAAACAACCGCGGACCCCCGCAGCGCTGCGCCGGAAGAAGATTTATGAAACCCGTGCTCGTGACCGGCGCCGCCGGCTTCATTGGCTATCATCTGTCAGAACGGCTGATGCGCGAAGGCCGCACAGTCATCGGCTACGATTGCTTATCCGACTATTATAGCGTCGAGCTGAAACAGGCGCGGGTAAAGAAGCTACAGGAGAAATCCGGCTTCACCTTCGTTCAGGCCGAGCTTGAGGATGCGGCGACGCTGAACGCGCTCTTCAAGGAGCATCAGTTCGATCTGGTCTACAATCTCGCGGCGCAAGCCGGCGTGCGCTACTCGCTGGTCAACCCGCAGGCCTATGTGTCGGCGAACCTCGAAGGCTTCATGAACATTCTCGAATGCTGCCGTCACAACAAGACGGGGCATTTGGTGTTCGCCTCATCGAGCTCCGTCTATGGGGCCGGCACCAAGATGCCGTTCTCGGTGCACCAGAACGTCGACCACCCGCTCAGCGTCTATGCAGCCTCGAAGAAGGCGAACGAGCTCTTCGCGCACGCCTACGCGCACCTCTACCGCCTGCCCGTCACCGGCCTGCGCTTCTTCACCGTCTATGGCCCATGGGGCCGGCCGGACATGATGATGTTCCTGTTCACGAAGGCGATCCTCGAAGGCAAGCCGATCGACGTCTTCAACAACGGCCTGATGCAGCGCGACTTCACCTATGTCGATGACATCGTGGAGTCGCTCTATCGCGTCGGCCTGCGCATCCCCGCTCCGAACCCGAACTGGGATGGCCTCGCGCCCGATCCGGCGACCTCGAACGCGCCCTATCAGATCTACAATATCGGCAATCACTCGCCGGCGAAGCTCTTGGACGTCATCGCCGTCCTCGAAAAAGAACTCGGGCGCGAGGCGACCAAGAACATGCTGCCGATGCAGCCGGGCGACGTGCCGGCGACATTCGCCGACGTGGACGACCTCGCCCGCGATGTCGATTTCGCACCGCGCACGCCGATCGAAGTCGGCGTGAAACGCTTTGTTGAGTGGTATCGGGACTATTACAGGGTCTAGATGACCCT
>CALBST010000198.1 GCA_937967425.1 uncultured Caulobacteraceae bacterium
TCATCGCTCGAAAGCTCGACACTCGTCGCCGCGAGATTGTCGTTGAGCTGCGCTTCCGTCTTCGCGCCAATGATAACGCTGGTGACGTGCTTCTGGTGCAGGAGCCACGAGAGCGCGATCTGGGCGACGGAAACACCGCGCGCATCGCCGATCTCCTTCATCACGTCGATGATGTCGTATGCCTTCTCCTTGTCGATCGGCGGGAAGTCGAAGGCGATTCGGCGCGAACCATCCGTCGGCGCGGTTGCGCGCGTGTATTTGCCGGAGAGGAAGCCGCCCGCGAGCGGGCTCCACGGCAGAATGGCGAGGTTCTGGTCCTTCGCCAGCGGCACAACCTCGCGCTCAAGATCGCGGCCGGCGATGGTGTAGTACATCTGCAGCGACTCGAAGCGGGCGAACGCGTTCTGCGCCGAAACGCCAAGCGATTTCGCGATCTGCCAGGCGGCGAAATTGCACAGGCCGATGTAGCGCACCTTGCCGGATTTCACGAGCTCATCGAGCGCCCCGAGCGTTTCCTCAAGCGGCGTGACGCTATCGAACGCGTGCACCTGATAGAGATCGATGTGATCGATCTGCAGGCGCGTCAGGCTCGCGTCAATCGAGTCCATGATGTGCTTGCGCGAAAGGCCCCAGAGATTGGTGTTGTTGTAACGACGTTGCTCTTCGGGTGTTTGGTTCGGATTGTAGGCGCCCATGCGCCCGAAGACCTTAGTGGCGATTACCAGCTCATCACGGGGCAGACCTTTGATCGCCTGCCCCGTCACCTGCTCGGACAAGCCGTTCGAATAAACGTTGGCCGTGTCGATGAAGGTGACGCCCCGATCGAAGGCGCCTTTCACCAGCTTGGTCGCAGTTTCCTGCTCAAGCGCGCCGATGGCTTTCCAGATGCCATCGCCGCCGAATGTCATGGTGCCGAGGCAGATTTCAGAAACAGCGAGGCCGGTGCGGCCGAGTTTGCGATAGCGCATGTGGATCGTCCTCTGGGCGGAGAGGCCCAGTGCTCAGGACGCTATTTATATACGGAGGGCGCCTCCGGAAAGGCGCCCTCATCAACTTTCGCCTCAGCTGACACCGTTTGCGCGGAACCAAGCGAGACATCGCGTCCAGCCGTCGGCCGCCGCTTCGGCGTTGTAACTCTGCCGATAATCCGCGTGGAATCCGTGCTGTACGCCCGGATAAACGATGATCTCCGAGCGCGATGGATTGCCGTTTGCGTTCAAGGCAGCGCGGAAACGCTCAACGCCTTCGAGCGGAATGCCGTTATCGAGCTCCGCATAAAGACCGAGCACCGGCTTGCGCAGGTCCGCGGCGGAATCCAGCGGCCACGGGCGCGCCTCCTCCGAACCCCAGCTTCCCGGCGCCGGACGCACGACGCGGCCGTACCAGGCGACGCCAGCTTTGATGTGCGCGATATGCGCCGCCGCCATCCAAACAACCGTGCCGCCCCAGCAGAAGCCGGTGATGCCGATGTCGCCATTCGTGAACGATTGCGCGCGGATCCAGTCGATCGCACCGCTGGTGTCGCCCATCACCTGCTCGTAGTTTGCGGTGGCGACGATCGGCCGGATATCATCGAAGCTCGTCATCGTCGCCGGATCGCCGGCGCGGTCGAAATAATCTGGCGCGATCGCGACGTAGCCTTCACGCGCGAACCGGCGGCAAACATCCTTGATGTAATCGTGGATGCCGAAAATCTCATTCACGACAATGATTGTGCCGCAGCGCCCGCGTGCGGCTGGGCGCGCGACATAAGCGGGCATCTGATAGTTGTTGAAGCCGGTGAAGTGGACATCTTCAGTAATCAGCTCGTCGCTCGGTGTGGTCACAGGGCTAGCGCAGGCCGAGAGCGCGGCCGGCGCGTAACCGGCGAAGAAGAGTGAAGCGGCCATGGCGCGGCGCGTGGGCGGGAAATTACCTTCCGGCGTGTCGAGTCTCATGCGCTTCGTCTCCTCCTGACACGCGCCCGGCGCGCGTCCCCTTGCGTGTGATCTGGCGCGGGCGCAGGCTTCCGGCCAGTCAAAACTCTGGCAAATCTTCGGGGGAAGGTTCAATGCGCATTCTTGGCTTGGCCGCGTTCGCCGCGGCGTTCGCAGTTGCGGGACCGGCGATGGCCGCGGCCCTGCCCTTCAATCCGGAGGAAGCCACCCGCGCGTGGCTGGATACGATGGGCCCGGAAGCAACCGCACGCTCGAACTCGTACTTCGAGGGCGGCTACATCATCGAATACGCCTCGGCGGCGGTTTCCATCTTGGTGGCAGGGCTCATTCTGCTTTTGGGCTGGGCGCGGGGCGTGCGCACTTGGCTTGAGAACACGGTGAAGTGGTTTCCGCTGGTCGCGTTTGGCGTCGCGTTCTTCGTCAACCTAGTTTCGACCGTCATCACTTTCCCGGTCACCTACTATGTCGGCTTCGTGCGTGAGCACCAGTACAACTTACTGACGCAAACGTTTCCGGAATGGTTTAGCGAGCAGTTGATCGGCGCGGGACTTGGGCTGCTGATCGGGTCTGTCTTTATCGCCGTCATCTACATCATCATTCGCGCGGCGCGTAACACATGGTGGGTGTGGGGCTCGGCCGTCACCATCGCCTTCGCCGCCGTGATGGGCATGCTGTTCCCCGTCTACATCGCGCCGCTGTTCAACACTTACGAACCCATGGCGCAGAGCGAATTGCGCGATGACATCATCGCGATGGCGCAAGCCAATGGCGTGCCGGCGACGGATGTCATGGTCTATGACCGCTCGCGGCAAACGAACTCGATCAGCGCCAATGTTTCCGGCTTTGGCGCCACGACGCGCATCTCGCTCGCGGATACATTGCTCGAACGCGGCAGCCCCGAAGCGGTGCGCGCCGTCATGGCGCACGAGATCGGGCACTATGTGCTGGGGCACGTCTATTCCGGCCTGATCATGAATACGCTGCTCATACTATTCATGTTCGCCGCCGTGCATTTCGGCTTCCGAGCCGTCGTCAAGAACGAGCGCTGGGGCGTTCGCGATATCGCCGATCCCGCCGGTTTACCGGTGATCTTAATCCTGCTTGCGGTCATCGGCCTCGTCACAGCGCCGCTGCAGCGCAATCTGACCCGCTTCAACGAACAACAGGCCGATATGTTCGGTCTGAACGCCGCGCGCGAACCGGATGGCTTCGCCGAAGCTGCGATCCTGCTGTCCGAGTATCGCAAGATGGAGCCGGCGCCGTTCGAGGAATGGTGGTTCTATACGCACCCGTCGGGCTGGAACCGCGTCCACAACGCGATGGTCTGGAAGGCGCATGAAATCGCCGCCGGCCGCTTGCCGAACACGCCGGGCGGCCCGCCTCCGGGCTGGGTCCCTGACTTCGTGCGCGCACGTACTGCAGGCCAACAACCGGCCGCCCCTACGCCGGAACCTGCGGAGGCGCCGGCGACGACTGCGGAACCGTCACCCGCCGCACCGTCAAATTAAGCCGCCCGCCTTTCGGCAAGAGGCGCGACGTGCCGGTCATGATGCGGTCAACGCCATGATACGCGCGTCGCGCCGGTCCCGAGAGCATGCACACGTCACCGGAGGCGAGGCGCACGCTGCGCGTCGCGTCTGAGCGTAAGTGACCGCCAATGCGGAAGAGCGCGGTGTCGCCGAGCGAGATAGAGAGCACCGGCGCATCCCACGCGTCTTCATCGCTATCGACGTGCAGCCCCATGCGCGCATCGCCTTCGTAGAGATTGACCAAGCACGCTTCCGGCGGCGCGTCATAACCACTGAGCGTCTCCCAAAGCTCCAGCACTTTCGGCGGCATCGCCGCCCAGGGCTTGCCGGTCTCAGGATGCGTCGCCTGATAGCGATAGCCCCGCTCCTTGTCGGTCACCCAGCCGAGCGGGCCGAAGTTGGTCATCCGCACGCTCATCGGCGCACCCGATTTCGGCATGCGCGGAATGTAAAACGGCCCCTCCCGCATGCGCGCGAACACCTCATCGCGCAGCGCCTCTTGGGCTGCGCGATCCAGGAGGCCCGGCCAAAGCCGGAAGCCGTCGAGGTCTGAGGCGGGACGGGTCATTTCCTAGCGCCTATGTAGGTGTTCGGTTTCTTTTTTGTTCCGTCCGGAAACTTGAGCGAGATCAAGGCTCCCCAGCCAGTGCACTATTTCCCTGCGACGAATGAGGATAGCAGACCTGAAAGTCTTGCACCTTGAGGTCGATACACCACATGAACCCGGAACGAAGCGGCTTGGAGCTTGGGACGGGGCGCCAGGTCGATTAATCGCTTGAACAAAGGACAGGACGCGCGCTTCGCGGACGCCAGATTTGGGTCCAAAGACGAAACCGCGCCGCTGAAAGGAACGAGGACTAAGCAATGGGCAAAGTGATCGGCATCGACTTGGGCACGACGAACTCGTGCGTCGCTGTGATGGAAGGCGGCCACCCCAAGGTCATCGTCAACGCTGAGGGCTCGAACACCACGCCATCCGTGGTTGCATTCACGGATAGCGGCGAGCGCCTGATCGGCATTCAGGCCGCGCGCCAAGCTATCACCAACCCGACCCACACCTATTACGCCGTGAAGCGCCTGATCGGCCGCTCCTATGACGATCCGGTCACCAAGAAGGACGCCGAGCTCGTCCCCTACAAGATCGTCAAAGGTCCGAACGGCGACGCCTGGATCCAAGGCCGCGACAAGCAATACGCGCCGTCCGAAATCTCCGCCTTCGTACTGCAGAAGATGAAGCAGACGGCCGAGGATTATCTCGGTGAGCCGGTGACCCAGGCCGTCATCACGGTTCCGGCCTACTTCAACGACGCTCAGCGCCAAGCGACGAAAGACGCCGGCAAGATCGCCGGCCTCGAAGTGCTGCGCATCATCAACGAGCCGACGGCGGCCGCGCTCGCCTATGGCCTCGACAAGTCGAAGGATTCCGGCACCAAGACCATCGCCGTGTACGACCTCGGCGGCGGCACGTTCGACGTTTCGATCCTCGAGATCGGCGACGGCGTCTTCGAAGTGCGCTCGACCAATGGCGACACCTTCCTCGGCGGTGAAGACTTCGACGTCCGCATCCTCAACTACCTCGCCGACGAGTTCAAAAAGCAGAACGGCGTCGACCTTCGCCAAGACAAGCTCGCCCTGCAGCGCCTCAAGGAAGTGGCCGAACAAGCCAAGAAAGAGCTCTCATCGCGCACCGAGTTCGACGTCTCAGTGCCGTTCATCAGCATGGATTCGAACCGCAACCCGCTTCACCTCAACATGAAGCTGACGCGGGCAAAGTTCGAAAGCCTCGTCGATGATCTCGTCCAGAAGACCATCGCGCCGTGCAAAGCCGCGCTGAAGGACGCCGGCCTCTCCGCTTCCGACATCAAGGAAGTCGTGCTCGTCGGCGGCATGACGCGCATGCCGAAGATCCAGCAGGTCGTGAAGGAGTTCTTCGGTCGCGAACCGCACAAGGGCGTCAACCCGGATGAAGTCGTGGCCGTCGGCGCCGCGATCCAGGCCGGGGTTCTGCAAGGCGACGTGAAAGACGTCGTCCTGCTCGACGTCACCCCGCTCTCGCTCGGCATCGAAACGCTCGGCGGCGTGTTCACGCGCCTGATCGAGCGCAACACCACGATCCCGACCAAGAAGAGCCAGATCTTCTCGACCGCGGAAGACAACCAAAGCGCGGTGACGATCCGTGTCTTCCAAGGCGAGCGTGAGATGGCGGCGGACAACCGCCCGCTCGGCCAGTTCGATCTCGTCGGCATTCCCCCCGCGCCGCGCGGTATGCCGCAAATCGAAGTTACCTTTGACATCGACGCAAACGGCATCGTCTCTGTCAGCGCCAAGGACAAGGCGACCAACAAAGAGCAGAGCATGCGAATCCAGCCGTCGGGCGGCCTGTCCGACGACGACATCAAGCGCATGGTCCGCGAAGCTGAAGAACATGCGGGCGAAGACAAGTCGAGGCGCGAGTTGGCCGAAGCGAAGAACCAAGGCGAAGCCCTGGTTCACGCCACCGAGAAGCAGCTTCAAGAGAACGGAGACAAAATCCCGGCCGGCGATAAGCAAGCCATCGAGGCGGCGATCGCCGATCTGCGTGGCGTGCTCGAGAGCGGCGACACCGCAACCATCGCGGCCAAGACGCAGGCCCTGGTGCAAGCGTCGATGAAAATTGGCGAAGCCCTTTATGGCGGCGCCGGCGGTGGCCAAGGCCCCGGCGGCAACGCCGGCGGCGGCCCGGATCAGGAAGGTGTCGTTGACGCCGACTTCGAAGAAGTCGACGGCAAGAAGAGCGCTTAAGTCTCAACCGAGCTCTGAGGTCAGCCTATGCGGCGGCGCTTCTCTCAAACTGAAATCGGGCGGCTCCCCTCCTTGCGAGGGGGTCGCCCCTTTCTCATCTGGGTCGCACCATGAGTACTGGCCGCGACTACTATGAAGTGCTTGGCGTTGCGCGCGATGCTGACGCGGCGACGATCAAGTCGGCATTTCGCAAGCTCGCGATGAAGCTGCACCCGGACCAGAACCCGGGCTGCAAGGTTTCCGAAGAAAAGTTCAAAGAGCTGGGCGAAGCCTATGCCGTGCTTTCCGATCCGGAAAAGCGCGCGGCTTACGATCGCTTCGGCAAAGCCGCGTTCCAAGGCGGCGGCCCCGGCGGCGGCGGCTTCCATGGCGGCGCGGCGGATTTCTCCGACCTCTTCAACGAGATCTTCGGCGGCGGCTTCGAAGAAATGTTTACGCGCGGCGCACGCGGACCGCGCAACGGCCCCGGTCGCGGCGCCGATCTTCGCTACGATGTCGAGATCACGCTCGAACAAGCTTTCCGCGGCAACGAACGCGAAATCGTCGTGCCGCGCGCGCAAACGTGTGAGCCGTGCAAGGGCTCAGGCTCCGAAGGCAACGCGCCGCTTGAGACGTGCGCCACCTGCCAGGGCGCCGGCCAAGTACGCGCGCAGCAAGGCATGTTCAGGATGGTGCGCACCTGCCCTACCTGTCATGGCCGCGGCCAATCGATCAAAACACCGTGCCGCTCTTGCGGCGGCAGAGGCCAGGTGCAGAAGGAACGTACGCTCGCGGTGAAGATCCCGGCCGGCGTGGAAGACGGCACGCGCATCCGGCTCGCCGGCGAAGGCGATAGCGGCGTGCGCGGCGGCCCGCCCGGCGATCTCTACCTTTTCCTCTCCGTGAAACCGCATGCGTTGTTCGAACGCGACGGCGCCGATCTCTACTGCCGCGCGCCCGCGCCGATGGTGAAGGCGGCTCTCGGCGGCGAGATGGAAATTCCAACTATCGACGGCGAACGCGCCAAGATCACCATTCCGGCCGGCGCCCAAACTGGCCGCCGCTTCCGCGTCAAAGGCAAAGGCATGACGCACCTGCGCGGCAAGGATCGCGGCGATCTGCACGTCGAGCTCCTGGTCGAAACGCCGGTGAACCTAACGGCGAAGCAGAAGAAGCTCCTCGAAGAATTCTCCAAAGATTGCGGCGAAGAATGCCACCCGCAATCCAAGGGCTTCTTCGACAATATGAAGAGCTTCTTCGCCGCCAACAGCGAACCGCCCGCGCGTTAGGGACCTCTTGGACCGCTGGAGGTCCAATCT
>CALBST010000199.1 GCA_937967425.1 uncultured Caulobacteraceae bacterium
AAAATCTGGATCGAAGCCAGCGAAGCCTTCGGCACCGGCCATCATGGCACGACGTGGGGCTGCCTGATGGCGCTCGAAGGCGTGCTCCGCGAACGGCGTGTGTCGCGCGTGCTGGATATGGGCGCAGGCTCCGGCGTGCTGGCCATCGCGGCGGCCAAGCATGGCGCCGACGCGCTGGCGATCGAGATCGATCATCGCGCGGCGGCGATCGCCGAGATCAACGCGCGGCAAAACAAGGTCGTGCCGCGGATGCAGGTGATCCCCGGCGACGGCGCGCGCTACATCGCCGGCAAACAATTCGATTTGGTGTTCGCGAACATCCTGATGCGCCCACTGATCCGCTTGGCGCCGAAGCTGGTGAAAGCGCTTGAGCCGGGCGGCACGCTGATTTTATCGGGCCTCTTGCGCCAACAAGCGCCGCTGGTGCGCGAGGCTTACGCCAATCGCGGGCTCATTCTGGAAAAGCAGATTTCGAAAGAAGCGTGGATGACGCTCGTGTGGCGTAAGCCCTAACGCGTGTAGACGTTGACCGCATAGCGGCAGCGCGGCGCGTCGCAATCGAGCATGCCGACTTCAATCGTGTGGCGGCCGAACATCTCCGCACGCACATCGACAACCGGTCGCGCGTTGCTGCGCGTGTCGAGCGCGATGATGTCGCCGCGCGGGTTGAGAATGCGCAGATCGAGATCGTTACAGGCCTGATCGCAAACGCCAACGACTCGGATTTCCTGGCCAGCGCGGAGGGTGAGCGGCAGCTGCGCGGCGCGGTTGCTGGCCAGCGTCCCCGAGAGCGGGCCGACGGCGTGGGCAAAGCCCCTCTCGGCGTTGTCCGGCTCCTGGTTGTCGAGCTGGCGGGTCAGGTAATCGCGCAGGTCCGGCTGGGCGGACGCGGTCGGGCCTGCGACCAGCGCCAGGGCGATCAGTGCCGCCGCAGCCTTTTGAAGCAAATGACCCATGGTTCTCCGCGTTTCGAGGCCGCTTTTCCGACAGCCGCCCCTTAAACCTCTCAGCACAAAGCCTTAGACTCTGGGCTCTGAACCTGCCCTGAACCAGGGCCTAAAGGACGTTAAGCACGTGTTCCAGACCTATGACGATCCAGGCGGCCCTTCCCTTGGCCGTAAGCACCTGCCCCGCTTGAGAAAAGCGATGAAAGCGGCGGGCCTGGACGGCTTCATCGTGCCGCACGAAGATGAATGGCAGAACGAATATGTGCCGCCTGCCTATGATCGTTTGGCCTGGGTGACGGGCTTTACCGGCTCAGCTGGCGCGGCCGTGGTGATGGCCGATGAGGCAGCCGTGTTCACGGACGGGCGCTACACCTTGCAGGTCCGCGCCCAAGTCGATGGCAATCTCTTTGCCTATCGCGATCTGGTCGATGGCGGCGTGCCCGCCTTCATCCGCGAGCGCGGCAAGCAAGGCCAGCGCATCGGCTACGACCCGAAACTGCATAGCCCCGACAGCTTGGATCGCCTGCGCACGGCCGCTGACGCGGCTGGCGTGACGCTCGTGCCGGTGGAGCGAAATCCAATCGACGAGATTTGGGATGATCGCCCGCCGATCCCGATGACGAAAGTCGTGCCGCAGCAAGAGGTCTACACCGGCGAGAACGCGAGTTCGAAGCGACATCGCTTGGGTGATGGTCTCAGCAGCGAAGGCGCCGACGCAGTGGTGATCACCTCGCCGGCATCGATCGCGTGGCTGTTCAACGTGCGCGGCGGCGATGTCGCACGCACGCCGTTGCCGCTTGGCGAAGCGGTGCTGCGGGCGGACGGCACCGCAGATCTGTTTCTAGCGGATGAGAAGGTTTCGCCAGAGCTACGGCAATGGCTCGGCAACGAAGTGGCGATCAAGCCAAGCGAGGAGCTGCAGCCGGCTTTGCGCGCGCTGAGCGGCAAGAAGGTCAAACTCGATCCCTCGACAGCAAGCGCTTGGTATTTCGAAGAACTGAAAAAAGCCGGCGCGGAGATTGTGCGCGGGCAAGACCCGGTGATCCTGCCGCGCGCGTGCAAGAATGCGGCGGAAATCGCGGGTTCACGAAAGGCGCATGAACGCGATGGCGCTGCCATCTCGCGCTTCCTGCATTGGCTGGCGACGGATGGGCAGACCGGCAAGGTGCAAGAGATCGAGGCTTGCCAAAAGCTGGAAGCGTTCCGGACTGAAACAGGCGCGTTGAAGGATCTCTCGTTCGACTCGATATCCGGCGCGGGCCCGAACGGCGCGATCGTGCACTATCGGGTCACGAAGAAGACCAACCGTAAGCTCGCGCGCGGCTCACTCTTCTTGATTGATAGCGGCGGCCAATATCTCGACGGCACGACCGACATTACGCGCACCGTGGCGATCGGACGCGCTTCGAAGGAAATGAAGGACCGCTTCACGCGCGTGCTCAAGGGCCACATCGCGCTCTCACGCGTGCGCTTTCCGAAAGGCACAACCGGCCATCAGCTTGATGCGCTGGCGCGCATGAGTTTGTGGGAAGCTGGACTCGATTACGATCACGGCACTGGCCACGGAGTCGGCGTTTATCTGGGCGTGCACGAAGGCCCGCATCGGATCGCCAAGTTCGTGAACACGCAGCCGCTCGAGCCAGGCATGATCGTCTCGAACGAGCCCGGCTATTACAAAACCGGCGCCTACGGCATCCGCATCGAGAACTTGCAGGTGGTGACACCGGCGGCGGACATCGAAGGCGGCGAGCGGCCGATGCTCGGCTTCGAGACATTGACGCTAGCGCCCATCGCGCGCGATCTCATCGTGAAGTCGCTTCTCACGAAAGACGAGATTGCCTGGGTCAACGGCTACCACGCGCGCGTGTGGGAAAAGATTGCCCCGCAGCTCGATGGCGACGCCAAAGCGTGGCTGGAAAGCGCGACTAAGCCACTCTAGCGCACGCTTCCCGGCCGCAGCGATCCGGGAAACGCGAGTTGTTAGTTGCATTCTTCGATAGATGCTTATGCTGCCTCTCTCAGGATTAGGGGGCGAACATGAGCAAGGATGGCGCAACGAGCCGGCGTGGCTTGATGCAGGGCGCGGCGCTGTTGGCGGCGATGTCGCCTGCGATCGCAGATGCGCAGACGCCGAACCGCAGCGCGCTACGCCGCGTGGTCGAGAGCCAGAAGGATCAGACGGTGGCGATGATCCAGGACTGGATCCGCAACCCGTCGATCGCGGCTGAGAACCTCAATATGCAGGAAGGCGCGCAGTATATGCAGCGCCTCGCGCAAGAAGCCGGCTTCACCCAGACGGAGATCGTGCAAACCGACGGGCACCCGGGCGTGTACGCGACATGGGATGTCGGCGCGCCGAAAACGCTCGGCGTCTACTTCATGTACGACGTGAAGCAGTTCAATCCGGCGGAATGGTCTTCGCCGCCATTGGAGGCCGCGATTGTCGATCGGCCGCAGGGCCGCGTCATCATGGGGCGCGGTGCGGTCAACCAGAAAGGTCCGGAAGCGTGCTTCCTCGCGGCGCTGCACGCGCTGCGCGCAGCGGGGCGCGTGCCGCCGGTGAACCTGGTCTTGCTGGCGGAGGGCGAAGAAGAAATCGGCAGCCCGCACTTCCACCAAATCGCACAGCGACCCGACATCATGGCGGCGCTGCAGCGGAGCCAAGGCATTTTCATTCCCGTCGGTTGGCAAGATCCGAGCACGGGCGGCGTCACCGTCAACCTCGGCGCAAAGGGCATTATCGAAGCGGAGCTGGTGGCGAGTGGTGAACGCTGGGGCCGCGGGCCGGCGCGCGACATACACTCTTCGAACAAGGCGATGGTGGACGCGCCAGTGTGGCGCTTGGTGCAGGCGCTGCAGACCTTGGTGACGCCGGATGGCAATACGCCGGCGATCGACGGCTGGTTCGAAAATGTCCGCCCGCTCACTGAACGCGAACGCCAGATCATTCGTCAGAACGCGGCAAACACCAGCGCCGAAGATTGGAAGCGCCGCAACGGCGTGCCGCGCTTTATCGATGACTTGCCGTGGCCGGAGGCGCTGGAACGTTTGGCGTCGCAGCCAACGGTGAACATCGAGGGATTGGTCGCCGGCTACACCGGCCCAGGCGGTATGACGATCTTGCCGGCACGCGGCACGGCGAAGCTGGACTTCCGCCTGGTGCCAAACCAGACCCGCGAGGAAGCCGAGCGCAAAGTGCGCGCGCACCTGGACGCACGCGGCTTCAACGATGTCGAATTCAATGTCACCGGCGGCTACGATCCAACAGAGACTCCTGAGGATAGCCGATTGGTGCAAGGCCAACTCGCCGTCTACCGGCGCTCGCGTGTTGAGGCGACGATGAACCCACGTCTTGCAGGTTCATGGCCAGGCTCGGTGTTCACGCAACCACCGGTTTCCATCCCAGCGGCACAGTTTGGTTTAGGCCACGGCGGCGCGCAGCATGCACCGGACGAGTACTTTGTCGTCGACAGCTCAAATCCGAAAGTGATGGGCGTCACCGGCGCGGTGATGGGCTTTATCGACTTTCTGTATGAGATGGCGCGTTAGG
>CALBST010000200.1 GCA_937967425.1 uncultured Caulobacteraceae bacterium
TGGTTGCCGACGCCGTAGGCGCCGGCTGAGGCGAAGCCGGTGAAGTCGCTGCCGAGCGTGACGTAGGAATCCGCGGACACCGTGACGTTCGAGTTTTGCTCGATCGCGGCGTTCACATAGCCCCATTGATTGTCGATGGTGACGGAATTGGCGTTGGCGGTGGCGTTGCCTGACGCGTCGGTCGCGTAGCCGGCATAGAGATCCACGCGCGCGGTAACACTGCCGCCGCTCGCGTTCTGGCGCGTGGCGTTGAGCACAGTCGCGGTTTCGCCGCCGACGCTGAGATTGTTAGCGCTTGCGATGGCGCCGGAAACCGCTTGGTCTTCGACGATATCAACGTCCATCTCAGTGGACGCGTTCACGGAGCCGACGCTTTCCTGGTTCATCAGCAAGCGCAGCGCGGCGTCCTGGGCCGAAACGGCAGCTGTGTTGTTGCTGGCGGAGGCGGACGTGGCGGCGTTGAGCGAATAGCCGTTGCGCAGCGTGACTGTGGCGTTCGCGTCGCCGTGGCCGAGTTGCTGGGCGTCAATATCGCTCGAACCATCAGCGATCGTGGCCGTGCCGCCATTGCTGACGGCGGCTGACGTGATGGCGACATTGCCGGTCGCGGTCCAGATGGTGGCGTTGGCTTCGGCGCTGGTGTCGCCGTCCATATGCTGGGTGCTGGCGAGGTTGGTGTCGTTGTCTTCTTGCGTCGTCGTCACCGCGTTGCCGCTGGCGACTGCCGTGGCGCCCGCGTCGCCCGCCCAATCGGCCTCGACGTTCGTCACGGCTGTAGCATCGCCAGCTTGGTATTGGTTGTTGGACTGCGCGTAGGCGGGAGCGCTCACGAGCGCCGTGGTGATCAGTAGGGTAGTGACGGCGCGCATGAGCAGGCTCCGAAGCGGCGCTCTTACGAGCGGCCGCGCAGACCGGTGGAGATGTTGTCGTCGCGGCGCACGTTCCAGGCATCCGGGCTCGTGCGGGCTTGTTCGATTGCGACGGTGGCGGGGCTTTGGGTCACTTGCGCGGTTTGCGTCGTGCCGGGCCCCATCGGATCGCCTTCGGCTTGGATGGCGGCGGCGCAAACCGAGCTGTCGGTGACATTGTAGAAACGGCTCATCACTTCGACGACGGCGCGCTCGACGCCGGCGCGGACCGCGAGCTGGACCGGTTCGAGCGCGCGTTCGCCGCCGGCGATGTCGACGATCGTATCATCGAAGAAGGAGAATACGCCGGCGCGCAGTTCGCGGCCGATGATCTGCTTCTGGTACGAGATCACGTCGACAACTTCGAGCGTACGCGTGTCGATCAGGCGGAAATCGAGGGCGATGTTCATGACATAGAGACGGCCGCCAATGTTGCCGACGCCGTTGCGCGCGTCGGTGTGGCCGCCTTGGGCGTCAACACCGACAGAGCGGATGTTGTAGTTGAGTTCGGTGATGCCGCCGACGAAGTAATAGTCGGAGCCCGGCATTTGGCCGGCATAGATGCGGCGGACGTTCTCGTCGCCCTCTTGGCCGATCAGGCGGTTATTGGCGTAGCGCAGTTCGAGTTCGGTGACCGATGTGTCGAAGCGCTCGACGAGGCGGGCGCCGGCTTTGTTGAAGGCCGACATCGCCATCAGCGACGCGCCTTGGGTGATGCGGCGGCCGCCTTCTTCGGAGACCGAACCGGTGTAATCGAGGATGCGGCCAACGGCGATGCGCGGGGCTGCAACTTGGTTGCTGCGAGCATAGCTGTGCAAGCAATCCAGCGCCGGCGTGTAGGCCGTGGGATTCGCGGTGACTGGCGCGTCGCCGATGGGAAGCGCATACATGCCATCATTGCCGGAGAACGGCGTGACGCACGCGGTGAGGGCGGTCGTTGCCGCGAGAACGGCGAGAGTTTTCAGCGCACGCATTAATCGTCTCCGACGACGGCGGTGATGTCGCCGTTATTGATCTGGGTGGAGTCCACGATCACCGTGTTGTAGTTGCCTTGGGTGATCACGTTCAGTTGGTTGCCGATCGCACTCGAGGCGCCAATTCCAGTGGCGAACGAGTCTTGAAGGCCGCCAGAGAGCGATCCTTCGATCTCCATGCGGCCATTGACGATCACGCGGTTGCCGTTCTCGTCACGCGTCGACGGGTTGATCGGCGTGTCGAAGCTTTCCCAGCCCATGCCGAAACCGCGCGTGAAATCGCCGGCGCCGCCAGGGATCGGATCAGCGTTGGCCGCGCTCGCGAAGGCGAGGGCGCCGATAATGATGAACGTACGCACGTTGTGTGCTCCGCAGGAATTCGTCTGCGAAGCGAGAAAGCAATGGGCGTGCCACTGATCTGGTGTCAGGGATCAGGTGTCAGGCGCCGGAACCGCACAGGCCTTGCGGTTAACGGATCGCCTGCCGCTCATTCTGACACCTGACACCTGATAGCTGACACCTGCTAGAGCCAGCTCAAATCGAAGCGTTCACCATCTATCAGCAACGCCTTCAACCGTGCGCGTCCGTCGCGGCCGACTGAAAGGATTGCGAAAGCTCGCGTCTCTTCATCGGGACTTTGCTCACGCAGAACCTGTTCAATCCGGAGCGCGTCGGTTTGATTGATATGGAAACGGTCGACGCCGAGATCGAGGGTAAGCCAGCCGGGCATGGCTTCGACGCCTTCGCTTGCGGGCGTCGGCGGGGAGCAGGCGAACGTGCCTTTAACTGGTAGCGAACCAACGAGCTGCGCGAGTTCGCGCGAGGCCGCGCCGCCGGCGGCAACGTGAATGTCGCCTTCGGGGCGCAGCGCAACCCATTCCCAATCGCCAGCCTCCGGACAAATCTCGCCCGGCTCCAAGCGGTCGGTAAAGTTAAGCTGCACATAATGGCCGCTCAGCAGCGAACGTGGGTCCACTGCCGCCATTGGCAGGGTGATCTCCTGGCCGCTTTTGCGGGCGTAGCCTTCGCTGATGACGAGCGCGATGAGGGATGCGGCGCAAAGGCCGGCGATGGCGAGGATGCGGTGAGCCGCGGCGATCTTCATGCGGCGCTCTTCTTATTGCGCAGGACGAGACCTGCAATCAGCGCCGCGACCGCGCAAACAAGGAAAACGCCGGCGGCCGCAAGCAAATCGAGGCCGAGATCGCTCAGCAGCGCGCAGATCGCGGCGATGATGCTTAACACGCCAATTGCGGTGACGAGGCCGTGGCGATCGAAGCGGCCGAGCGCGAGCACGCCGCCCGATGCCGCAAGCCAAACGATGCGATGAGCGATGCCGCCATTGCCGCCTTCATCGCCGAACCACGGCAGATAGCCGGCGACGGCGAAGAAGAAGAGGGCGCCGGCGGTGAACCAGCCATAGAAAACACCGGCGAATGCGCGCTCCTGCGCATGAAGCCAGCGCGCGCCAGCGGCCATCGCGCCCATGAGGATCGCGAGGAAGAGGAAGATGCTCGCTTCCGCTTCGGTCTTCGCGGCGAACCAGCCGAAGCAGTAAATGATTGCTAACGCTGATGCGTGCGCGAGCGCGCCGGAGGCCCAGCGTAGCGCCAGGTAGGCGGCAAGCGGCGCTCCGATAAGCATCCACGGCGCTTCGGACTCGGCGCCGGAGAACCACTGCCTATCGGTGAAGTCACCAAGCGCGATGAAGATGAGGCCAACGAGCGCTGCGCCTGTTGAGCGGCCTGCGGCAGCGAGGGCGAAACCGGCGACGCCGGCGCCGTAAGCGGCGCTGCGCGGATCGCCGGCGATATCGAAGATCTGACCGGTGAGGCCGATCGATGCGGCGAAGACGAGGGCGGCGACGGTTAAGAGAATGTTGCAAAGCGTCAGGCGCTCTTCCTGCGCGGCCCACGCGGCGCCTCCGGCCAGCGCGCCGAATGCGATGAGCAGAATGGCGAAACGCACGAGCTTTGGCGTCACCTCCCAGTTGGCGGCGACGAACGCGATGATCGCGATGCCGAGCAAAACCGCGCCGACCCATGCGAGCGCCGTCGCAGCATCCATGCGCCGCGTCTCAGGGATCGTCGCCAAGATCGCCGCGCGCTTTTCCGCATCGACGAGCCCCGCGCCGATCCAGCGATCGAGATCTGCTTTTACGCGGTCTTTGTAAGCGGCCATCACAGCGAGCTTAACGTCCAGCAAGAGAGCGGCAAAGCAGGTGTTCGCGCTTGAAGCGCGCGGAAGTGAGGCGCAAGCTCACGGAAATCGAGGTGGGCCAAGGAGGAAACGCCCATGCTGATTGCGCAGATTATTCGCGATAAAGGCGCTGTCGTACACACGCTCGCCGCTAGCGCCACGCTCGAAGAAGCCGCACGCGAACTGCACGAGAAACGGGTTGGCGCTCTTGTCGTCATGGACGCGGAAAACGCGATAATTGGCGTGTTTTCGGAGCGCGATTTGGTGCGCGAGATCGCGCGCCGCGGCGCCAAGGCGCTACAGGATGATGTCGCCAGCGCGATGTCGCGCGAGGTCTTCACGGCTCGTCTGGATGAAACGATCGACGATTGCCTTGGTCGCATGACGGACCGGCGCGTGCGGCATTTGCCGGTGGTCGATGAAGTGCGATTGGTCGGGATTGTCTCGATCGGCGACCTGGTGAAGCACCGGATTGCGCTCGCGGAAGCTGAAAGTGCGGCAATGCAGGCCTATATCGCCGCGCAGTAGCTGCTGTTTTCATCTTGTTTTCACGGCTTTAGCGACCATCTACGCAGGCCATCGACGTCTCTCATTTGGCTTGAAGCCTGTGAGGCGAATCGATAGGTTAAGATCGTTGCGGCTCTCGAACGTCTTGCGCGGACAGCGCAGAGGTCCGGGCGCGCAAAAATCACGCTGATTTTCTTGGCTTTTTTCGAAATGCTGAGAATTGCGTTTTTTGCGCGAAAAGGTCGTTGACATCACTAAGGGGCGCGAATAGAAACCGCGCCTTCCGCCGGGACCCAAACGTCTCGGCCCGCAAGCGCCGGGCTCCGGTTCGCTGTTTGCGGGCTCAGGAAAATGTCCGCCAAAACCGGGCTTTTTCGCTGAGTGGCGCTCTTTGACATTGTGATTTTGGAGAAGGGAAACGCAGGCGGCGGTGTGCTGCGGGCAAGCGAGTAATCGCAAGCCAAGCGACACTGACGGTTATGCGTTTTCTGGAACTATAACTGACTTACAGGATGAGGTCCCAAGTCTTAGGATTTGGGGGCCTCAGAATGTGCGTCGGTTCCCGTTACTTAATAACGCATAACGCCAATACGGCGCGTCGAGCTCAGGCTCGATGCCAGTCAGAGGTCAACTCAACCTGAGAGTTTGATTCTGGCTCAGAACGAACGCTGGCGGCAGGCTTAACACATGCAAGTCGAACGCCCCGCAAGGGGAGTGGCAGACGGGTGAGTAACACGTGGGAACATGCCCAAAGGTACGGAATATTCTCGGGAAACTGGGAGCAATACCGTATGTGCCCGAAAGGGGAAAGATTTATCGCCTTTGGATTGGCCCGCGTTGGATTAGCTAGTTGGTGGGGTAAAAGCCTACCAAGGCGACGATCCATAGCTGGTCTGAGAGGACGACCAGCCACACTGGGACTGAGACACGGCCCAGACTC
>CALBST010000201.1 GCA_937967425.1 uncultured Caulobacteraceae bacterium
GCGCCGGCGCTCCATAAGAGGGGCTCATGATCCCGCATACAGCCATGGTGCTCGCGGCGGGTCTCGGCACCCGCATGCGTCCGCTCACCAACGATCGCTGCAAGGCGCTCGTCACGGTCGGTGGCAAGACGCTGATCGATCATAATCTCGATCGCCTGGTCGCCGCCGGCGTGAAGCGTGCGGTGGTGAACGTGCACGCTTTCGCGGATTTGCTCGAAGCACATCTGCAACGCCGCACCGACATTGAGATCGTGATTTCCGACGAGCGCGCGCAGCTGATGGAAACCGGCGGCGGCGTCCGCCAAGCGCGGCCACTGCTTGGCGACGATCCGATCATCGTCTGCAACATCGATAGCGTCTGGGAGGAGTGGAACGGCTCCGCGCTCGCGCGCCTCGCCTATAGCTTCAATGCCGCCAAGAGCGGCGCGAAGCTCATGCTCGCCGCCATGGATCAATGCCTGGGCTTTGATGGGGCTGGCGACTTCTTCATGGACGAAGCTGGCGCGCTTAGGTTCCGCGATGACGCGCCGAGTTCGCCGTGGGCCTACATGGGCGCGCAGATCATCGATCCGCGCATCGTCGATGACGAACCGCTCGAACCGTTCAGCTTCACCCGCATCTGGCGGCGTCTGCAGAGCGAAGGCCGTCTGCATGGCGCGCCGCTCGGCGGCTTCTGGATGCATGTCGGCGATCCGCAGGCGCGCGAACAAGCCGAAGCACGATTGGCGAGGGCGGCGTGAGTTCGCTCTCGCTCGGGCTGCCCGAACCTCTGTTCGGCGGCCCGGCGCCGCGGCTACGCGCAATCCCGGCGTCCGAGCCATTTCTTCATCTCCTGGCCGAAGCGATGATCGCCGCGCTGAAGCGCGACGACGATCCTTTCGCGCTCGCCGACGCACTTGTGCTGTTGCCGAACCGCCGCTCTGCCCGCGGGCTCATCGACGCGTTCGCACGCCGCCTCGGCGGCGCGGCGTTGTTGCCGACAATCCGTCCGCTCGGCGATCCGCACGCCGATGACGATCCCGACATCTGGGGCGCCGATCCGATCAGCGCCGACATCCCGCCGCCGATCGACAAGATGCAGCGGCGTATGCAGCTTGCTTCGCTCATCCGGCGCCGCTCCGTTGCTGAGAACGGCGTCGACGATCCAGCCCGCGCTATCGCGTTGGCGGACGAACTGGGAAAGTTGCTGGACAGCGCCGCGACCGTCGAAAAAGTCGATTGGAAAAAGCTCCCAAAGCTCGTCGAAGAAATCGATCTCGCGCGCCATTGGGCCAGCTCCGCGGACTTTCTCGACATCATCGCCACCTTCTGGCCCGCGCACCTGAAAGAGCAGGGCGTCAGCGATCCGGCCGAACATGGCGCAGCGCTGCGGCATGCACTCGCCGCGCGTTGGAAGGCCGATCCGCCGAAACGACCGATCATCATAGCCGGCTCCACCGGCTCGCAGGCGACAACTCGCGAGCTGATGAAGGTTGTTTCGCGCCTGCCGAAGGGCGTGGTCGTGCTGCCGAACATCGACGTTGATCTCGACAACGATAGTTGGCGCCTCATCGGCGATCAGCACCCGCAATACGCGCTGAAGCACACGCTCGCCGCTCTTAATGTCGAGCGGCACGAAGTGCCGATGTTGAAGTTCGAAGATGAGAATGGCCGCGCCCGCCGCGTTTTGATGCGGGAAGCGCTGGCGCCCGCCGAAAAAACCGCCGACTGGATCGCGCGTCTCACCGCGATCGGCGGCGAAGCGTTCGTCAAGCAGGGCGCGAGCGGCTTGCGCCTGCTCGAAGCAGCCACCGAAGACGAAGAAGCCACAGCCATCGCGCTCATGCTGCGTGAGAAACTCGAAGACCCTGCCGGAAACGCCGCCGTCGTTACGCCGGATGCTGGCCTCGCGCGCCGCATCGAAGCCAAGCTCGCGCGTTGGGGCATCGAACCCAGCGTCTCGCACGGCTCGCCGCTACGCGAGACCGATGCCGGGCGCCTCATAGCGCTGCTCTGCGAACTCGCGCACGATCCGGCCGAACCCGTCGCGCTCGCAGCACTTCTGAAGCACCCGCGCGTAGGCGTCGCCAGCGACGCTTACGGCTACACCATCCTCGAACACGAAGGTCTGCGCGGCGCCCGCCGCCACGACTCACTTGCGGATCTCGCCAATCTCGGCGAACGCGATCCAGATGACCAAGTGAAGAACTGGCCGCGCGCCCGCGCAATCGTCGATGCGATTGTGGAAGCGTTGAAACCACTCACGACAATCATGTCGCAGAAGGAGGTCACGCTCGCCGCCTTCGCAGACGCCCTCAGCCAATCCGCCGAAAACCTCACCAAGTACGATGTCTGGCAGGGCCGTGACGGCGAGGGCGCGTCCCGTTTGCTGCGCGAAGCCAACCAGTTCGGCGCCGAGCTTGGGCTCATCGCCGCGCACGCGGCGCCACGCGTGCTGCTGCGGCTGATGGATGACCACCAAATCGCGCCCGTGCAAGCGAGCGGCGAGGCGCGCGTCGCCATCTGGGGCCTGCTCGAAGCGCGCTTGCAGCGCCGCGACCTGATGATCCTCGCCGGCCTCAACGAAGGCGTTTGGCCAACGCCGCCCGCGCAAGACCCATTTCTCTCCCGCGTCATGCGCGAGAAGCTTGGCCTTCCTTCGCAAGACGCCCGCATCGGGCTCGCCGCGCACGATTTCGCGCAGCTCGCCAACGCGCCGAATGTCGTGTTGACGCGTTCACTCCGCCGCGAAGGCTCGCCGACTCTCGCATCACGCTGGCTCTGGCGCCTCAAGACGCTGGTTCAGGGGGCCAAGACCGAACTCGAGTCGGCGGATCGCTACGCAGCGCTCGCGCACAAGCTCGACGAACCGGCCGAGATCAATCCGGTCAAGCCGGTGCAGCCGCGCCCGCCTGCAGGTAGGCGCCTGACGCAAATCAGCGTCACCCAAGTCGAGACGTTGATTCGCGATCCGTACGCGGTATACGCGCGCCGCATTCTGAAGCTCGATCATCTCGACCCCATCGGCGCCGAAGCCGGTCCGGCGGAACGCGGTACCGCCGTTCACCGCGCCATCGAACGTTTCGGTGACGGCAGCGATCCGGCCGAGCTTTCGCGCCTGCTCGATGAAGAACTGCGCTGGCACGGCATTGCGCCTGAGCGCCGCGCCGCCGACCGCGAACGCCTGCTGACGTCGATCAGCGCACTCATCGCCTGGTTCGCAGAGCGTAGCTCGCACGGCGCTACGATCTATCGGGAAGTGAAAGGCAGGATGCCCGTTGATGGCGTCATCCTCACCGGCGTTGCTGACCGCATCGAGATCGGCCCCGGTCACGTCGCGATACTCGATTTCAAGACCGGCTCTCCGCCATCGAACGAGCAGGTTAACAGCGGCCTGAGCCCACAGCTCTTGCTAGAGGCCGCGATGCTCATGGCGGGCGCGATTGAGAATGTGCCGAAAGCGACGCCAACCGAGCTGATTTACTGGCAGTTCGGCGGCTCCAAGCCCGCGCCGCGTGTGGTGGATGCTGAAGGTGGCCCCGTTGTCGCCGCTGAGAAGGCGATGACCTCGCTGCGCAGCCTGCTCGCCCGTTACGCCAATGCCGATCAGGCCTTCTATTCCAAGCCGCGCGTGCAATTCCTGAAGCCGTACGACGAGTACGATCTGCTCGCACGCCGCAAGGAATGGGCTGACGAAGTGGGTGACGAATGAGCATCGACGCTGTCGCCGAAGCCACGCGCGCGCAAGCACAGGCCGCGCACCCGCACGTCTCCGTGTTCGTTACCGCGAATGCCGGCTCGGGCAAAACCAAAGTGCTTGTCGATCGGATCGCGCGGCTCTTGCTTGAAGGCTCGAAGCCGTCCGCGTTCCTCTGCATCACTTACACAAAAGCCGCCGCCGCCGAGATGCAGCGCCGCCTGTTCGAGCGTCTCGGCGGTTGGTGCGTTGCTGACGATAAGAGCCTTGCCGCGGAACTTGAGAAGCTCGGCGCCAACGCTGCCGATCTCCCGCGCGCCCGCGCGCTTTTCGCGCAAGCGCTGGAAACGCCCGGCGGCCTCAAAATCCAAACCATTCACGCCTTTTGCGAACGCTTGCTGGCGCGCTTTCCGCTTGAGGCAAATGTCCCGCCTGGTTTCGACATTGCCGACGAAGCCCGTTCGGCTGCGTTGCTCGGCGAAGCCCGCGCCAAAGCCGCGCTCTCCGATGGCGGCCAGCGCGACGCCTTTCGCCGTTTCGCCAAGCGTCTCTACAGCGACCACCTCGAAGGCCTGCTTGATCGCCTCGCGCTCCGCCGCGCCGAGTTTCACCGCTTCGCGCAAAAGCATCACGGCGAGCTCTTCGCCGCCCAAGCGCTCCGCGAACGCCACGGCGTCACCCAGAACGCCGAAGACTACACCCGCGATTTCCTGGCGCGTTGGCGTTGGAACGAACTGCGCGATGCCGCTAACGCCCTGTGCGAAGGCAGCGTCAACGATCGCAAAGCCGGCGAGCGCCTACGCGCAGTGCTCGATTGCGTTGAGGCCAACGACAACGCCGCCGCCATGCTCGCCTGCTTCGGCTTCGCCCTGACGGGCGAGGGGAACCTTCGCGCCAGCTTCGTCACCGCCGCAACGCAGAGGGCGCATCCTTGGCTCGAGCCCGTTGTCCGCACATTCGCCGAGGCAATTGAAGAAGCACGCGACACGCTCAACGCCATCGAGCGCGCCGAGGATGCGGTTGCAGCGCTGGCGCTGGCGCTCAAGCTCGATGAGGCCTACGGCAGCGCCAAGACTCGCGCAGGCGTTCTCGATTTCGACGACCTCATCGAACACGCGCAGGCGCTGCTACAGCGCTCCGAAGCCGCGCCTTGGGTGCTCTACAAGCTCGACGGAGGCCTAGACCACATCCTGATCGATGAAGGCCAGGACACGAGCCCCGCGCAGTGGGATCTGATCACGCCGCTACAGAACGAATTCTTCGCCGGAGCCGGCGCGCGCGAACGCAATCGAACCGTCTTCTCCGTCGGCGATCCCAAGCAGAGCATTTATGCGTTTCAAGGCGCCGATCCCGAACGCTTCCTCGCTGAGTCGCAAAACCTTGCAAGGCGCGTTCAAGCGGCGGAGAAGCAGTTCAAGGCGCCGGAACTGCGCACGTCGTTCCGCTCGTCGCCGGAGATCTTGCAGGCCGTCGACGAGACGATGAAGGGCAAGCCGCTTATCGCTGGCCCCGGTGCGCACGACGTTACCCTGCACCTTGCCGCGCGCGCCGATGAGGGCGGAGTCGTCGAAGTCTGGCCATTCACGCCTAAGCCCATGATTGCGGACGCCGAGCCATGGGACGCGCCGATGGATATGGAGCGCGAGAGCAGTGCTCACGTCGTGCTCGCCAAGCGCATCGCCAAGCACGTCAAAGCGATGATCGAAGCGCGTGAGGCAGTGTGGGAGAAGGGCGTGCGCCGCCCGATGCGCGCGGGCGATGTGCTCGCACTCGTGCGCAAACGCGGCGCCATGTTCCGCGAGCTGATCAAGGCGTTCAAACGGGAGAAACTCCCGGTCGCCGGCGCCGATCGAATGGTGCTGCGCGATGAACTCGCCGTGCAGGACTGCTTGGCGCTCATGCAAGTAGCGCTCGATCCCGCAGATGATCTTTCGCTCGCCTGCGTGCTTAAGGGCCCGTGGTGCAATCTCACCAGCGACGACGAAGATATTTTCCCGCTCGCCTACGATCGCGGAGGGGAGCTTCTGATAGATCGCCTCCGCGCCAGCACCGATGCGAAGTATGCGTACGCCCAAAGCTTTCTACGCGATCTCACAGCGCGTCGCGGCGCCGATCCGTTCGCGTTTCTAAGCTGGGCGCTGGAAACAGCGCATGACGGCAAATCCGGCTGGGCGCGTATTTTCGCGCGGCTTGGCCCTGAAACGCGCGACCCGCTCGAAGAGCTGCTGCAGCGCGCGCTGAACTTGCCGCACCACGTCGCGCCGACATTGCAGCGCTTCCTTTTCGATATCGAACTCGATGCGCAACAGATAAAGCGCGAGCTGGAGGCCGAAACCGGCGCTATTCGGGTTATGACCGTCCACGGCGCCAAGGGTCTCGAGGCGCCTGTCGTGATCCTGCCGGATTCTACCGGCGATGTGGGCGACACCCCTGATAATGGCCTGTTGTTTGACAATGACGATGGCCCGTTCGTCTCGTTCAGCGCCAAGGGTGATGACGAACCCTGCGCCGAAGCCCGCGCCGCCCACAAGGAGCGCATGCTCGGCGAGCATTGGCGGCTGCTCTATGTCGCCATGACCCGCGCACGCGATCGGCTCATCGTCTGTGGCCCGCAATGGAAGAGCGGCGAGGCGCCGAACGTGAGCTGGCGCGAGAACGTGGAGCTTGCGCTCGTCAATCTCGGCGCGGAAAAGATCGAGACGCCGTTCGGCCAAGGCCTGCGTCTTGGGAAACCACAAATCGCCGATGCGCAGGCGCAATCGCCGCAACCGCAGATCATTGTGCCGGCTTGGGCGCACACGCCCGTAGGCGGCGGCGCCCGCATTGAAATCGCCGCGCCTTCTCGTTTGCATCGCATCGATCCGGCCTTGTTCTCGCCGCGTGGTGATGGCCAGAAGCGCTTCCGCCGTGGCCGTCTCATTCACGGCTTGCTCGAACGCTTGCCGGAACTCGCGCCCGAGAAACGCGAAGCGGCAGCGCTTGCGTGGTTGACGCGCCAAGGTGTCGAAGAGGATGAAGCGGAAAAATTCGTGCGAGAAGCGCTGAGCGTCATCAACGATGCGCGCTTCGCCGCCGTGTTCTCGCCAACGAGCCGTGCCGAAGCGCCGATCGTTGGCGTGGTGAAAGGCAAAGCCATTCGCGGCGTCGTCGATCGCCTCGCCGTCGAGGAAGATCGCGTGATCGTGCTCGACTTCAAAACCGATCGCCCGGCGCCGACGGATGCCGCCGCGGCGCCCGATTCCTACGTCATGCAGCTCGCGCTTTACCGTGAAGTGCTGCGGACGATCTTTCCCAAGAAAACCGTCTCCTGCGCGCTGCTGTGGACGGAAAAGCCCCATCTGATGGAGCTGCCGGACGGTCGCCTGGACGATGTTTTCGCTACGTTCGCGTGAGGTTGAATCCTTAACCGGCTCACCCTACATCGCGTGAACAATTTCACGGTTCCGAAGGAGCAAATCCCGTGGCCACCACCAAAGTTTCTGACGATAGTTTCGAAGCCGACGTGCTGAAATCCGGCCGTCCGGTGCTCGTCGACTTCTGGGCGGAATGGTGCGGCCCGTGCAAGCAAATCGGCCCGGCGCTCGAGGAGATCGCCGCCGAAATGGGCGACCGCGTTCAGGTCGTGAAGCTCAATATCGATGATAATCCGATGACGCCGGGCAAGTACGGCGTGCGCGGCATCCCGACGCTCATGGTGTTCAAGGATGGTAAGGTCGCCTCGACCAAAGTCGGCGCCATGCCGAAGTCGAAGATCGTCGAGTGGCTGAACGAGAGCGTCTAAGCGCTCTCCGCCGCCAACGCTTCGGCGGCCAGCAAAAACGAACCACAGATCAGCACACGCGGCGCGGGCAACTGCGCCGCGTTTTGCATGGCGGCCGCAAGTGAAGGCGCCATGCCAGCGGGCGTGTCGAGCTGATGCGCAAGTGAAGCAATGTGATGGGGGGCGATGTGATCCTCGTCCAGCGGCACGGCGATGATGCGATCGGCGCCGCGGGCGATCGCGCTTACGAACGCCGCTGCGTCCTTGCGTCTGCGCAGGCCGATGATCACTGTGTTCTCGCCGCCGCGCCTTGCTTTCATATCGTTGAGCGCGCGCGCCAGCGCCGCAGCTGCGTCGGCATTGTGACCTGCATCAACCCAGACCTCGCCGCCCACGGCGCGCACCGGCGCACTGAACGCGCCGCGCGTAAGCGGCTGCAGGCGTGCGGGCCATCGCGCATTGGAAACACCGGTGGCGAATGCATCATCGCTGATTGTAAACGGCCCCGGCGCAAGGAACGCGGCACAGGCGAGGCCAGCGTTGTCGATCTGGTGTTGGCCATGTAGTCCCGGTAGCGGCAGATCAAGCACGCGGTGCTCGCTTTGCACAATCAGTCTGCCTTTTTGGGCAAACGCATCCCATTCGACGCCCTTGCGAAATAGGGGAGCGCCAACGCGTTCGGCTTCGGCTTCGATAACTTCGCGCGCAGCCTCCGCTTGATGCGCGACGATGGCTGGCGAGTTTCGTTTCAGTATGCCGGCCTTGTGCGCTGCAATTTCGGGTAAAGTCGCGCCCAGTGCGTCTTGGTGATCGAGGCCGATCGGCGTGATGATCGAGGCTGTGGGCCAAGGGACGACGTTGGTGGAATCATCGCGCCCGCCCATGCCGCATTCCAAAAGGACTAAGCGAGCGTGATGTTGATCAAAGAGATGCAGCGCGACAGCGACTTGCGCGTCGAACTGAGTGAGATCAGGCGCGAGTTGATGTACGCGTTCGGCGGCGCCGATCAGCATCTCGTCGGAGGCAATCTCGCCACGAACCAGAAAGCGCTCGTTGAGCTTCAGAAGGTGTGGCTTGGTGAAAGCATGGACGCTCAGCCCGGACGCCTCGGCGATCGCGCGCATGAACGCGATCGTGGAGCCTTTGCCGTTCGTTCCAGCGATATGAAACGTCGGGGGTAAATTGGCGTTCGGGCTATCCAGCGCCGTCAGAGCTTCGACGAGCGGCGCGCGATCAAACGGTTTGCCGTGCCCGAACTCAGGGCCGAACAGCTCTTCAAATTTCCTTTGAACGATATCTTCCACGACAAACGGAAGCGCCTTACTCCGCGGCTTTGGCGGTCGGCTGTTGTTTGCCGGCTTTGCGCTTGCCTTTCGAGGCGCTTTCGTCGGCGGCACGTTCGCTCAGTTCTATGGTCTCGCTATCGCCCTGCACGGCAGCGCGCTTGTGCATCAGCACGGAAAGCAACGTTGCGATCGTCGCCTTCAGCTGGCGGCGATCGACGACCATGTCGACCATGCCCTTGTCCAAGAGATACTCGGATCGCTGGAACCCTTCCGGCAATTTCTGGCGAATGGTCTGCTCGATAACGCGCGGGCCGGCGAAGCCAATGAGGGCGCCCGGCTCGGCGATGTGCACGTCGCCAAGCATGGCGTAGCTTGCGGTCACGCCGCCCGTGGTCGGATCGGCGAGGACGACAATGTAGGGAAGGCCCGCTTCACGCAGCATCTGAATCGCCAGCGTCGTGCGCGGCATCTGCATCAGCGAGAGAATGCCTTCCTGCATCCGCGCGCCGCCCGACGATGTCACCACGATCATCGCCGCCTTGCGGCGCACAGCGGCCTCCGCCGCCGCGATGAAGGCTTCGCCCGCGGCCATGCCGAGCGAGCCGCCCATGAATTCGAAATCCTGCACCAGCACGACAGCGTGCGCGCCGCCGATGCGGCCGTAGCCCGCCGCCATGCAGTCGTCGCGCTGCACTTTCGCGCGCGCCGACTTCAGCCGGTCAGCGTACTTCTTGTCGTCCTTGAACTTCAGCGGATCGTTTTCGACCTTCGGCAGAGGGATCGTCTGCCACGTTTGTTCGTCGAACATGATCCTGAAGCGGGCGTCCGGCCCGATGCGCATGTGGAAGCCTGACGGCGTCACCCAATCGGCTTGCTCAAGCTCGGCGCGATAGATCAGATCGCCCGAAAGCGGATCCTTGATCCAGAGATTGTCGGGCGTCTCGCGCGCGTCTTCTGGCTTCTTTTTCGACAAGCCGGGCCGCGCGAAATTCGACAGCCAGTTCATGCGGGTGTTCCTTCAAGTTCACGCGCTGAGCGCACAGCTTCGCTCAATTGAGCGACCTTGCGCAAGACGCGTTCAACTGCTTGGGGCGCTGGCCCGGCGGCAATTTCGTCCACAAAAGCGGAGCCGACGACGACGGCGTCCGCGTTTACTGCAATGGCGCGAGCCGCTTCCGGCTCACGCACCCCAAAACCGACGGCGATGGGGAGGGTGGTCGCGCGCTTCAGCCTTTCCACCGCCGCACGCACATCAGCCGAGGTGGCCGCATTCGCGCCTGTGACCCCAGCCACCGAGACATAGTACAGAAAACCTGACGCCCCTTCGAGCACCTTGGTTAACCGCTGGTCATCTGTAGTGGGCGTTGCAAGGCGAATGATGGAGAGACCGCTGGCGTCGAACGCAGCGCGGAGAGGCGCGTCTTCCTCCGGCGGCAGGTCAACGATGATCGCGCCGTCGGCGCCGGACGTCGCCATCTTTTGCGCCGACGCCTCATAGCCCATGCTTTCGATTGGATTGGCGTAGCCCATGAGAATGAGCGGCGTGTCCGCGTTCGTCTCGCGAAAGCGGCGCGCGAGGTCGAGCGTTTGCTTCAGCGAACCGCCGGCTCTCAATGCGCGCAGTGCGGCTTTCTGAATACTCGGCCCGTCCGCCATCGGATCGGTGAACGGAAAGCCAAGTTCGATGACATCCGCGCCGGCGCCTGGAAGTCCGCGCAAAATCTCGAAACATGTTTCGTGGTCCGGGTCAGACGCCATCACATACGCGACAAGGCCCGCGCGGCCTTCGCGTTTCAGTGCGGCAAAGCGGGAGGCGAGGCGAATGCTCAACCGGGCTGCGCCTCGTTGCAGCGTGGCGTGCGGTCGAGTGCGAACCAGAGCACCGTCACCTGCGAGTTCTCTTCGCTCGGCGGATAGTCGCTCGGGAAGATGTTCAGCACGCGGCGGCAATTGTTTTCATCGGTGCGGACGGCTGTCATGCCGCCGGGCACATAGGAGCCCTGATGCCAACCGGCTGCGCCGAGCTGGCCGATGTATTGCGAGCTGATCTGGGGGCCGATGATGCGCGGCATCGTCACGCACGCGATCTCGAATCGAGCTGTGTCGGTGATGGTCGAAGGATAGTGGCAATCCTCCGGCACGATCGAGCCGTCGACGATTTCGAGGTTGAGCGAGTCCGGTAGCAGCCGTTCAGGCGCTGCGGCTTCTTGCGCGAGCGTCGGCGTTACGAACGCGGCGGCCAAACAAAGCGCAGCGATGGTCCTGGTGAGTTTCAAAGCTTCACTCCTAGCGCATCAGCGACAGTGAACACGTCCTTATCCCCGCGCCCGCAGAGGTTCATGACAAGCAAGCCATCCCTGCCGATCTCGCGCGCCACATCTCCAACACGCGCGAGCGCATGCGATGGTTCCAAAGCGGGCAGAATACCCTCTAGGCGCGCACACAATTTGAACGCTTCCAGCGCCTCGTCGTCGGTGGCGCTGAGATATTGGGCGCGGCCGATATCGGCCAAGTAAGAATGTTCCGGGCCGACGCCCGGATAGTCGAGGCCGGCGCTGATCGAGTGGCCTTCGAGAATTTGGCCGTCTTCGTTCTGCAGCAGATAGGTGCGGTTGCCGTGCAGCACGCCGGGCCGCCCACCACTGATTGCGGCGCTATGCTCGAAGCGATCGTCGATGCCGCGGCCCGCCGCTTCGACGCCGATCAAGCGCACGCTCTCGTCTGCAATGAACGGATGAAACAGCCCGATCGCGTTGGAGCCGCCGCCGATGCAGGCCATGACGGCGTCCGGCAGACGGCCTTCGCGCTCCAAAATTTGCGCCCGCGCTTCGCGCCCGATCACGCTCTGAAAATCGCGCACCATTTCAGGATAGGGGTGCGGGCCGGCCGCCGTGCCGATGCAATAGAACGTGTCTGCGACATTGGTGACCCAATCGCGCAGCGCTTCGTTCATCGCGTCTTTCAGCGTCGCCGCACCGCTCGTCACGGGCCGCACTTCAGCGCCGAGCAGCTTCATGCGGAACACGTTCGGCTTCTGCCGCTCAATATCGGTGGCGCCCATGAAAACGACGCACGGCAAGCCCAAGCGCGCACACACGGTCGCCGTCGCGACACCGTGTTGGCCTGCACCAGTTTCGGCGATGATCCGCGTCTTGCCCATGCGCAACGCGAGCAGCACTTGGCCAAGGCAATTGTTGATCTTGTGCGCGCCGGTGTGATTGAGCTCGTCGCGCTTGAAGTAGATTTTGGCGCCGCCGTGATGTTCAGTTAGGCGCTCGGCGAAGTACAAAGGCGAGGGCCGGCCCACATAATGGGTCCAGAAATCCGCCATCGTCGCCGCGAATGCGGGGTCGGACTGGGCCGCGCGGTAGGCGCGCTCAAGATCGAGCACCAGCGGCATCAGAGTCTCGGCCACGAACCGGCCGCCGTATTGGCCAAACCGGCCCTCGGCGTCGGGTAGCTCTTGCCAGTTGCGGCGCGCGTCCATGGGCGAGGGTTTATACTTCCGCAGCCGCCAAGAATTGGGCGATCAGGAGGGGGTCCTTTAGTCCCGGAGCCTTTTCCACGCCAGAGGAGACATCCACAAGGTCCGCCCCGGATACCTGAATCGCTTCTTTGACGTTGCTGGGGTTCAGCCCCCCGGCCAGGAACCACGGCCGCCCGAGCTGGGCGCCAGCCATGACCTGCCAGTCGAAAGCCAGCGCATTGCCGCCTGGGAGGCCGTCCTGGCCCTTGGGCACTTGGGCGTCGAACAGGAAGTAATCCACGACCGGATAGAAGGGCGGCAGCGTCTGGAAATCCTCGCGTGTCGCGATGCCGACGGCCTTGATGATCCCGCGGCGGGCAAAGCGCCTGGCCTCGGCGACCCGCCCTAAGTTCTCTTGGCCGTGCAATTGGATCCAGTCGGGCTGTGCTGCGCGGACGGCTGCCTTCAAGTGCTCATCGTCGGCGTTCACGGTGACCAGCACCGTTTCTATCCGCCCGCGCGCCCGCTCGGCTAACGCCGCGAGCTTGTCGACGGTCAGGAAGCGCGGGCTCCGCGGATAGGTGACGAACCCAACGAACCGCGCGCCGCCCTCAATGGCGGCATCGAGCGCTTCGACAGTCGTAATCCCGCAAATTTTCGCGTCGACCATCTCATTCTCCCGCGAACAACAGTTTGAGGTAACGCCGATACTGCTCGGATTGCCGCTGCAGCCACGTCGCATCCTCCATTGCCTTGGCCATGACGAAGCCGCCTTCGATGGTCGTGACGATCATCTCTGCGAGCTGCCTTGCGCTCACCCTTTCGCGCGGCTTCCGAGCAGCGATCAGCGCCGCCAGCTTCTTTTCGTAGAGCTTTTGCCAAGCCTTCAGGCGTTCACGAATGTACGCGTGCACGTCCTCACCGAACTGGCGGCTCTCATAAGTGTACGAGGCGAACACACAACCGGGAAAAGGCCCGCCCAGCCCGTCGAGATAGCGTTCGAATGACTTGAGGAAGTGGATCACACGCTCGTACGGGTCATCGGTGGCGGCGTCGGCCTCTTTCGACCAGCGTTCGAACAGCGCGAAATCCGTCTCCGCATAGGCCTCCACGACGGCGCGAGCCAAATCGGCCTTGCTCTTGAAGTGATGAAAGAAGGCGCCCTTGGTCAGTCCCGTTGCGGCCAGGACGTCATCGACCGTGGCGCCTGCATAGCCCTTCGACAAGATCAAGGCCTCCGCCGCGGCGACGATCCTTGCCCTTGTATTCTCGCCCTTTTCGGCCACGGCCTCTCTCCAAAACAGACCGGTAGGTATGATTTTCCAGCGGCGCGCGCAAGTCGCCCTTGACATACCAACTGGTTGGTTTTATCGGATCGGGTGAAACAGACCAAGTGGTCTGTTCAAAAAAAGGAGATATCGCATGCAAGACGTAGTGAATGGTGTGAGCCGCCCCGGCCTGTTCGCGGCAATCGACGCAATGACAAAGGACGCCGCGCTCGCCCAGTTCAATTTCCGTATTGAGAACGAGTGGCTGAACGGCGGCCTCAACCGCTCCACGGTGCGTGATTTCAGCGGCGTAGGGCAGGTGATCGCTCACCGCGCGCCTTTCGAACTCTATAATGACGAGCCGCCAGTGCTGCTGTCGGACGATAAGGGCCCCAACCCCGTCGAGAATCTGTTGCACGCACTCGCCGGCTGCCTAGTCACGACGATGGTCTACCACGCCGCAGCGCGCGGCATGAAGATTGACGCCGTCCGCACCCGCTTTGACGGCGATCTCGACCTGCGCGGCCTGCTTGGCATCACCAAATCATGTCGTAACGGCTATCGCGACATTCGCGTCGTCTTCGATATCGAGGGCGATCTGTCACTGGAGCAGAAGCGCGAGCTGATGGCGATGGGGCCGGAATTTTCGCCGGTCTATGACGTCGTCAGCAACGGGACGCGTGTGCATTGTTCGCTACGGGAGGATGCGGCCGCACGTGCCGCTTAATCCGCATAGGTGGCGGCACGGTGCGCGCCCGTGCCGTCACACGCGTCTACTTCTTCAGCAGATCGCGAATTTCCGTGAGCAGCTTGATGTCCGCAGGCGTCTCAGCGACGGGCGCGGGCTTGGCCTCTTCCTTGCGCTTCATCGCGTTCATCGCCTTGATCACCAGAAACAGCACCCAGGCGATGATGCCGAATTTGATCACGGCGGTTATGAACTTGCCGTACGCGAACACCGCGCCCTGCTCGCGCGCGGCGTCGAGCGTGGTAGCGGTAACAGCTTCGGAAAGCGGCAGGAAGTAATTTGAGAAATCCAAGCCGCCGGTGACGGCGCCGATCAGCGGCATGATCAGATCGTCGACGAGCGAGGATACGATTGTGCCGAATGCCGCGCCAATGACGACGCCTACGGCGAGATCGACCACGTTGCCCTTCAGAGCGAATTCACGGAACTCTTGCAGCATCGACATGAGGGTCCTCAGCTTCGGCGCGATGGAACCGGTGCGTGGCACGCTTCGTCGCGTCGCGTCAACATTGACTCACTCGGCTTGCATTTGAGAACTAATGACCTGAGCGAGGCTGACTCGGGGGCGATCTTGAAGCTGGGAACTTTGTGGCGTGTGGTCTGGCCAGAGCGCGGACCGCTCTTCGCCGTTGTTGGCGGCATCGTTTCGCTAGCGGGCGATTTCGCCAGCTTCCTCGGCAACATCGCGTCGCCGACCATTCTGGTTTGGCCGGCGGTGGGCCTTGCGGGGCTGCTCTCCTGGTTCTGCTTCGGGCGCATTGGCGCTGTGGCGGCGGATGCGCCGGACGAGGCGCGCGAAGCCGCCGTTCAATGCCGCGAATGCGACGCTTTCCGCGTCATGCTCTTCGCGAGCGTTGGCGTCGTGCTGTTGCTGCTGGCCGGGCAGGGCACAACAGCGACGGAGCGCATCGGCACGCAACTCGGTTTGATCCAGCAGGATGTCGCCGTAATCCGCGAAGACACCACCGCCATCCGCGATGTCACCTCATCGTCAGAACTCGTGCGCAATCCGCGCTCGGCGGCGGACTTCTTCCGCAACGCCTGGATCCACAACATGGTCCGGCGAGACAATGATGCGGCCTGGCAATCGATCCAGGAACTCTATCGCCGCCATGTGCCGAATAAGCTCGACGCGGCTGAGCTTTACTTCAATACCGGCCGCCTGCATCTGACGCGCGATCAATTGTTGGCGCAAATGATTGAAGTCGGCCGCTCGCGGCGGGATGCTGCGATGCTGGTGATCGCAGCGCGAAACTTGGAGTCCAATCAAGAGGCGATCGCGCTCTACGACGAGGCGCGCGCAATCGATCCAGATATGCCGTTCGCCTATTGGGACGTGGCGCGGGTGCAGTTCATGCAAATCACCAATGGTGCAACGTCGCGAGATAACCTTGCCTCTGCGCAAGCGGCCGTCGCCGGGCATGAGCGCTTCTTGGAAGTGGCCTCGCGCAAACCGGTTGCGAGCTACTTCTACTTGCCACAGCACCAAGCGGACTTTGAGTCACTCGCGCGGAGCCAACTCGAGTCCTTCCGTTCGAATGCGCAAACTTGGGAGCGCATTGTTCAACAGCAGGACGAAATGGAAGCCCGCCGCCGGCGCTAGGAAGGCCTAACCTTCGCGCCGCCCCGAGCGTATGGGCACGACATTGTTCAGCAGGCGCTCGAGCGCGCCGATGACCTGCTCCTGCGTGAAGGGTTTTTCGACGATCGGCGCATCGTCGAACCCCTGCGGCAGCGCTTCGCGCCCGTAGCCGGTGACGAACGCGAAGGGGATTTTCCGGGCCTTCAAAGCGGCGACGATCTGATCGACACGGCGCCCCGCCAAATTGCCGTCAACGAGAGCTGCGTCGATCGCTTCGGCGCCCGCCATTTCGAGCGCCTTGTCGGCGTTCTGGACTGGCCCCACGATTTCGCAGCCCGCGTCCTCCAGATAGTCGGTCAGGACCATGCCGATGAGCGGCTCGTCCTCAACGACCAAGATGCGCCGGCCCTCCAGGCCGTAACGCTGCTGCGCCTGCGCGGCGCCGTGTTGGTTGGCGTCTCGCGCCAGCACGCCGATCGGATGTTGCTGCACCGGAAGCGGGAGATTGATCTCGCAGACCAAACCGGTCTCCGCATAGCTCAGCGTGACATCGCCATTGTAGGCGCGAAGACTGTTTTCGATCAGCGTTGAACCGAAGCCTTGCGTCGTTGGCGCGCTCACTGGCGGGCCGCCGGATTCGCGCCATATAAGGTGCAAACTCCGCCCGTTGTTCGATTGAACTTGCCAGCTGATGCTGACGCGCCCGCTTGCGACTGAGAGCGCGCCATGCTTGCGCGCATTGGTGCCGAGTTCATGCAGCACCAGCGCCAGGTGCAAAGCCGGTTGCGCCTCCAGCGCCAAGGCAGCGCCGTTCCAAGAGATGCGCTGATCTTCTTCGTTGCCGAGTAAGAGTTGCTCGCGCACGAGATCGGCAAGTTGCGCGCCCTGAAAGGAGCTGCCCGTCAGCAAACCGTGCGCGCGCGCCAGCGCCTTGATGCGTCCGTTGAAGCTGTTGACGAAATCGGCCGGGCTCTCAGCCCGCCGCAAGGTTTGCGTCGCGATTGCTTGCACCGTGGCCAATGTATTCTTGATGCGGTGATTGAGTTCATCGATCAGCAAACGCTGCGTTTCCTCCGCGCGTTTACGATCACTGATATCGCGCGCCACTTTCGAGGCGCCTACAATGCGCCCGGTCGAATCCCGCAACGGCGACACCGTCAGCGAAATGTGGATGCGGCGGCCGTCCTTGGCGACGCGAATTGTTTCGAAGTGTTCGATGCGCTCGCCGCGTGTGAGGCGGGCGATGATCTCCTTCTCCTCATCCATCAATTCGGGTGGGATGATTTTGGAGATATGCTGCCCGATCATCTCGTCGGCGGAGTAGCCAAAGATGCGCTCGGCCCCGCCGTTCCAGGAGGTGATGATCCCCTCGAGCGTCTTTGAGAGGATGACATCGTCGGAGTTGGCGACGATGGCCGCCAGACGCGCAGCCATGATCTCTGAAGCCTGATGAGACTCGGGCGATGGACCGTCGGTGTTCATTTTCTTCGTGATCCCGCCTGTCTCGGGAACAACACCCGGACGAAGGCTCGGGTTCCCTCGTGCGGCGGCCGCGGCTTACGGCTCTTCGCCGCCATTGACCTTTAGCCGGAGTTCCTTGCCCGGCTTGAAGAACGGCACCTTCTTGGCGTCGACCTTCACAGTCGCCCCCGTCCGCGGGTTACGTCCGGTGCGGGCGTCGCGCTTGCGCACGGAAAACGCGCCAAACCCACGCAGCTCCACGCGGCCGCCCTGGGCCAGTGCGACGGCAATCTCGTCCAACACCACGTCGACCGCATGCTCGATCTCTGCCGCCTTCAGCGGCGCCATTTCTTCCTGCAGTCTGTTGACCAGCTCTGAGCGCAGCATGTGCGACCCCTAGGTTCCCCGTTCAGGCGATAGAGGACTGCCCAGCGCCCCACGTCAACACCCAGATGATTGAAAAGGCCAAGAAAAAGGGCCCGGCGTTGCCGCCGAGCCCTGATCTGACGCCGGTAGCGGCGTAATGCTTACTTCTTGTCCTTCAGAGCGGCGCCCAGAATGTCGCCGAGCGAAGCGCCCGAGTCCGACGAACCGAACTGCGCAATGGCTTCCTTCTCGTCGGCCAATTCCATGGCCTTGATCGAGAGGGCGACCTTGCGGCTCGACTTGTCGAAGCCCGTCACCATCGCGTCGAGACGATCGCCGACCGAGAAGCGGTCAGCGCGTTGCTCTTGGCGATCGCGCGAGAGGTCCGACTTGCGGATGAAGGTGCGCAGCGCATTGCCTTCGCCGAACGCCACTTCGATGCCGCCGGTCGCCACATCGACGACTTCCGCCGTGATGATCTGACCGCGCTTGAAGTCGGCGTCAGCCATCGGGTCGGCGTCGACTTGCTTGATGCCAAGCGAGATGCGCTCCTTCTCGACATCGACGTCGAGAACCTTCGCCTTGACCATGTCGCCCTTGTTGAAGCGGGTGAGGGCTTCTTCACCTTGGGCATCCCAGGCGATGTCGCTCAAGTGGACCATGCCGTCCAGCTCCGGCGTAAGGCCAACGAACAGACCGAACTCGGTGATGTTCTTGATCTCGCCTTCGATGATCGAACCGACGCCGTGCTCGGCGACAAACGCATCCCACGGATTGGCTTGCACTTGCTTGATGCCGAGCGAGATGCGGCGCTTTTCGCCGTCCACGTCGAGCACTTGCACGTCGACTTCCTGAGAGGTGCTCAGGATCTTCGACGGGTGCAGGTTCTTCTTGGTCCAGCTCATTTCGCTAACGTGCACCAGGCCTTCAACGCCCGGCTCGAGTTCAACGAACGCGCCGTAGTCGGTGATGTTGGTGACGCGGCCGGTGAACTTGCCGCCGGCCGGGTACTTGGAATCAACGCCATCCCACGGATCGGTCATGAGTTGCTTCATGCCGAGCGAGATGCGCTGGGTGTCCGGATTGATCTTCACGATCTGGACTTTCACCGTATCGCCCACGTTGAGCACTTGGCTCGGGTGCGAGACGCGCTTCCAGCTCATGTCGGTGACGTGCAGCAGGCCGTCGATGCCGCCGAGATCAACGAACGCGCCGTAATCGGTGATGTTCTTGACCACGCCTTCGCGGATTTCGCCTTCCTGCAGCTGGCCGACGATTTCGGCGCGTTCCGAAGCACGGCTCTCTTCGAGCACGGCGCGGCGCGAGACGACGATGTTGCCGCGCTGGCGGTCCATCTTCAGGATCGCGAACGGCTGCA
>CALBST010000202.1 GCA_937967425.1 uncultured Caulobacteraceae bacterium
GACGTTGAGTAATTTTCCGGGATTTTGCGGCGCTTTGCGGTTTTTCCGCGCGCGCGGCGCATGCCCTTGTCGTGCTTGGCTTTTCCTCACTAGCTGAACCCTACCAAGCCCTACCGGTCCCTATGCCTCCCTCTGCAGCGAATGGGACAGGAACGGGATTTGAGGGATGCAGTGGAGCGTATCAGTTGCCAAGACCATCGAACCACAAGCTCAAATTGACGCGTCGCGCGATCGAAGACTTGCAGCCTGAAGGCCGTCGCTATCGCGTGCTCGACACCGAGATCGCAGGTCTTTCTATCATGGTGATGCCTTCAGGCAGAAAGACCTGGTCGGTACGCTACACGCCAGAAGGCGCTTCCCCGACTGAAGTCGTGCTTGGCGACTATCCCGGCGTCCTTCCTGAGACCGCACGCGACTACGCTGGCAAGGTGCGCTCCGGCGCGCGGCTTGAAGGCCGCGACCTCGCCAAGGAGCGCAAGGAGGCGCGGCGAACGAATGCCATTCGCCGTGAGCGCACCGTCGACAAGGTGCTGGAGACCTATATGGCGGATGCGCAGCGGCGGATGCGTGACTGCACGATCGTCCGCCTGCAGTCGACGATCAGGCTCTACGTGACCCCCAAGTTCGGCAAGAAGAGCATTGGGCTCGTGACCCTGGAAGAGGTCCGGCGCTACGTCGAGGAGATCGAGGATTCGGGCCGGCCAGGGGCAGCGCGCAGCGCGTGTTCGGCCCTCAAAGGCCTGATGGCCTTTGCCCTCCAGCGAGGCCTGATCGAGCGCAACGTGCTGGCGGGCTATCCGGGCCCCAGCATCGCCAGTCGTGAACGTGTCGCCACGCAGGACGAATTGAAGCTCGTTTGGTGGGGCCTGGTGGATATGGCCAAAAATCCGCAAGGCCGATCCACCGCCCAGGCCCTGCAACTCGCTCTGTTGACCCTACAGCGTCGAGGCGAGGTCGCGGGGCTCAGCAAATCCGAGGTTGACCTCAGCGCGAAGCGTTGGACCATCCCGGGCAGCAGGACGAAGAACAAGTCCCCGCAGGTCGTGCCGTTGGCTCCGCTCGCCCTAAAGATTGTGGAGGAGGGGTTTGCGCACACTGGAACTGACCAGGCATTTGCGGGTCGCAAGATGCTGATTGCGTCGACCGGCCATGCGCTCACGCGCGGCTTCATTCGACTGAGGGAGGATGTGGGCGCCGGCGACCTCACGGTGCACGACCTGCGTCGGACCGGCGCGACGATGATGGCGGAGATCGGCATCTCGGGCGATGTGATCAGTCGTATCCTCAATCACACGCCGCCCGGACCGCAGGTGACAAAGATCTATAATCGCTTCGATTACGAGCCGCAGAAGCGCGAAGCGCTTGAGCGGTGGGAGGCGCACCTGATGTCGATCGTGCGCAAAAAGGAAGTTGGCGGAGCTCGAAGCGCGGACTTGGGTTGAACATCAGGTGTTCTGCCAAACCCGATTAAGGACCTGGGCGCTTCCTGTTTCGGACGCGATTGTTCCGCTTTGACGTGTTCAAATTGACAGCCATTTGTCCTCTCCTCTGGCTCCCAGAGCGAGAGCGACGGGACCAAGACAACTCACGGGCTTCTACGCGCCATCCGTTTCGGACGCGCATGAAGTTGAGCTAAGGTCGTGCAGCGGAGATTCGCATGCGCGTTTGGCTCATTGCTATTTGCTTTGCCGCTTTCCCTGTGGTCGCCTGGGCTGACCCGTGCGAAGGCTCGTTGCCGCGACGAGCAGGCGAGACCTTTAGTGGTCAGGTTAGGTACATTGGCGATGGCGACAGCCTCTGTGTCGGCAATTCTTCGGACCCTTCGACTTGGATCGAAGTGCGTCTCGCAGACTTCAATGCGCCTGAGCTCCACGCCCAAGGTGGGGAGGCGGCCAAGGATGCGCTTGAGCGCCTGGCGATGGGACAGAATGCGCAATGTGTCGCGACACGTGGGCGCAACGGCCGTGTGGTGTCGTACGATCGTGTGATTGCGACCTGTCGAATTGGCGGACGCCGCATTGGCGACGCATTGCGGGCCGCGGGCGCCCGCGAGGGTGGCAACTAGGTTATTCGTTCCAGTCGCACACTTCCTCTGCGCGCCGAAGGAGGTGGCGCACCGCGATGCTCGCCAGAGTGCCGGCTGCGAGCGCCTCTATGGAACCAAGCCCCTCGCGATGTGCGAACCAGCCTATCGCGGCGCCAACGATGAGAACTGGCGTCCAGCGCATCAAGCTGGCCGCAATCCAGTAGCCGGCGTCAATCAGCACAAGCGCGACCAGGGCAGCGCAGGCGACCACTAACGCTTCCATCGTGAAGCTCCGGGCCGTTCGTCACGCGATTGGAAGGGCCGGCCGCGCAACTGGGCGCCATAGCGACGGCGGCGTTCGTATTGCGACAGCGCTTCACCGTTGAGGCGCTTCACCTTCCAAATGTTCTTGATGTCGCGAAGCGTTTTGACCTTATGGCACCGCGCGCACATGAGCTGGTCGGGCTTGGCGCGCCGCCATGTGTTCGGCGTCGAATGTTCGCCGATCAGACCTTCGGTCGCTTCGCACTCATCGACGCAGCAGGCGCCGTTCTGCTTTTCAAGCAGCGCTTCGTACTCGCGTGCGGTCAGATAGAGACGGCCCATGATGAGACGCGCCTTCTTCAAGCGTTGAAGAGAAGGGCGCTGATGTCTCGACGTGATTGGCTGACGCCAATCGGTCCCCAGATGTAAGAACAAAACAAGCACAAATTGGTTGAGCGTGCAAGTGGTCTCTGCGAGGAGACCGACCGTTGCGAGCAGCAGTGCGAGCGCGGCGCGTGGGCTACGAGGAGAAGGTGCCGGTGAAGTTTGGCCAGCTCGGCAAGTTGAGCGGACTCTATTTCGGCTGCACGGGATGTGCGCGCGGTACGCTCTTCACTGCGGTCGAGTTGGTGAAACTCTACGGCACAGAGGGGCGCGTCGCTGATCTGGCGAAACGTCTGTCGTGCAAGTTCTGCAAGCAGCACCGGCGGTGTCCGCCGCGTGTCTATGTTGAAGTCTCGCGGCCGTTTTATACGAAGGCGGAAGCTGCAGCGCTGACGGCGACCAATCTTGATGCGCTTGTCTACACGCTGGAAAAGCTAAAGCCGCCGAAGAAGATCTCGTGAGCGTGCGAACCCGCGCGTTCGCGCGGGACGCGCTCTCGTGAACCGAGCCGCGCTGGTATGGACGAGTTTGGCGCGTCTCGGCCCTGCGGGCTTCGATCGCTTTCGCGGCTACGCCAGCCAGCTGTAAGGCAGCGTGCCCAGCGTGACGCCAACGAGGAGGAAAATGGCGCCACAGAATGAAAGATCGAGGCCGCCGGTCGCGTGAGATTTCAATAGATGCCGGAGGTCGCGGATGTCTGTATCCCACTTCGCCGCCTCGGCATCGATCTGCGCTTTCAAGCTCTCGTGGCGTTCTTTCGCGAGCGTGCTCGCAGCTTCAAGCGCCGCGTCGTGGCGCTCGATTTCCTTCAGCAGAAATTCGATCTTCTCGTCGGCTGAGGCGTTTAGCTTCAAGCCGGTCCGAACGCTGCCCGCGCCAAACGCCGTTGCGCCAGTCAGCACGCCGTCCATGCGCAGGAATTGATCCTTGGGAAAGATGGCGGGCGCCCCACGAAGCCAAGCAATGATCGCCCCATGCAAGGACGGCAAGCCGACTTGGGCGCGCGTCATCAGTACGCCAAGGATGACGAACATTACGCCGGCGCACTGCAGCAGCGTGCCAATGCCGCGGGTGTAGTCTTTATGGTCCGGCACGCGAATGAAGAGCACGAAAATCATCGCGGCGCCGTTCGCTGCGAGCGTGACGAGGCCGAGTGCGCCGAGGCGCAGCCATGCGCCGAATCGATCAGGATAGGTCGTCAGCTGTTTCAGACGTTTAGGGTGTATCACGGTCTCGCAGCGCTTACGCATTGCCGCAAGATAGTGACGCTTCGTTCTGGCCGCCATCCGCCTGGTGATTCACTTCTCGCTCGTGCTGGAGCGGCGCTGTGCGGAAATCCAGGCGTCCAGATCGGCCGGATCGTAGCGCACGGCTCTCGCTGTCGATTTGATGAAGCGCGGCCCTTTGCCGGCGCAGCGCCATTTGTCCAACGTCGATTTGGAAAGCCCCAGGCGTGCTGCCGCTTCGCGAACCTTGAGTAAGACCGGCGGCGGCGTGACGAAACGGGCCGTCCTGCGCGGGGCCGCAGGAACGCGAGATGGAGCGGCCTGCGCTTGCCGCGAAGTCTGTCTCGCCGCTTGCGACGTCTGAGTTGCTTCGCCGAAGAGATCGGGTTGCGGCAAACGCTCGTCCTTGTCGCGCTGTTTCCTCACGGCGGGTAGGGGCGCAGTTGGATATCTTGACTGACGAGCACCCGAACGCGCGCACCAGCGTGTATTCGCAATGTCGGACGCACGTTGAGTTCACGATCGACGATGCGCGATCCGGTTTGCGCAGCTTGCTGGGCGGCGGCGTCGCCGATGCTCTGAGACAGTCTGGCGTCGTCTTCGTCTTCACTTTCATTGGCGGCGACGCCAAGCACGGCGGAGATGAGCGAGGCCACAACAATGCGCCCGAGGTGCGCATCAACATCGCCGGTTAGACCGGCGCTGCCGGCGGCGTCGGCGCCGGGCATGGCGCGCAACGGGATCGACCACCCGTTTGGCATGATGAGCCTGTTCCAAACGACCAGCAGGCGCCGCTCGCCATAGGCAGTGTCGGAATCGTAAGAGCCGATCAGCCGCGCGCCCTGCGGGATCAGCAATATCTCGCCAGTGACGCTGTCGAAGACATTTTCGCTCACCTGCGCGATGACGCGCCCGGGCTGATCGGAATTGAGCGCGGTGATGAGCGCAGCGGAAATCGTTGCGCCGGCTTGGATCGTGTAAGGCGAGCGGGGCGGCGCATAGGTTGCATCAAGAACGCCGTCATCACGTCCGCGCTGACCATTGAGGAATTGAGCGCGCCGGCCGCTCTCGGTGAAACTCTGCGCGTTCGCCGGCCCCGCGACGCGGCGATCGGAGAACAGGATAGAAGAAATGCGCGCCGCCTCAGCTTCCGTTTCAAGCGGTGAGGGACGCGCGGGCTCGTAAGTAGCGGGGCCGGCATCGTTCGGTGCAGCCAAAGCCGCTTCAGCAGGCGCGTGATCGCCCCAAAAGTAATCGCGGTCTTCCTCGGGCGGCTGCAACGTTTCGAGATCGTAGTTGGCAGGCGCTTCACGGATGTTCTCGGGCGGGTTAGCGGTCTGGAGGCTTTGTTGCGTTTCACCATCCGAGCCTGCGGTCCGGTCACGCTCGGATAGTCCGTTCACCAATGCGAATGCGATGAGCGCGCCTAGACCAAGCGTTCCGGCCATGAGGGTCTTGCGTGACAAGCGTCGTGGCTTGGGCGCAGGCGCACGTATCGCAGTGATCGGCGGCGCCGCTTTGTGCGGCGGTTCGACTTGCGCTTCGGCGGTCATGGGTGTCTCCCGCGGCGGGGCGCGCGTGGCGCGCTCTGCGCGCCGTCTCGACTGATGCGCACGACGATTGGGCGTCTATCACCCAGGCGCAGCTCGGCCTCATCGAAGAGGCGGTCGATGACGTAGCGGTCGCCCGAAACTCGGTAGTTCACCAAAGCCGCTTCGCCACGCTCGGTGATGAAGAGTGGAGGGGCCTCGCTTGTCGCCATCGCCGGCGGAAACTCGATGTAGGTCTTTTGCCCATCGTCAAACACACGCACCGGGCGCCAGCGCGGGGCGGCGCCGCGAATGGTTCGGATGCGATACGCGAAATTGAATTGTTCGGCGCCATGAGGTCCGCCAGCGAGGCTCGCGTCGGCGTCGACCGGATAGCGCCAAGCTGTCTGCGCCGAATAGGTTTGTCCAGCGACCGCAATGGCCTCGATCGAATAGGAACGCCGGTCGGTGACGAGAACGATGTTGGTGCGGATGCTGGCGCGCGTCGGCTTCACGAGCAGCATGGCGCGTGGACTGGCGATATCGCCACCAATGGCTTGCTCGACCATCCAGCGCGTGGTGTCGCCCGCCGCTACGGTCACGATGGCTTCGCCGGGCTCCAGCAGGATGGTGGAGATGAAGCCGGGCGCGCCATAGACCTCGTAGATCGCGCCTGGCGCGTAGTCGTAAACTTGGGTGGCGTCGGTGAAGTTCGCAGGGTCAGGGCGTCTGCGGGCTTCGGCGTTCGCTTCGCTCAAAGCGGTGACCGGCGTAATCGCGCGGGCGCGCGGTGTTTGAGCCTCTGCGTTGGAAGTCATGCACGCCAATGCAACCGCAGCGAATAGGAGAGACCTCCGCGTCATGGCTGCACGCGCGGTGACACGGACGCCGGTGTTTCCGGCGACATCGAGAACTCGGTGATGAAAAGACCGAGTGGATTGTGCGTCAAGGCGTCGGCGTTGCGTGGACGATCAAAGCGGACTGTGAAGAGACCGGTGAAGCTTTGCGCCGAGCGCGCGTCGGCGCCGTGCGTCGCCTCGATCCAGGACGCTGCCGTAGGTCGCTGACGCGCCATCGGCGAGGACTTCGACGCGCTCGATCGCCGCGAGCGGGATGGCGGAAATGTCGACGAAATTGCCCAAGCCTGCAGGCGCGAGTCGCCGGCCGTTGAGCAGCGTAAGCGTCGCGTCCGATCCAAGCCCGCGTAGGTCCACGGTTGAGCCGAGGGCGATATTGTTTCCGGGCGCGGTGGAGTTGAGCTGGGTGAGTTCGCCTTGGCTTCCGGGAAATACTTGGGGCAGCGTCTGAAGCAAATCCTGCACGGTAGTGCGACCGCTCTCCTCGATGTCGCCGCGATCGAGAGTGAGCAGGTTTGCCCCCGCGGGCACAGCGCCACGAATGCGCGTGCCGGTGACGACGATCTCTTCTTCGTCTTCGGTTCCGCTCACCGCCGCACTGGATGTCTGCGCAGTTTCAGCGCCGCTCGCGGCGCTCGCCTGCTGGGGGCGTGATGATCGCTCCTGAGCCAGCACAAGATTGCCGCCGCTGATGCGGCCGTTGTAGCCGGAGCGCGCAAGCAAAAGATCGAGCGCTTGTTGGCGTGTGTAGGAACCACGCAATTGCGGAGAGGGGAGTCGCCGCAGATCGTCTGAGAAATAGAGTGCATTGACGCGCGCTTGCCGCGCGAATTCGCTCAGGGCGCTGCTGAGAGGCTGAGCGGCGATATCGAATTCAATCCGCTCATCGCTGATCTGCTGGATGTCTTGCGCGAGCGCCGGTTCGGCAGCGGTGGCGCCCATCGCGCCGAGAATGAGAGCGGTTGCCAGCTTTCGCCGGCGGTCATCCCGCTTGGTGGTCTTGCCCTTCATGGTTTCCCCCTCCGCTCTTGAACGAGCGTTGTCGGGAGGAAGACACTTCAGCTCGAAAACTGCGCCACGTCTGCGCGAACAATGTTTGCGGATGGAGGACTAGCCCGCAGACACGCGCTCTCCGATGATCGCGGAGGAGGAACGCGATGAGAGGCATGGGCGATTTTCAAAGGGCGCAGATGAAGCATCGCGATGCGCGCGTCAGCGCGATGGCGCAGCATTTGCGCGCGGCGGTCGACCTCTGGGAAGAGATTCAGCTCTATCCATTCAAGAAAGAGGAGCCCGCCGAGCCGCCGCCTCCGCCACCAGCGCCGCCGCCCGTCGCAGCGTTGCCATCAGAGAAGCTTGCGTACGGAATCAAAGAGGCAGCGATCGCTCTTGGGATCAGTAAGACGACGATCTGGCGCGCGATGAAAGAGGGAAAGGTGTCGGCAGTGAAGGTGGGCAATCGCACGCTCATAAGGACGGAAGCGTTGCAGGCTTGGCATTCCGCTCGCGTCGCGGGATGACGGAGGTCTTATGCGCGAGATTCATCGACGCTTGAGAGACCTCTACTTCAAGGAAGGTTGGTCGACTGCAGCGGCGGCAAAGTGCGGCGGGTGCAGTGCGGCTTGGGTGAAGACGCGTGGCGGGCGTAAGCGTGGTGGAGGACGCTTCTGTGTCGTCGGAAATCTCGAGGTCTCGGGAAAAGACGAGCGCGTCGCCATCGGCATCGGCGTCAATCATGCGCATGAGCACCGCAAAGGAAGCGGTGATGCGGGCATCGTGCGGAGGATGGGCGCCGGGCTGGAGGACGCGTAATACCGGCCGTGCCGGATTAGGCTTCAGATAGAGTAGCACCGGCAAATCGCGCGGCTTGATTATGAAGCGGCTGGTTTGATGGCGGCCCAATCGGTCGAACAATTCGGATGCCTTGCTGACACGTCACGGACGATAAGGTTCATGAACGGCTGGAGCGGCAACAACAGCAGCTCAGACCGCGCGCGCCAGTGACCGCGCCAGCCGCTATGCGCATGATCGCTCATTCCCGTCCGCTAACACCTGCCGGCGACTACGTATTTTCCGGATCTCAAGTGACGAGAGGGCGCAGCGTATTTTCTTTGGAGTTGATAATCGTCATTCACGATCCTCCATTTTATTTCTAGGGCATGTCCCGGGCGTTCAGGCGCAAGGTCGGCCACCTGCGTTTGCCGCCTCCCGTAAAGTCAGACTCGCGGCCGCCCTCGCGGCGGCCGCATCCTTCAAGCCGCCGGCGCCTGAAAAAACACCGATCCCGCGCTGCCGGATGGGCATGGCGAGGCTTGAGCGTCACGGGCTTGATAACCATCATTCGACGCCAGGGCGCCCGCAGCTAGGCCTTAGTCACACTCCGCAGCAGGCGAGGCGGAGCGGAGACCACGGGTGACATGACCAAACAGAGCTGGGCGGAGCCGTTCAAGATCAAGTCAGTCGAATTGTTGCGCATGACGACGCGCGAAGAGCGCGAAGAGATCATCGCCGAGGCGGGCTACAACACCTTCTTGATCCGCAGCCGAGACGTCTACATTGACCTTTTGACCGACTCCGGCACCGCGGCGATGAGCGATCGTCAGTGGGCAGGACTCATGCTCGGCGACGAAGCCTATGCCGGAAGCGAGAACTATTATCACCTCGAAGCGGCGATCCAGGAGCACTACGGATACCGATACCTGGTGCCGACGCACCAGGGGCGGGGAGCGGAGAACATTCTCTCTCAACTCATGATCAAGCCGGGCGATTGCATCCCCGGCAACATGTACTTCACGACGACACGCCTTCATCAGGAGTTGGCGGGCGGTGCGTTCGTGGATGTGATTGTAGATGAAGCGCATGAGCCGGCGAACGAGCATCCGTTTAAGGGCAACGTCGACATCGCTAAACTTGACCGGCTGGTGCGAGACGTTGGCGCCCAGCGAGTGCCGTATGTCAGCCTCGAAGCCAACGTCAACATGGCGGGCGGACAGCCGTTCTCGCTCGCCAATCTAAAGGAACTCAGCGCTTATTGCCGCGCGCGCAACATACCCATCATGCTCGACGGCACGCGCGCGATTGAAAACGCCTATTTCATCAAGGAGCGAGAAACCGGCTACGCGCAGAAGTCCGTCAAGGCCATTCTGCGGGAGATGTGCGATCTAACAGATGGCGCCACGGTCTCGGCGAAGAAGGATCTGCTCGTGAATATCGGGGGCTTCCTCGCTTTGAATGACGAGTCGCTGTTCAAGCGCGCGCAAAATCTGGCCGTCGTATACGAAGGGCTCCACACTTATGGCGGCTTGGCTGGACGCGACATGGAGGCGATGGCGCAGGGCTTGCGCGAAGCCGTCATGGAATCTCACCAAGCCGCGCGCATAGGCCAGGTCCGTTATCTCGGCGAGGCGCTCGCGGCCGCGGGCGTGCCCATCGTAAAGCCGATAGGATCGCACGGCGTGTTCCTCGATGCGGCGGCGTTTTTGCCCCACCTTGAGCGTGATGCATACCCAGCACAGGCTCTTGCCGCCGAGACCTATGTTGAGGCCGGTGTTCGCGCGATGGAGCGCGGCAACGTCTCAGCTGGGCGTGACCCGAAGACCGGCGCCAACAGGCGGCCCAAACTCGAACTCGTGCGGCTGACCATCCCCCGGCGGGTTTATACACAGGCTCATATGGACGTTGTGGCCGAAGCTGTAATTCGCGTGCATGAACGCGCGAACAAGATTGACGGCTTGCGTCTCACCTATGAGCCGGAATACCTGCGCTTTTTTCAGGCGCGATTCGAGCCGCTGGCGTCGCGACAGCCTTAGCGGTTGGCCCCGCGGCGCCTACCGTGCGATGTTGAGGGCGAACGGGACAGAGGCCATGACGAGCAACGAAGAGATCATCCGCAATTTTGTGGCTGCCTGGTCGCGTCTCAATGCCGGCGAGCTTGCATCTTACTTCGCCGAAGATGGCGTCTATCACAATATGCCGTTCGCACCTGTGTCGGGACGCGCCAACATCGAATCCTTCATCGCCAACTTCATCAAGCCGTGGACAGCCACGGATTGGGAAATTCTCAATCTGGTATGCGCAGGTGATATCGTCTTCGCCGAACGCATTGATCGCACCAAGATGGGCGCCAAGAACGTCGACCTGCCATGCTGTGGCGTGTTCGAGATGCGCTCAGGACAAATTCAGGTCTGGCGCGACTATTTCGATATGAGCACTTACGCGCGCGCCTCTGCGGGCGTATCCGGCTGATGTTTCAGCAAGCGCTCCGCCTCAATGCGGCGCCTCTTCTTGACCACAACGTTGGCCGCCAACAATCGCCGGACGGCAGTCTGCATCGACGTGCAACGAGAAAACGACTCCCGTCGCGCCACGCTCAGCGCAAAGGCGGAGCGCCGCGCCATAAGGGATGGGTCCTCGCAGCCAGAGGTCCAGTTTCTGCGGCCAGTCCTCTGCGGGCGCCAGGCGCGTAAGGCATTGGGCAACGATGAGCTGGGGGTGGTGGAAGGCGCTTCGATAGCCGAAGCGGCGCACGTAGCAGTCAAAGAGGTGAATGCCGTTATAGTCGCCCGTAAGTTGCGCCATCGTCCATCCGACATCAGGACGAGATCGCCATTCCGCTACCACTGCGCGGGCCGCCGGCGCCGACGGCGGCTTCGGGGCGGGCTGGTGCGTTACCGAGATCCCATGACGGCCGCGATAGTGAAATGTGTTGAGTGCTTCCCAGACGAGGACGCCATCGGCGCGCGCCGTTGTCACAAGGTCAATCTCAACGGCGTTTTCGTAGACGCGTTGCGCCGCGGCTTCGGTCCGAAAAACATAGACCGCATCGACTGGAAGCTCAGCGTGTTGGACAATGCGATTGCGTGCCTGTAGCGCCTTCCAGATCGGCAGAGGAAACCGTGGGTGTGTGAGCACTACCATGTTCAGTCGAAAGCCGACGATCTGCGGATAGAGTAGTGGTAGAGATCTGGCTGGATCCGATCCGCTCAGCGCAAGGTATGTCGTAAGCGAGCGCCGATCGATGCGGTGCTCACGCCACGTTGCAGCGATTGGCGGGAGTTCGCCCGTCGGTCTCGGCGAAGACATAAGCGCGCTGAGCATGAATTGAAGCGCGCGCGGTGCGCGCTTGAACTCGATTTCGTCTGCGCGGTCGATTGAAGACATGATAGTCAGCTGTGCCACAATAAGGGCGCTGCGGCGCGCGTTTGACGCGGCGGACGAGACAAAGCGCCGCTTCTCGCTGCGGCGCCGATCAACGATGGGAATCTTCGGCTCTCCTAGAGCTCGGGGTGGGTCTCGATTGCTTGTTGTCAAGCGCACGCTTGATATTGCTCATTGATAAGCGCCCGGCTTTGGGCTCTGCTTGCGCGTGCGAACTCCTAAAGCGCCGGGGCTCCTTGGAGAAGGCGATGCTTGCGGTTCGGTGGTTGCGGATCGTCTTAGCGGCCATCGACGCCTGCATGGCGCTTCGATCTGCGCCGTTTGCGCTCGCGCGTGAGAGGCTGTGAACCGCGGCGATCCGCCTACGAAGTCAGCAGGTCGCCAGATGCTGTGCAGCAGAATTCGGGCAGGCTTGGTCACACTCTATCCGGGTTACTTTGCCCTCGTCATGGCGACGGGCATAATCTCCAACGCACTATTCCTTGAGGATCAACGTTCGCTCTCAGCGATCTTGTTTGCCCTCAACATTGTCGCTTATCCATTGCTCTGGTTGCTGACGGTCTTGCGCCTGTTGGCGGCGCGAGAGGCCTTCTGGGCGGACATCACGAGCCCCAAGCTCGTCTTTGCCTTCTTTACCACTGTTGCCGCCACTGACGTATTGGGCGTGGGCATGAACCTCCGCGGCTGGAGCGATGCAGCGACGGCGATGTGGGTGTTTGCGCTCATTCTCTGGACAGGGCTCATCTATTTTTCGTTCGGTGTCCTCACCTTTCTCAATACGGCGCACGGGGCCAACGTCGTCCACGGCGGCTGGCTCATCGCAATCGTCGGAACCGAGTCGCTGGTCATTCTGGGCGCGGCCATCGCGCCAAATCTCGGCGCTCACCAACAGAGCGTGCTTGTGCTCATTCACATGTTCTGGGGCATCGGTCTTGCTCTCTACGGCATATTCGTCACCTTGTTCGCCTACCGCATCTTCTTCTTTGACATCGAGCCGGACGATGTAAGCCCGCTCATTTGGGTCGTGATGGGCGCGGCGGCGATCAGCACCAATGCTGGATCGGTGCTCATCTTGACCGACACCGGAATAGCTTTCCTTGAATCCATGCGCCCGTTCATAGACGGGGTGACGCTCATCATGTGGGCGTGGGCGACGTGGTGGATTCCATTGCTCGTGCTGTTCGGTTTCTGGAAGCATGGGGTGCGCCGCGCCCCCATCATCTATACGCCAATGCTCTGGAGTCTTGTGTTTCCGCTCGGCATGTACGCCTTGGCGAGCCTGCGTCTTTCCTTGGCGGCTGACTTCACGCCGCTGCGACTCATTTCCGGAGCGATGGTATGGGTGGCGCTAGGCGCGTGGTCGCTCACCGCCGCAGGGTTGATAATCTCCATGTGGCGCGGTGCGCGCGGCATTGGAGGAACTTAAGGTCCAAGCAGACGCGCGACCAGATCGAGTTGCAGAAAGCCGAGCACCATGAGGGCGTTGCCGGCCCATACGACGGTCGAAAGGCGAGCAAAGAGACGCCATTGCGGTCTGGCATGCTCGGCGCAACGCCAGACGGCAATGAGAATCCACGCCGTGTAGAGGGCGAGTGCTACAAGCAGCGTCTGCTCCATCCAGAGCTTTTGTTCGTGAAGCGCTTCAAGCAACAGCACGGCGAGGGCGACGCTGGTGAGAACGCCGTAGCCCCAATAGACCTTCCAGAGCGTCATTTGCCCGCGCCAGGCGCGCAGCTCCGGCGCGAAAACGAGTGAAAGCCAGCGCACGAGCCAAACCTCGGTATCTCGAAGCGCCAGTGTGACGCAGCGAGACCGGCGGGCAAGATGGGGCGCGCTCGGAATTTCGGCTACGGACCGATTGCGCTCGCCGTGGCCCGATTATGCCTTGGCCTCGAATTGGTCGAATGCGCGCAGCGCGTCGGCCGCATAGTTCATGGCTGGTCCACCGCCCATCTGAATGGCGACGCCCAGAGCCTCAGCCACATCCTGGCGGGTCGCGCCCGTGCGGCGGGCGCCGCGCGCGTGATAGGCGATGCAGCCTTCGCAGCGCGTGGCCACCGCGATCGCGAGTGCGAGCAGTTCCTTGGTCTTCTTATCCAGAGAGCCGGCCGTCTGCGCCGCTTTGGATAGTCCGCCAAAGGCCGCCACTGTCTCGGGAATGAGTTTGCGCAACTCAATCGCGTAAGCATCGATCTCGGCGATGCGCTCAGCGTAGTCCGTCGTCATTGATTGATACTCTTCCGGCCAAACATGAAGCAGCCGCTCCGCTTTGACACGGAGCGGCGTGCCCGACCAAGCGTTCCGCGCCTCCACGGTGCGGGCGGCTGGCCT
>CALBST010000203.1 GCA_937967425.1 uncultured Caulobacteraceae bacterium
ATGAGACGGCGAAGCCGATGGATCTGCTAAATTAAGGGTGGGCAGGGAGTGGTGCTGGGGCCGGAATCGAATTGGTCCGCTAACGACCTGTTTTAACGCGTTACTTTGCCTAGTGCCTCGAACTCGTGCCGTCAATTTGCCGTCTTCGAGGTTCGGGGCTACAGGCACCGCAGCACCGGACAACGCCTTTACACCTTGATGGAAGAACGCGGAAGAACCTGGAAGCAAATGAAAGCACAAGAGGTGATGACGCCACCCAACCTCTGAATGAGAGTGGGGAGCGAGGTCGTTATGCTGATGAGGCTCCCTGACGTGATGCGCGAAACTGCTTTGTGCAGATCGTCAATTTATGCGGCAATCAGCGAGGGGCGGTTTCCGGCGCCGGTGAGAATTGGAAAGCGTGCCGTGGCGTGGCGTCAGGAAGAGATCGACGCTTGGAAGGCGAAGTTGAAGCGCGCGGGCCCCACCTTATGAGGGAGGGCCGAGGGGTCCGATCTTCGTATTGGCTCTCAGACCACTGGTAGGGCCACGCCCGGGCCCAGTGGGAGTTAGGCTGATGCGGAGCGAGCCCCGCAAACGAAGTGCCGAGTGGTCTCGGCTGCGCCTTTTGTCAGCCCTGTGGTCGACGCCGCTGACAGGTGCGTCGACCTAAAGTCGTGACGCCCTGCGGCCCGACCCTTCCAGCCATCGCGCGAGTCGCCTGCTATCGCGGAAGGAAGCAGCGACCTATCTCAGCAATCTCGGGCTTGCGATTTCCGCGCAAACGCTCGCGCGGCTCTTCTGCGAGAAGAAGGGACCGATGTGCATGCGCGTCGGCAGTCGCGCCATGTACAAGGAAGGCGACCCATCGACTATCTGCGCCAGCAATGCAGCGCGCCGCGTCAATCGTCGAGCGACCCCCTTCAGCCTGTATCGTACGACGATCGTCCGTTTCCCGCGAACGACACGGGCGCAAAGTGATCAGTCCCTGCTGCTGGCCGGTCGTCAAGGCTGGCGCCAATAGATTGAACAGCAGGGGCACGGACGCGCCAGTCCTGATCAAATGTCAGTTGTGCGCAACCGGCGCCAGTTCGCATTGGGCGGCGCGCGGCCCGAGCCGCCACGGCAGCATCTAACTGCCGGTGGTCACTGCGTGGCGAAGGGACAATTGTCGCCTCATGGCTCCGGTCCACGCGCCGCCATCAACTGCTACAATGGCGCGCGGCGCGTTGGACCGCGAATTTTTGACACGAACTCTGGTGCCATGTCGGGGGCCTGTTGGACCGTGACCGGATTAGCACGCCGAGCGCGCGAGCCGGTCGTTTTCGAGCCTCTTCCACGTCACCCTCTTGACCGGCAGCGCGCTTGGCCAGAACCTGTAAAAAAAGACCCCGGTCCACAAAGGAACCGGGGCTTTGAAGCGAACGCAGCGGCCTGGGAGGGCACGACCGCGCCGTTTTGGGCGGCTCCGTCTTACGGAACCGCCCAAGCTCGAATAATCAGTAGCGAGCCCGAAGGGTCACCCCGTAGGTTTGTGGTTCGCTGGGATAGATGACGTAGGTGTTTTGCAGCGTCGCTTGGAAGGCGCCCACATAGTAGAATTCGTCGGTCAGGTTGCGGCCCCAGAATTCCACCGACCAGCGTTCGTCTTGGGGCCCGATGCCAACACGGCCATTGAACGTAGCGTAGGCTTCGTTGTCCGTCCGACCGAGCGGATCGCGGCCCAACGTTTGCGTGCGATACTCGCTATTCCAGCGGCCATCCAGATAGAACAGCGCGCGCATGTCGCCGCCCAAAGGCATCTCATAAGCGATCGCCGCAGTGGCGGTCCATTCTGGCGAGAGCGCGAGCGGGTCACCGGCGAATACGGCGTTCGGATCGCTGGCGCCCAAGCCGGCAGTCAGCGGATTGAAGCGAACCTCGCTGTCGAAGAACGCGTCGATGTAACTCACGCCGCCACTGATCGTGAGACCTTCCATCGGGCTCGACGACATTTCCAATTCCACGCCTTGGGAGACGACTTCTGGCACGTTGCGGGTGATGAAGTTGAAGCCGTTGAAGGCGTTGAGCTGATAGTCGTGGATCTGCTGGTAAAAGGCCGAGAGATTGAGCGTTGTGGTACCCCCAAGGACGGTAGACTTCAATCCGATCTCATAGGCGTCCGTGAACTCGGGATCGAAGTGGGTCTGCTCGATGTTCAGCGTCGCTGCGCTTGTCGTGTCCGGACGGAGGGCGAGACCCTGGCGATCGAGGTTGTAGCCGCCCGCCTTGTAGCCGCGCGAGTAGCCGCCATACAGCATCAGGTCGTCAGAGAGGTGATATGCGAGCGAGGCGGTGCCGCTAAATTCATTCTCCTCGGATGAACCTTCCCAATGCCCATTGCCCATCGGATTGACCGCAGGGCTGCACGCTATGTTCATCAATCCGCCCGCGCTGGCGGTGGATTGAAGTATCTCAATGAAGCCCACGCCGTCGGCGGCGCCGCCGAAGAAGGGGTCGGTGCCAATTTCAATGGCGCGGAGCGCATCGCACGCCGGCGACACGGAGAAGAGATCGGCCGTGACATCTTTCGTCTCAGACGTGTAGCGGCCACCGAGCGTCAACACGAGTTGATCGCTCAAATTGATTTCGTTGTGCGTGAAAACCGACCAACTCTGGGTGTCGGCCTGCCAATCATCGCGTTGCTGGCCTGCCCCTGCCACGTTGCCTTGCAAATAGAAGCTGGCGAGCGCCGGGTTGGGATCGAACACGAGGGGCGTCGCAGGATTGTCGCTGACGCAATAGAAGAACGATGGGATTGAGTCCGGTTCAGCGTTCGGTGCGCCGGAGTCGAACAATTGGCAACCGGCCGCCGGGCCGCCAATGGCGGCAAGCGGTGCCGTACCGCCTTGCGCCAAGGCGTTTGCGTAAAGGTTTGCGTGAGCGCCAATGCGAATGCGGTCGTTGTTGGTGACGGTTTCATCGGAATAGAAGACGCCGGCGAGCCAGTTGAGACGTCCGGCTTCACCCTGCAGCCGGAACTCTTGGGTAAAATTCTCGACGCCCACTTCGACGCCGTCACGGTAGGCGATGTCGATGAGGTTGAAGTCGATATCTTGACCGCGCGTTTGCTGCCAATCGCGATACGCCGTGATTGACGTCAAGTTTATGCCGCCAATGTCCCAATCGAGTTGGGCGGAGAAACCCAAATCCTCGGTGACATCCGAAAGATCGCGCGCATTTGTTTGCGGTTGAGCGGGTAAACCTGGGCCCAGTGACGGCAGACCTGGCAAAGCGCCGGTCACCGTCATGAAACGTCCCTCGGGATTGATCGCCGGCGTGCCCGCAGGCCCGACGATTGCGGTCACCGCCCCTTGAGTGGAGCCATAGATGAACGGCGTCACACCGCAGCAGACCTCGTCTGCTTCGGAGGCGTCAATGATGACCCGCAACGTTGCGTCTGGACTGATATCCCATTCCATTTGCCCCCGCGCCGTCCAGCGGTCGCGCGTGTTGAGGTCGTCTCCGGAAATCAAGTCTGTGATGTAGCCCGAGCGTGCTCTGATCGCGCCATCCAGCCGGAACGCCAGGCTATCATTTACAGGGATGTTGACGCCCGTGCGCAGCCCAGCCTCTTCCAAATCGTCAAGGCCGAACATGCCTTCGATATACATGCCCGGCTCGTAGTCGGGGCCCGCTGAGACTACGCTGATCGCACCTGCGGACGTGTTTCGTCCGAACAAAGTCCCTTGCGGTCCCCGCAGCACCTCAATGCGCTCCACGTCTGGCAGGTCGGCAAGCGCCGCGCCCGCGCGCGCGCGATAAACGCCGTCGATAAAGATGCCCACGGCCGACTCGAAACCGACATTGTCGCCTCCGGTGCCGATGCCCCGGATGCGCGCCGTACTTGCAGCGATTGATTGGCCCGTGCCGAGTTGAAACGATGGCGCGAGCTGAGTGACATCGCGCAGGTCTTGGACGCCGGCATTTGTGAGCTGTTCGCCGCTGACTGCCGTGACGCCGAGTGGAACGTCTTGGAGGGCTGCGGTGCGGCCCGTCGCGGTGACGACGATTTCTTCGGACGCCTCTGGCTCTTCTTGTGCGAAAGCTGGGCTGAACGCCCCGAAAGCAGCGAGCGACACGCCTGATAGGAGCGCGAGTGTTGACTTTGTTCTCATGACAATCCCCCCTCGTCCCCGGTTCGCGCGTGCGTCCGAGGTTATTAAAGGTCTTTACAATGAGGCAGTTTACATATGTCGCGACGCCCGGCAAGTCCTAGACCCGGCGGCAAGGCGCGCGTTTTCGAGCATGAGGCATTGTCGCCACAGGCTTTGTTGGGTTTTGCGCTGGCGGACGTGACGCGCCTTCTGCGAACAATCTATGATGCACGCTTAAGCGGGAAGGGGTTGAGTGGCGCCAGTTGGCGCGTGCTCGCCTATCTCTATCGCGAAGACGGATTGACGCAGACCAGACTGGCGGATCTTTTGGAAGTCAGCCGACCCGCCATCGGCCAGATGATCGATCGGCTGGAAGCGAGCGGCTTCGTAGAACGTCGTCCCGACCCCTCTGATCGCCGCTCCTGGGGGGTCTACCTCAGTCCGCAATCGCACACGAAGGTGGAGGAACTCATGCTCGCGTCACGCGCAATTGAGGCCGAGTGCTTCGAAACCTTCAACGAGAAAGATTTGGCGATACTGGCTAAGCTGGTTGATCGCTTGCGTGATCACCTTGGGGCGCTTCCAGGCGTTGCGCGCAAGGGCGACGCAAGGAGCGATTAGTGCTCGTCATCAAGCCGTGACAGAAAGTCCGCCACGGCTTCGCAGAAGGCATCGTTGCGATCTCCGGCAACCATATGGCCCGCGTCTGCAATGTCGCTGAAGTGTGCGCTGGGCGCGGCCGCCAGGAAGGACCGCACGGCGTGCTCGGGCACGAGTTCGCTCATGCGTCCTCTGACGAGGTGCAGCGGAAGTGTCAGCCCCGTAAGTCTTTGTTCAAATTCTGCGAGATTGTGCTGTTGTCGTGTTTCGCGAACGCTTGCGACAAATCGTGGGTCCCAATGCCAACGATAACGTCCATCTGCGTCTAGGCGGAGGTTTTTCGATAGGCCGCTGAGGTCCCGAGGCTTCGGCCGATGCGGCAGATAGGCGGATATCAATGCGCTCGCCTGCTCGACGCTGGAAAATCCGTCATCGGCATGCTCGGTCATGAATGACATGATCCGTTCTACGCCGCTCGCGTCCATCTGCGGGACTATGTCGACAAGTGTGAGAGACGCGAAAACACCTGGTGCCACATGGGTCTCGACCATGAGCCCCGCCAAGCCGCCGAGCGATGCGCCCACGAGGTGCGGGCGCCGTGTGTTCGCAGTGAGGGCTTTGCCGACTGTCGCGAGATCATTCGCGAATGCACCGAGGCGATAATTCCCGCTCGCGGACCAGCCGCTCTCCCCATGCCCCCGTAAGTCCAGTGAAACGACTCGCCAGTCCTGTCCGGCAAGGCGCATCGCAGCGCCAGCCCAGGCGTGGCGCGTTTGGCCTGCGCCGTGGGCGAGCAGGACCGTTCCGCGTGCTCCACTCCCCCGACAATCGCCCCGCAGCTCAACGCCTTCTGCGCCGGCGAAGCGAACATTTTCAGGGACCATCGGCGTTAAGCGCTTCTTTTGGAAATCAGATTATAGTAAAGCGCTTTACAGAGTTCGTAACTGGGAGGCAAGATCATGCGCGTGCGCGCCCTAACTGAGGCCGAGTTGGTGGAGACGCGTTTGGCGGGATTGGGTTTTGCGATTGCCGAAGCCACCCGGCTTATGCGCGGGGCGTTTGACCGACGCATGCGAGTGGCAGGTTTGCGCGGATCGAGTTGGCGCGTGCTTGCTTACCTGTATCGCCAGGATGGGCTCAGTCAGACCGAATTGGCTCAACTTCTCGAACTGACGCGGGCCGGCGTCGGCCAAATTCTGGATCAACTCGAAGCGAGTGGCCACATCGAGCGGCGAGACGATAAGTCGGACGCGCGCCGCAGGCGGGTGTTTTTGTCAGCGCGCATGCGCGCTGAAGTCGGCCCGTTGCTCAACATTGTGCGTGAGTTTGAAGATGAACTCAGCGTCGCCTTCTCCGATGACGAGATCGAAGCGTTGCGTGGTTTGGTTGACCGCTTGCGCGAACGGGCGGCGATCATGATCAGCGAGTCCGCGGAGGCATCGTGATGGACGCCCAAGCGCCAGCGGACGCCGAAGAGGCGGCGCCAAACCTGATCGCGCGGTTGCGGGCGCGATTAGTCGGTAGGACCCGGCTGATCGTCATGTATGGCGTGCCGGCGACGGCGCTCATTGTGTTGCTTGTGATGATGCTGACGGCAGGGCGTTTCCAGGAAACCGACAACGCCTATGTCCAAGCAGCGCGCGTGCCGATCAGCACGAGCGTCACCGGCCGCGTGGTGGAAATGCTCGTAGCGGAAAACGAGCGAGTGCGCGCCGGCCAAGTCTTGTTCCGTCTGGACCGCGCCAATCCCGCAGCTGATGTGGCTCAGTTCGAAGCTGCGCTCGCCACGGCGCGGGCAAGAGTATTGTCGCTTCGCGCGGATTATCGCGCGCAGCTGGCGAACGTCGGAGCCCGGCGCGAAGCGCTCTCGTTCGCGCTTAGCGAATTGCGCCGCGCCGAAGAATTGGGACGTGAGGGAATAGCGTCGCGACAGGATGTTGATCGGGCAACGAATGCACTCGACCAGGCGCAGGCGCAGGAGTCAGCGTCCGAGCAAGCGCTCGCGGCGTCTCTCGCCGCGCTCGGCGGCGACGCTAACGTGGACGTTGAGGAGCACGCCGCCGTTCGCGAAGCCGCCGCGCGCCTTGAGCGCGCGAGGCTAGCGCTTTCGTATACCGAAGTGATCGCGCCGCAGGACGGGGTTGTGACACGTGTGGATCAAGTCCAGGTGGGAACGTTCGTCAATGCGGGTCAGCCGTTGTTCTGGTTGATTGGGGGAACGCCGTGGGTTGAAGCGAATTTCAAGGAGAACCAGATTCGCAACATGCAACCCGGCCAACTGGCGCGCATCCGGATCGACACATTCGGAGGTCGCCACTTCGAAGCGCGGGTCGTCAGCTTCAGTCCTGGCACGGGCGCTGTGTTTTCGCCACTGCCTGCTCAGAACGCGACGGGCAATTGGGTCAAGGTCACGCAGCGCGTGCCCGTGCGGCTTGAACTTGTCGACCCGCCCGAGGAGCTGATTTTGCGCGCTGGCCTCAGCGCGCACGTTCGTGTCGACACCCGTTCGACACCGGATCGTTTGCGGGGGCGGTGATCGTGGCGGAGGCTTCGGCACACGGCGATATTCAGCGCCTCCCGCTGACAATTTCGATCATGCTCGCCAGCGCGATGTTCATGATCGACAGCACCATCGCGAACGTGGCGCTGCCGCACATGCAAGGGGGGCTCTCGGCGGGGCTCGATCAGATCACTTGGGTGCTGACATCCTTCATCGTGGCGCAAGCGCTCGCGACCCCTCTGGTCGGCTGGGTGGCTATCCGCGTGGGTCGTCGGCGGCTCATGTTGGCGTCTATCGTGGTGTTTACACTTGCCTCGGTTGCTTGTGGTCTGGCTCAAAACCTGGAGCAAATGATCCTGTTTCGGGTGCTGCAAGGCATCGGCGGGGCCGCCTTCATTCCGGTCTCGCAGGCGATCCTGTTCGACATCAATCCGCCGGAACGCCATGCGCAGGCGATGGCTGTCTTCGGCGCTGGAATCATGTTGGGCCCGATCATTGGCCCTGCGCTAGGCGGGCTGATCACGGAGACTCTGAACTGGCGATGGGTGTTCCTCATCAATCTGCCGGTGGGTGTGCTCGCGTTTCTTGGTGTGTTCGCTTTTCTTCCAAAAGCGCCGCTGCTGAAACCGCCGCGATTCGACTTTCTTGGCTTCGCCGCGCTGTCGATTTTTATCGCGGCCCTGCAACTCATGCTCGATCGCGGGCCTGGGGAAGACTGGTTTCAATCCTGGGAAATCCGCATTCAAGCCGTGCTCGCGTGTGGCGGCCTCTATGTCTTCGCTCTGCACACGTTGACCGCCAAGCATCCGTTTTTCGATATGCGGCTTCTCACCGACGCCAACTTCGTGATGGGCGCCATGGCGAGTTTCGTCATCGGCATGCTCATGTATGCGTCGTTGGCGCTGCTTCCTCCGCTTATGCAGAATCTCATGGGCTATCCGGTGATCGAAGCTGGGCTCATCACTATGCCGCGCGGCATCGGCATGTTCGTCAGCATGATTGTCGTCGCCAGGCTCGTTGTGCTGATGGATCCGCGCATCATTATGGCGATGGGTTTTGCGTTGAACGCGCTGGCCGCATGGCAGATGACCCTGTTCAACCTGCAGATGGATGAGACCCTCATTGTCGTCTCAAGCGTCATTCAAGGATTCGGGCTCGGGCTCGTCTTCATACCTTCCAACACGCTGGCTTTCGCCACTGTGCCGGGGGAACTCCGCACCGAAGGCGCATCGCTCACCACGCTCGTCCGCAACATCGGCTCTTCCGTTGGGATTTCCGTGATGCAGGCGCTGTTCTTGATCAACATGCAGGCCTCCTATTCCGAGCTCATCCAGAATGTTCGGCCGGACAATCCGGCGTTGAACAGTGTGCAGCCGGCGGGTGGCATGGAAGAGATGCTCGCTTGGGTTCCCGAAGTGGCGCGTCAAGCGGCCATGGTGTCGTACGTCAGCGATTTTCACCTCATCATGATCTTGACGATCGTGGCCACCCCGCTCGCGTTTCTGATGCGGCCGGTGCGCGGAGTGCCGCAGTCCGGAGGCGTCCATGCAATGGACTAGCGCTGGAAGCGCATCGGCTGTGATGCCGGCGGCTTCGCTTGGCGCCTGCGTGCTTAGAGCTTTCTGCTTGCGCCCTGTGCGCAGTGCGCCGCCATCGGGAGCTTCGCATGCGTTGGAGTAAGACCGCGTTTGGGCTGCTGCTGGCCACGACGACAGCCTTGTCGGGATGCGCATCGGTTGGCCCGCAGTTTGCGCCGCCGCAGGTAGAGATGCCTCCACACTTTCCTGAAGCTGGCACAACGGGCGACGAGAGGCACGTCGGTGAGCGCTGGTGGAGTGCGTTTGGGGCTTCGCAGCTCGACGCATTGGTGGACGAAGCCCTGCGCAACAGTCCATCGGTCGCTGAGGCCGATGCGGCTCTCGATACGGCCCATGCCGCGCGAGACGCGGCGTTTGGGGGCGCCTTCCCAAGGATTGATGCTGTGACGGGCGGTGAGCGCGCCCGCGTCAACGCCGCCGCCTTTGGCTTTGAAGGGTTCCCGACCGTCGAAGTGTCGCGCTACACGGCCGGCCTCGGTGTGAGTTACGACCTTGATCTCTTCGGCGGGCAGCGCCGTGCGCGCGAGTCCGCCGTTGCGCGGCTTGAAGCCGAGTTTTTCCGCAGCCATGCCGCCCGGCTTACGCTTGCGGCGGACATCACGGCGACAGCGATCGAAATCGCCGTCGCGCGCGCTGAATTAGAGGCGATCGAGCGCATCGTTGAAGACGACGCACAGACGCTCGATCTTGTAGAGCGGGCGCTGGCGGCGGGAGCCGTCGCCAACCTCGATCGTATCCGAGCGCAAAGTCAACTTGCGCAGGATGCATCCGAAATGCCGCGCATGCGCAGCCGCCTTGCGGGAGCGCAGAGTCAACTTTCTATCCTCGTTGGGCGAACGCCGGGTGTTGGCGCGCCAGTTGTGTTCGCTTTGGATGACTTCGAGGCGCCGCTCACGCCGCAAAGCGTGCCTTCGGCGCTCCTGCGTGGACGGCCTGACATTCTTGCGGCGGAAGCCGCACTTCACGCCGCGACCGCCGACATTGGCGTGCGCGTGGCCGATCTCTATCCGCAGATACGCCTTTCCGGTGACTATACTCAGACCTCGCTCAGCCCGGACACTCTGTTTCAATATTCATCGGCGGGTTGGAGTCTGGGCCCAACCATCCGCTTGCCTATTTTCAACGGCGGCGCACTTCGCGCCGAAGTTCGCCGCGCCGAGGCGGAAGCGCGTCGGGCCGACGCGCGCTATCGAGCGACAGTGCTGCGCGCTTTCGGCCAGGTGACGGACGCTTATGTGGAAGTCGCCTTGGCGGGCGAGCAACATGACCTTCTCCGGCAAAGTCTCGTGTTGGCAGAAGAGAATCTGCGTTTGAGCCGGCGGGCCTATGAAACTGGCGCGGGCACGCTGCTCGGCGTCATCGACGCCCAGCGGCAGGCCAGTCTTGCGCGCCGGGCCCACGTGCGCGCCGTCGGCGCTCACTTAATTGCCATCGCAACACTGTACAGCGCTGTGTCGACCACTCCTAACGGCTGAGAGGGCGTCGACTAGCCGCATCAATGGCTTCTGTGGTAAGTAAATTCCCAAATGGATGCGCACATGCCGACCCAAGCGCCTGCATCCCCTCGAATTGCGTTCGACCGCGGCATCGCCCGGCGACGCTCTTTCCTGGAAGCTGCGCTGAACGCGTTTTGCGAGCGCGGCTACGCAGGCGTCAATGTCAACGACATCGTGCGCGAGGTCGGCGGGTCGCTGGCGACCTTGTATTCCCAGTTCGGCAGCAAGGAGGGTTTGTTTGTAGCGGTTCTTGAGGAGTGCAATGCACGTTTCGCTGGCGCGTTATGTCCAGCTGCCGACCCTGCACTCGATCTGCGAGAGGGCTTGCAGCGCATCGGCGAGCACTATCTTCGCCGGGCCATGGCTCCGGAGTCACGGCGCTTCTTCAGAATGATCTGCGCGGCAAGCAGCGAGTTCCCTGCAGCGGCGAAAGAATGTCTCAGAGTGGGACCCAATCGCGTGGCTGAAATCGTCGCCGACTATCTCCGCGTGCGAGCTGCGGCCGAGCGCTTGAGCTTCGAGGATTGCAACGCGTCGGCGCTTGCCTTTTTCGCATTGGTGCGTGGTCCTCACCAATATCGCGCCACGCTTGAGGACGACTACACGCTGTCCGACTATCAAATCACTCAGCATGTCGGCCAAGCCGTGCGCATCATCCTTGCTGCGCGGTGAAGTGCCTGATGTGCACGCGGGTTGGCAACCCGAGCATGTACAAGCAAGGCGAGTCTCATCGAGTACTTTCGTCGGCAGTGCCGCCGCCCGGTCGTCGCCAAAGCCGGTGCAATAGATTGGGCAGCAGAGGCACGGACGCGCGAGTCACTATCATGTCCCAATCGTGCGCGATCAGCGGATGAATTGGCCGTTCGCAGCGCTCGATGCGCCCGCTCAAGGTCATGGCATCGTGAACCCGAAGCGCGCGCTCTAGCCGCAGGCTGAGCGTGGGATCCCTGCAAAGGCATGGCGCGAAACTGAGATTGTGATGGCGCCCGCCGAACAGCTCCACATGTCGGCATTTGAGCACCAGGTGCAGCCCGTAAGCGGAGCGCCGCACGGCGCACACCCGCCCCGACGCGCGCCACTGAGGCATGTCACGCGGTCCGGCGCGCCAGCGCGCGCAGATCGGCGATCGCGCTCGTGAGGACGCGGTGTGCGCTTGGATAGTCGTCCGGCTCCATCGCGTCCGCCACGACGCTGAGCTTTGCGGCGGCGCCCTCAATTGTGAGCGCTGGAACCGCGCGCAACCGCCGCATCACCCGCACGCCCTCGCGCACGCAGCTCTCATATTCTACGTCGATGGCGTAGAGCGCTTGCGCCTCAGGCAGCGCGCGCTGCGCTTCCTTGCTCAGCAAAAACCAGTTGCGGTGCTTGGCAAGCCACGCTTCGCGATCGCCCCAGCGGCGCATCAGCGTTTCCTGGCGGCGCAACAGATCGCCATAGTGCGCGCACAAGAGCAAAACCGGATCGGCCTCCGTTGCCTTCGCCAGCTTGGCTTGCGTCAGCAGCGGAACGGACCCCATGCCGGCGACAACCTTGCGGCGCGATAGGCGCGCCATCAGCGCGCCTCCCGCGCTCGGCGCAAGGCGCTGCGCAACAGGTCACTGAGCACGCCAGCCACGACGACGGCGACCGCGACGCCCGCAGCGATGCTATCGAGCGCGTTACCGGCGGAATGACCTACGGCGAGCCCCGCGAAGGTTGGCGGTCCGAGCATCAGTAGTGCAAAGAGCCAACGCCACAGGATGCTCAACACGGCGATAGCGAGCGAGAGCAGTAGCGCGAATGCGAGAAACGAGCCCAAGTCCATCACTCAGGCGCCGTGCAGCGCGCGATAGTCTCGCAAGGCGCTCGAGATCAGCTCGTGCGCTTCGGGATGATCCTCTGGGCAGACAACAATAGCGGCCACGGCGAGCTTGCTGCAGATGCCGGCGTCCGTTGTCGCAACAATCGCGGGCAGCGAGGCAAGTAGCGCCTCGTTCTCACTGTGCAGCGCGTCCATGCGATCGTAGAGGTCGTCCATCTCATGCTTCTCGGGAAAGCGCTTGCGCTGAGCCCGCGTGAGCCGTGACCAGTTGTGCTCCTTGAAGAGCTTGGTCTCGATCTGCTGCCAGCGTTTGCCAAGACGCTCGTGTTCGGCGTGACGCGCGAGCCATGTTCCGCACGCCTCCGCGCAGGCGTCGCCTTGCGCGCCAACGCCAAGTATCGGCGCGGTGGCCGAGACAGCGAGCACTAAGCGGCGGGAGGGTTCGGCCAGGCGCGGGCTCTCAGCCCCCGTTTCGGCGGGCGGACGAGTCATGATAACTCTCTGATCTCTCGTTATTGTTTTGGTATCGCAGACGAGCGCGGAAGAGTCAATGTAAAATGATCTTACGCGATCATAAAGTGATCACGACATGCTGACGGCGGCGCAAATACGCGCTGCCAGAGCGCTGTTGGATTGGACACAACCAGATCTCGCTCGCGAGGCGGGCCTCTCCTTACCCACTGTCCGGCGGATGGAGGGGGCGATGGGCCCGGGGCGCAGCAGTGCCGCAAACGTGGATGCTGTGCGCCGCGCACTGGAAAACGGCGGGGTTGAATTCATCGGCGCAGATGACACCGGCAAAGGCGCGGGCGTGCGGCTCAAGAAGTAAGCATCGAAGCGCTTTGGCGTGCCGGCCTCTTTGGCTCGCTGGACGACTTCCGTGGCGCCGACAATTGCGCCGCGAAATAGTCATCCAGATGCGCTTTCCGGTACATCGCGCGCTCGCCGACATGTGTGCAGAGCGGGCCCGTGCCCTCGTGAAATTTGCGTGCCAGTGTCTGCGGCGCGGTCTCAAGTCCAAGGGCGGTGAGATAGCGCGCTGCGTCCTTGCGCGAATACAGCCGATCTGGATCATCCTCGGCAATCAATAGCGGTGGGGTCAGCATGCTCTGCCTTTCCGGGCTTTTCCGCGCAACAAGGCGAACATCGAGTCGCTGGCGCGTCAACATCCGCACCTCAAAGCGCGAATTCGCGCATGGCGCGCGTTCAGCAGCAACGCAGGGAAACAGGAGGTGACACGCGCTACCTTGATGATCTTCGCTGCGTGAACGCGCACCAGATGGGACTCGTTGATCGCGCGAAAGTCGCGACACCTCGCCGCAATCGAATCAGCAGATGGTCGCCGCGTCGCGCTATCGGCGCCAACATGCGGCAACGCCGGGCAACATCGCGCAACTCTAGCCGCGTCCGCCAATGTCGAGCCCGAGCGCCTTGGTGATCTCTTTCTCGACGCCGCGCCCATACTTGAAGTCGAAACTCATGCCTTTGACTTGGCCGGCGACGAATTGATTGAGCGCGCGGTCCATCGCTGGCCGCCAAGGCGCAAGCGTTGCGGTGCGGTCATGCTCGATCAGCGCGAAGCTCTGTTCGGCGAGATGGATGCGGCCCGTGTAGAGCCCATGCACACGCTCGCCGTCGCGCGCGAAATGCGCCACGCGCCCGG
>CALBST010000204.1 GCA_937967425.1 uncultured Caulobacteraceae bacterium
TGCACCCGTTTGCCGCGCGGCAGCCGGGGTGACGGCGCGCGCCGAAGCACTTAGATAGGCCCCATGACTGAACTCGACGTCCGCTCCGCCCGCCCTGACCAGCTCGTTTCTGGCGACAAGGGCCAATGGGAAATCATTGTCGGCCTCGAAGTCCACGCCCAGGTGACGTCGAACGCGAAGCTCTTCTCGGGCGCCAGCGCTGCCTATGGCGGCGAACCGAACGCACACGTCTCGCTGGTCGATGCGGCGATGCCTGGCATGCTGCCGGTCATCAACAAGTTCTGCGTCGAGCAGGCGATCCGCACCGGGCTTGGCCTCAACGCGCAGATCAACACGTGGAGCCGGTTCGACCGGAAGAATTATTTCTACCCGGACCTGCCGCAGGGCTATCAGATCTCGCAATACAAGGACCCGATCGTCGGCGAGGGCGAGATCGAGGTGGAGCCGGACGGCGAAGAGCCGGTCACGATCCGTATCGAGCGCCTGCACCTTGAGCAGGACGCCGGAAAGTCGATCCACGATCTGTCGCCAACGGAAACCTACGTCGACCTGAATCGGGCAGGCGTGGCGCTGATGGAAATCGTCTCGCGTCCGGACATGCGCTCCTCGAAAGAGGCGGCGGCCTATTTCAACAAGCTACGCTCGATCTTGCGCGCGCTCGGCACCTGCGACGGCAACATGGAAGAAGGCTCCATGCGCGCAGACGTGAACGTCTCCGTCCGCAAAGCCGGCACCAAGGAATGGGGCACGCGCTGCGAGATCAAGAACGTCAACTCGACCCGCTTCATGCAGCAAGCAATCGAGTACGAGGCGCGCCGCCAAATCGAGATCATCGAAAGCGGCGGCACGATCGATCAAGAAACGCGTCTGTTCGATCCGGACAAAGGCGAAACGCGCACCATGCGCTCGAAGGAAGACGCCCACGATTATCGCTACTTCCCAGATCCGGACTTGCTGCCGCTGGTGATCGAGCAAAGTTGGATCGATCAAATCAAAGCCTCGCTGCCGGAATTGCCGGACGCGAAGAAGAAGCGCTTCGTCAGCGAGTATGGCCTCACGCCGTACGATGCGGGCGTGCTCGCCGCTGACGCTGATGCCGCCGCCTATTTCGAAACCGTCGCCAAGGGCCGTGATGGCAAGCTCGCCGCCAACTGGGTGACGCAAGAACTCTTCGGCGCGCTGAACAAGCGTGGACTTGAGCTTGCAGAGTCTCCGGTGAAGCCGGAGCAACTCGGCGCGCTGCTCGACCTGATGAAGGATGGCGCCATCAACGGCAAGATCGCCAAGGACGTCTTCGCCAAGATGCTCGAAACCGGCGATGCGCCTGGCGCCATCGTCGAACGCGAAGGCCTGCGCCAAGTCACCGATACCGGGGCCATCGAGAAAGCCATCGACGAATTGATGGCCGCCAACGCCGACAAAGTCGCCGACGTGAAAAAGAACCCGAAGGCCTTCGGCTGGTGGGTCGGGCAGACGATGAAGGCGACCGGCGGCAAAGCGAACCCTGCCGTCGTGAACGAGATCCTGAAGAAGAAGCTCGGTGTCTGAAGGCGCCTCGGACCGCGCGTAAACGCATCCGGCCGGCCTGAAGGCCCGCGATCCAAGTGGCTGAGCTGTGAAGCGCGCTTAACGCGCCCGCGCCGTCAGCGGCGTATAACGCGCGACATGGCCGGCGGCGCCGACCAGATCATTCGCGCCAATCTCGTTGCGCAGATGCGTTTCGAAGGAATGCGCCTGGAACGCCGCGATGCGATCGCCGCCAGGCGTGAACGCCTGCATCATCACCGCGAACCAGATGTACATCAGCATCATCGACGCCCCCGCAAACGAAGCGTGAAGGCTGGTTCAATTCGGTTGCGCGTTTCTTAACGCGTTGCGCCCCGGAGGCGGGGAGGATCTCCGGGGCGCGAGTGCGGGCATTCAGCCGATCAAGGAGGGTTATTGACTGGCGATGATGCCCAAGATCACGCCGGTCGCGATACCGACAAGCAGCAGGTCGCCGCGGTCGTCACGAACGTAGTGGTAGCCACGCGGCGGACGGCGATAGCCGTAGCGGTCGTAGTCGCGGACCACGACATAACGGTCGCGATAGTAGCGCGGCAGGCGGTCGCCACGGCGCCAATGGCGATAGCCGTAATGCACGCCGCTATAGTGAGCGGGCGGCGGTCCGTAGTACCAGCGGCCGTTGTAATTGTAGCCGTTATAGCGGCGATCGTCCCAGCGGTCGCGGCGGTCATCGCGGCGGTCGCGACGATAATCGCGCCGGTCGTCACGGCGGTCACGACGATAATCGCGGTGATCGCGGTCGCGGTCCCAGTTGCGATCGCCACGATGTTGAGCTGCGGCCTGTGTCGGCATCGCCATCGGCGCTGCAAATGTCACGGCCGCCAGCAAAGCCGTAGCAAAGCGGTTCTTCATCACGAGGTCTCCTTCCTGCTTCCCTTGAACGAGCCCGTCCAAAAGAAGGTCCCTCTTCACTCTGAAGTGTGTCGAGGCGTGACTGAATCCCACCTGAATGAACGTGGAACTCCGGAGGCTAGTGGTATGAAAGCGCGGCAATGTCAGGCCGGCGCCCGCGATTCCGGGCCTCGGTTTAGCGGCGCTCACACCCGTGTGAGACAATGTTTGTCTTTGCTTGCCGCAGCGGAGGCTAGCGTCGCCGGAGCTTCGGCCCCATGTTTCCTTCGCGCTTGGGAGCAGGCTGATGACACAACCGATTGAGCTGTACTTTTGGCCAACGCCGAACGGCCTGAAGATTTCGATCGCCTTGGAAGAAATGGAACTGCCGTACGTCGTCAAGCCGGTGGCGATCGGCAAGGGCGAACAGTTCAAGCCTGAGTTCATGGCGATATCGCCCAACAATCGTATGCCGGCGATCGTCGATCCCGACGGGCCGGGCGGGGCGCCCATTTCGGTGTTCGAGTCCGGCGCCATTCTCCAGTATCTCGGCCGCAAGACTGGCAAGCTCTATCCGCGCGATGAACGCGGCCGCGTCGAAGTTGATGAATGGCTGTTCTGGCAGATGGCGGGCGTCGGGCCGATGTTTGGGCAAGCCAGCCACTTTAAGAATTACGCGCCCAATCTCGTCGATGATCCCGAGAAGATTGCCTACGGCGTGGCGCGCTATAACAACGAGGTCAACCGGCTGCTGGGCGTCCTCGATCGCAGGCTTGATGGCCGTGATTTCGTCGCGGGCGAGTATTCGATCGCCGACATCGCTTCTTACCCATGGGTGAAGATCGCCGGCGTGTTCGATCAAGACATGGGCAACTTCCCGCGCGTGCAGGCGTGGCTCGATCGCATAGCGGCGCGGCCGGCTGTTCAGCGTGGCGTGGCGGTTGGAAAAGAACTTCGCAAGCCGCCGCCGGCGCCGGGTAGTGATGAACAGAAGGAAGCCGCCAAGGCGCTCTTCGGTCAGACCGCGGCGTCAATAGCAGCGGCGATCAATAGTAAGACTTGAGCAACCACGAACGCGGCTAACGCGCATAAATCTCAATAGAGCCAACGCCGCTTAAGCTTATCGCAAGTTATGCACGTTATTCGTCCACCTCTGGCGGCGCGAAAAATGCACGCCATTGGGGTGGAACGTACATGGCTAAAGCCAGGCGTTCCTGAGTGGTACAAGGGAGCAGCCAAAATGGCGTTCACGGATTCTGAGATCGCGGAAGTGCACGAAGCTGTGCGCCGCCAAGGCGATTGCGACAATCTCTACAAGCTGGGCCTAATCTATTCGACCGGTCAGGACGTGGATCTGGTGCAAGCGCACATGTGGTTCAACCTCGCCGCCGCGCGCGGTTCGGAAGCGGCGAAGGAATGCCGCCGCGAACTGAGCGACATGATGTCGAAGGACCTGATCGCTGAAGCGCAAAAGCGCGCGCGCGAATGGCTTTCGGTTAAGCACCATTAATCCATTCTAGCGATTGCGGATCGGCCGCTCGCGCCCGTTCGCGAGCGCAGCCGATCGTCGATTGATGGGCGGAAGCGCCTACTCGTCGGCGCGCTGCGCCGCGATGGCGACCTTCTCGAAGCCCGCCTCCTGAAGCGTGTCCGTGACCGAAACGACGTTCTGATAAGCGACGTCAAGATCGGCCTGAATGAACACGCGGCCCTCGCTCAACACATCCTCCCGGATCAGTTCGGGGTTCGACGCCATGATGTGCTCGAACGTGCGGGCGCCGACCTCACTAAGAGTGGTCTCGGCGCCGCTGACGAACAGGCGATAGCCCGCTGGGTCCTCGCGTAATTCGACAATCGTCGGCGGCAAGAACGCCGCGATACTTGGCCCCGGGCGCGGCAAGTCGAGTCGCAAATCCACGGTCGGTTTGGGCGCGGTGACCATGAAGATGATGAGCAGGACGAGCAGAACGTCGATGAATGGAATGACGTTGGGCTCGGCGCTTGGAGGCATGCGCCTGCGAGTGCGTGCGGCTACTGCGGATGCGGCCATCGAACCCTCCCGAGTTGGCTCGATCAGGATGCGCACGCGCAGGCGGCGCGCGCCAATCACGCACGCGCGAGACCGTTCACAACGTTGAGAGCTTAGTTATTCCGGTCGCCGCGCAGGTCGTAATAGAAGCTGAACTGCACCGGCAGCGCGTCACGCACATATTGCTGCATGAACAAGTTCACCTGGCTGATGCGTGAGCGCGGCACATAGACGACATCGTAGCGCTGCAGCGCTTGCGCGCCTGGCAAACCATCGCGCACCGCACGCATGGAAAGGTCGACTTCGGTGACGGCGGTCGCGCCGCTCGCGCGCGAGAGGATCAACACGTCGCGGCGGTGCGCGCTTGGAAGAAAGCCGCCCGCCAACGCCACAGCTTGGAATGCGTCCATGTTTGCCGGCATCTCGTAGATGCCCGGGCGCGCGACTTCGCCGCCGACAAAAACCTGCCGCGAGCCATAGCTGCGCGGCGTCACCGTGAGTTCGGGCATGCGCAGGTGCGCAGCGTATGCGGAGACGAGGACGTCGCGCAGTTCGTCTTGCGTGAGGTCCGCAGCGCGGACCGCGCCGATCAAGGGCAGCGCCAAGCGGCCGTCGGGGCCAATCGTTGCGGTTCTGGAAAGTTCCGGCGCCGAATAAACCGTGATCTCGACCTCGTCGCCAGGAAACAGCCGATAGACGGGTGTTTGATCGGAATAGACGACCCCGGAAGCGGCGGTTTCGTCCGTCGGGTTGCTTTGCGCAACCGCTGCGGGTGCGGCGAACAACAAGGCTAGGCAGGCAAGCGCGACGCGCATCAACAAAAACTCCAACCCTTTGTTAGCGCGCTCGCGGTTAACGAGGCGTCGGCGGGAGATTGCCTGCACTTGGTAAACGATCATTCACCAAGTGCGGGCAGGATCGTTGCGCCCACGGATGAGGAGCGGCGATGCAAACGAGCAGCAGGGCTGGGGCCACGCAGGCGTGGTTCGGCTGGGCCGACGCGCCGCGCCTGAGCCTGGCCGATATCGCCGCGATGCTGTGGGCGGAGCGCTTCGTCGTCCTGATGGTCGGCGGCGCCATCTGTGCGCTGGGGTTGATTGCAGCGCTCGCCGCGCCGCGCACCTACACAGCGCGTTCTGAACTCATCGTCCGCATGGGCGAGGAATACGTGTATCAACCCACGGCGGGCAATGCGGGCGCCGGCGCGACGCCGGACATGCAAGCTATCGTCAACGCAGAGATGCGTCTTATCGGTTCGGGCGCTGTTGTGCGTGGCGCGATCGAAAGCGTTGGCCTTGCCGCGCTCTATCCTGAAATTGCCGCCTCGTCCGGCTCTGACGCGCGCAAGCTTGCCGCCGCTGAGCGCGCCTTTGCACGGCGCCTGACGGTCGAGACCGCGCCGCAGACGCCGGCAATCGGCCTATCCTTCGAGCATCGCAATGCGGAAACAGCGGCGCAGGCGCTCAACGCGCTGATCGCGCAATATCTTCGCCATCGACGCGACGTGCTCGTCGGTGGCGAGTTCGAGGCGCTCTCGCAGGAAAGTGGCGACCTAAGCACCCGCGCGGGCCAAGCAACGGCTGCGCTCGCAAGTTTTCTCAGTGAGCATCAGATCGGTGATTTTGAGAGTGAGCTCGCGGCGCTCGCCGCACGCGCCGGCGATATCGAAACCCAATTGCTCGACGCGCAAACACGTCGCCGCGAAGCCGAAGCGCGTAGCTCAGCGCTGCGTCAGCGCTTCAATTCAGAACCGGAGCAGATCGAGCTCTATCAAGAGTCCGACGCACGCCGCGATCTCGTTGAGGCTCAGATGGAACGCGAACGTCTGCTGGCCGCCTACCAGCCCGATGCTCTGCCCGTTCGCGAAGTTGATCGCCGCATAACGCAATTGCAGGCTTTCCTTGCCGGAGGTGATCCGCCGAGCATTACTCGTCGCGGGCCCAATCCGGTTCGGCAGGATGTCGCCAGCCAACTTTACGCCATGGAAGCCGAAGCCCGCGCACAGCGCGGCCGTGAAACCGCGCTAACGCAACAGCGTACGGAAGTCCGCGAGCGCTTGCGCGCGATGCAGGCGCTGGAGCCGCGCTTCCGCCAGCTGCAGCGTGAGCGAGCGATCTTGGAGACCAACGCACAGAACCTAGCGTCGCGCGCGGAGGAGGCCCGCACCCGCAGCCAAATGCTCGGCCGCGCCACCGATAATATCAGCGCTATCGAAGGCGCCGCAGTGCCCACCCAAGGTAAGAGCCTGCGCTGGCCGATCATGATCGTGACAATTCTGATTGCGGGCATTGTGGCGCTGGCCGCGGGACTCTCGCGCGGCCTGATGCGCCGGAGCTTTCCGACGCCGTCCAGCGCTGCGCGTGCGCTTGATGCGCCGGTGCTTGCGGTGATGCCGCGTAAGCAGCCGGCAAAGGCCGCCAAGCCGCCGAAGCCGGAGAAAGCGGGGAAGAGCAAGCCCGAACTCACGGTCGTGGAAGGTGGCGCATGAGCGAGCCTCAATTTTCCGTCGAAGGCGTGCTTGATGCGCTAGCAATGCAGCCGCGCCGCAGAGAAGGCGCGGGGCGTGCGGTCATGTTCGTGGCCGCGCGCCGCCTCGAAGGCACGACCACTGCCGCACGCGCCGTCGCCAATGCCGCTGGACCCGGCGCGGTCTACGCCATCGATCTCGATATTCGCCGCAACGCGTTGGCGCGGGCGCTCAACCAAGATGGCAGTCTTGGGCCGCGCATCGATGGCTCCCTGAATGGCGTGCGCTTCTACACGGTGCGCGATCTTCCTGCGTCGCCGCCCGCCTTCTTCTTTCATCGTGTCGGGCGCTCGCGGGTTTATGCCGGCGTGTTCGATACGCGCGCGCTTCCGAAGGGCGCGCGGGTCGGCATTTCGGCGCGTCCGGATTATTGGGATGCGGCGCGGGCGGGCGGCGCCTTTGTCGTCGTTGACGCACCTGCACTCGACACAAGCTCCATTGCCTTGCGTGTTGCGCCCCACATGGATGGCGTTGTGCTCGTCGTCGGTTCGGGGGCAGGCTCGGCGCCGCTCGCGCTTGAAGCCAAGGAATTGCTGGTTGAAGCGGGCGCGAACTTGATGGGCCTTGTTTATGCTGGGGCCGATGCGCCCGTGGTGGCGATAGACCGCCTGTTGCGTCAGGCCGGCTGACGCGCGGCCGCTTGGCCGTAGAAGCGCTGTTCGCAGAACCAGAACACCTTGCCCGCGCCACGCGCGGCGCGATCCAGCAGGGTCAGCGCGCGCGGCGTTGAGCCCGCAATGACGACGGCGCTGGCGGCGCCATAGACGATCGCTTGAGCGGCGCCGACGCACATGTGGCGCGCCAATGCCGGAAGGTTGCCCGCAGCCCATGCCAATTCACACGGGCCTTGTCCGTAAGCGAAAGCGCGCTTCAGGCCATGCGCCAGATGCGTGCGCTCGGCGCTGAGGTGCTCAATCACGCGCGCGCCGCCAGCCCAGGCAAACGTCGCGCCCGCTTCCGCCCAGGCGGCGAACAGCGCATCGTCCTCGCCGCCGCGCTGATCGGCGCGCGCGTCGAAAGGCTGAGGTTCATCGAACATCGCGCGCGGCTGCAGCGAGTTGCCGATGCCATAGGCGCGCGGACACAAGCCATCATTGGCGGGCCCGTCACGCGAGTAAAGCCGCTCGTAGAACTCGGAATTGCGCGTATCGTGATTGGCGCGCGCCAGCACCGGGCCGAACACGCTCTGCGCACCCGTGTCCCGGCGAACCGCAATCAGCGCAGCGAGCCAATCGGGCGAGGCCTCCTCGTCGTCATCCAGCCAAGCCACTAACTCGCCCTGCGCCAGCTTCAGAGCGGCGTTGCGCGCCTGGGCGACGCCTGGCTTCGGTTCGTGGGCCCAGCGGAACGGGACTGGCGCTTCGGCCTCGATCTGGCGAAACGTCGCTAGCGCCGAGCCTTCCGGCGAGTTGTCGACGGCGACGATCTCAAACGACGTCACGCCGTTCTGCGCGAACACGCTGCGGACTGCGCGAACGAAAGAGTCGGGCCGGCGAAAGGTTGGGATGAGAACGCTGACGAGGGTCATGCGAGCCTCCGTGCGAGGGCTGCCGTCACCGGCAGCACAATGAAGCCGAGTTTGTGTGCTTCGCGCAGAACGAGATCGAGGTCCGCTTCGCTTGTGCCCCAAGCGGATGGCGTGTCGGAGACATCGTGCGTGAAGCCAATCACCCAAGCTTTGCGCTTCGCCCCGATTTTGAGCGCACGCAGGACGCGTTCGATGCCGCCTTCGCCAAAAAGCGGATAAGCGCGCAGTTGCGCCAAATCGCCCGGCCCGGCATTCAAACCCGGCAGAATCCCCCGCGCTGACATGAAGCGCGGCGGCAGATTGTCCTTCACCTGGTTCGTCGTTTCGCCGTACGGATAGGCGTGCGCGCGCGGGCTCGGCGCGCCCATGCTCACAAGCGCATCGCGGTTACGCGCAAGATCTTCCAGCGTTGAAAAAACATCCTGGCGCGCACAGTCATTGTGGCCTGATGTGTGGCAGCCGATCTCGTGTCCGGCGCGCACCAAGCGCGCGATGTCGGCTTGGCTGTAACCCGGACCGCACGGACCGTCCACGCCGGCCATGCCCGAAGCTGCGTAATAGGTGCCGCGCGCGCCGTGACGCTCCAACACGCGCGCGCCCGCGCCGGCGGCGGTCGCCGGGAAGTCGTCGAAGGTGATCGAGAGGATCGGTTCGGCGAACGCGAAGTTGACCGGCCGCGCCGCATAGCGTTGTGTCAGGCGGCGGCGGACCTTGCTGATCAGATCGCGGCGGGGTGCATAGGCGAGCGTCATGCCAAGTGCTCCGCATAGTAAGAGGCGCGTAGAAGTTTGAAGGCCGCGCAGCGCAGGCGCATCGGTGCAAGCCCTCGCGGGTCGCGCGCGACCCATCTGTAGAGGCGCCGCTGCGTGTTGCGCGCTGGCATCGCGCGGAGGGCGCGGGCGACGCGATGCGCGGCGAAGCGCTTCACTTGGAGCGGGTGCTTGCGCGCGAGACGCCCGAAGTTCGGTCCGGCTTCAGCGGACTTCCGCACCAGCGTCTCGACGTCATCAAGCCCGGCATGGGTGGCCGGATTGTCGATGTGCAGAATATCTTCTTGGCGCGCGGCATCGAGCGCCCAGTCCACATCCTCAAAGCCCCAACCGGTGAACGCGTCGTCGAAGGGATGCGCAAGCAGAAAGCTCCGCTCAACGAGCAGGTTAGACGACGCAGTCGTTTGCGCCGCGCGGCGCGCCCGCTGATAAGCCGGGCGGCAATCAGAGCCGCCAAACAACGCGTAATGCAGCGCCGTCTCTGGCGTGCGTTGCGCGTGCGCCAAAGACAACCCACCGAAAGCCACGCGTGGGCCTTGGGTCTCGATGATGCCAAGCCAGATGGACAAGAAGTGCGGCGAATCTGGCAGCATGTCGGCGTCAAGGAAGAGCACGAAGTCGCCTTGCGCTTCTGCGATCAACCGGTTGCGTGCGCGGGCGCGGCCGAGGTTTTCGCCACTGACAATGATCCGCGCGGGGGCGCCTGTGGCTTGCGCCGCGCTCACGACATCCGCGACGAGCTCGGCGGACGCCGAGCCATCGTCGAGGAGAATGAACTCGACTCCCCCCGGCGCGCTGCCAAAGCGCTTCAGCATGGCCGAAGGGTCATAGCGATAAAACGGCGTTAGTACGCTGAGGCGCGGCGTACTCGGGCGGTCGCTCACAATGATCGTACGTTCAGTCAGCATTGGCGGTGTCCGGAAGTGCTTGCAGGCGGCGCGCGGCGGCGTTCAGCAGATCGCGTGCGCCCATCACGTTGAAACCGATGGCGGCCAAGCCGTATGAAACGGTGCCGACCAAGACGCTTTGCAGAAGGCCGAGCGCCGTATTCGCGCTGGGAAGCGCGATAACAGCGAGCGCCATCATGGCCGTGGCCGCGCCAACGCGCGCCAATTGGCCCAAAGGCAGCGGCAGCGCCACCAAACGGCGCCCGGCAAGCGCCAAAAGAACCGCTCCCACGCTTGCGCCGCATGCCGCCCCAATGGCTGCGCCGACGGCGCCGTGCGCGTGAGAGAGCCACGCCGTGAGCGTCAGCTGCACGGCGCCTGGCGCGAGCATCAGCAAGGCGCGTTGACCCGTACGCCGCGTGAGTTGGAAAGCCTCGCTCCAGTAATAGAGGCTGAAGCCAGTCATCAGCGCCGCGAGCGCGAGCCACGGAAGCGTTGCCGCTGTTTCCGCGCGCAACGCCTCGCCGACCATCAGCGCCGCTACTGGCTGCGCCAGTAGCGCTAGGCCGATGGTCGCCGGAATGGTGATCGCCGCAAGGAGAACGAAACCGCCGCGCGCCGCATCACGTGCGGACTCAACGCCGCGTTCCTCGAAGGCGGTGAACACAAGCGGCGCAAACGCGGCGCTCACGCCCATGAACATGATGTCGAGAGCGCGGGCCAAGCCGAAAGCGGCGGCGTAGGCGCCGAGCGGCGCCGTGCCCGCTTCACCCGCCAGCACCATGCGCGCGATCGCCTGCACGCCGAGATCAACCGCGAGCGCCAGCGCCAGCGGCGCGCCATAGCCCGCATAGGAAATCGAGCGCGAAACTGAAACCGCGCCGCCACGCGATTGCTGCATCAGACGCGGCAGGTCGATGAACGCCACCACCGCACCGGCGACAAGCAGCCCTGCAAACGGCGCTGCGGCGCCGAAGTCAAACATCACGAGCAGACCCACGCCGGCGGCGAAGCCGATGACGAGGTAAATTGTTTCCAGAACAGCGTAGCGGCCGAACGCAAGCGCGGCGCGATCGCTCTCGCGGCCGAGACGCGTGAGGAAACGCAGGACTGCGGCGCCGGAGGCAAAGAGCGAGAGCGCCGCGATGTCGTCGCGCAATCCCACGAAGGCCAGCACGCCGGCGGTCACCGCGAGCACTGTGAGGCCAAGCGCGAGCGCCAGTACCAACAG
>CALBST010000205.1 GCA_937967425.1 uncultured Caulobacteraceae bacterium
GCTGCGGCGCAAAATCGGCCTTTCGATCCGCGTGAGTATCAGGGGCGCCACGTTGGGCAACCGACGCAAATATTGGTGATCGGCACCATGCATCTGAGCGGAACGCCGGACACGTTTGATCCGGCCGTGCTTGAACCGCTGCTTGAGCGGCTTGAAGCATTCCGTCCGGACGCAATTGCGATCGAGGCGTTACCGGGCCGTACAATCGATCAGCTTTGGGAATGGCGAGAGAGCTATCCGCAAGCGGCCCAAAGTTATGGCGGCAGGTCGATGGCGCTCGCGGGCATTACACGCGGCTTGCTCGGCCTCGACATGCCGGCGGCCGATGCGGAGATCCGCCGGACTCTCGCCGATTGGCCCGCCTCCCCCACGCCGGCGCAACGGCGTCGTCTTGCCGCTCTTTTTGTGGCGGCGGGCGATCCCTCGTCAGCGTTGGTGCAGTGGTGGCGCCTCGACCCAAGTGAGCGCATCGCCGACGACAACGTACCGAGCTTGTTGGTCGAACAACTCGCGACCTACGACACGGCGGCCCGGCGCAACGAGAACCATCTGATTGCGTCACGCCTCGCCGTTCGCCTTGGTCACGAGCGCGTGTATCCGACCGACGATCAAAGCGATGATGCCGTGCCTAACTTCGAGCGGGATATGACCGCCTTCATGGAGGAACCGTGGCTGCAACAATTGCTGGAAGATCCCGGCTTCAAGGCCCTGCAACAAGCAGGTCAACACGTTTCAACGCCTGAGGAAGCGCTCGCGACATATCGGATGCTGAATAGCTGGCGCGCGGGGCGCACCGACGCGAATGGCCAGTGGCTCAATATGATCAACCGCATCAGCCCGAATGACATTGGCCGCGCGCGGGTTGCAGCATGGGAAACACGCAACCTGCGGCAGGTCGCGAACATCCGCGAAGTGTCCACGAGACATCCCGGCGGGCGGATATTGGTGATCGTCGGATCGGCGCACAAACCTTGGTTTGACGCCTATTTGTCGATGATGAGCGATGTCGAGGTCGTCGATGCGGCGCGGATACTGCGTTAGCTCTACCACTAATGGTGCGTGGCAGATCGCACACTGTGAGCATCGAATCGCCGAGCGACTGACAGAACGGCTTCTCGCCGCCGATTAAGGCTCGTAAAGATAGTGGCGGTGCCGGGGGGCACTTCGCTTGGCTAGCACAAGCGCGAACGGCTCTTCCGCGAGGAAGAGCCGTTTTCGTTTCTAGAAGCCGCCGCGCAGACGGCGGATCACGTCGTCGAGTTGCTCGAGCGTCTTGTAGGAGATCTTCACCTCCCCTGCGCCGGCCTTGTCGTTGATCGTCACTTCGAGGCCCAGCGCGTTCGAGAGCGATTGCTCCAGCGCGCGCGTATCGGCGCTCTTGCCTTCGGCCGACGAGCCGCCCGGCGTGACGCGGGGCCCATGCTTTTCGTCCTTGGCTTGCTGCGCCAGGCGTTCGATGTCGCGAACGTTGAGGCCTTCGCTGATCGCGCGCTGCGCCAGGCCGCGCGGATCAGGCGCCGTCAGAATGGCGCGGGCGTGACCGGAGCTCAGGCGGCCATCGCGCACCATCTCTTGCAGATCGTCCGGCAGCTGCAGCAAGCGCAGCATGTTGGCGATGTGCGGACGCGACTTGCCGACAGCGTCGGCGATCTCTTGTTGCGTGCGGCCGAAGCGATCGATCAGCGCTTGGAACCCTTGCGCCTCTTCGATCGGGTTCAGATCCATACGCTGAACGTTTTCGACGATCGCGATCTCGAGGACCTCAACTTCGTTGAGCTCGCGAATCACGGCCGGGATCGTGTGCAGGCCAGCGCGCTGCGCGGCGCGCCAACGGCGTTCACCGGCGACGATCTCGTATTTGCCGTCCGCGATCGGGCGCACCAGGATCGGTTGCAGGATGCCGTGCGTCTTGATCGACGAGGCCAGATCGTTGAGCTCGGCTTCGTCGAAATGCTTGCGCGGCTGCTGCGGGTTACGCTGCACCAGTTCGATCGGGACCGAACGCGGGCCAGCAGAGTCTGCCGCTTGCACCGGCGCGGGCGCGACCGGAGCAGCAGTTACAGCCGCAGGCGGCGCGACAGGCTCATTCGCAGGCGCCGGCGTTGGCGCAGCTTGCGTGATCGGCAGCTCGAACACGTTGCGCGGCGGCTCTATCGGCGCGCGCGGCTGTTCGGGTTGCGGCTGAGGCTGGCCGAACGTGTTGGCGGGCTTCGGCGCTTCGGTCTTCACCGGCTCGCCCAGCAGAGCGGAGAGCCCACGGCCCAATCCCCTCGGTCTGATATCGCTCATTCGTCGCCCTCGTCTCTGACCCGACCCGATTCGGTATGCTTAACAATTTGATGGGCAATCCTTGCCCACCGGTAAAAATTTCCGGCCTCTTGCCTATGCAGCGTTGAGCATCCGCTCCCGCTCGATCAGCTCTTTGGCAAGCTTGATGTAGGCTTTGCTGCCAGTGGCGTTCTGATCGTAAATGATCGCGGGCAGGCCGTGGCTCGGCGCCTCGCTGATGCGGACGTTCCGCGGGATCACGGTCTCATAGACCTTGTCCGGGAAGTGCGCCCTCACCTCTTGCGCAACCTGATCCGAAAGCGTGGTGCGCTTGTCATACATCGTGAGCACGACGCCTTGGATGTCGAGCGTCGGATTGAGGTTCACTTTCACCGCGTTGATGGTGGCGATAAGCTGCGCGAGACCTTCGAGCGCGAAGTATTCTGTTTGCAGCGGCACCAGCACGCCATCAGCGGCAGTGAGCGCATTCACCGTCAGAACGTTTAGCGACGGCGGGCAGTCGATCAGCATATAATCCACGCCCAGCGTGGATTCCGCGCGGAATTTCTCGATCGCATTGCGCAGGAAAAACTGCGGCTGCGACTCCCCCATGAGTTCGCCTTCAACGCCTGACAAACGCGCGTCGCCGGGCGTGATGTACAAGTTGGGCACCTTCGTCGGCAGCACCGCTTTCGAGAGCTGCAGCTGGCCAACGAGCACGTCGTAGCTCGTCACGTTGCGGTCGTGCGGATGAATGTCGAGGCCCGTCGAGGCGTTGCCCTGCGGATCGGTGTCAAAGATCAAGACGCCCTTCCCGGCGGCCGCCAAGGCGGTGCCGAGATTGATCGCGGTCGTCGTCTTGCCTACGCCGCCCTTCTGGTTGGCGATCGCCAGTACGCGCATGTCCCCAAAACTCCTTTTCGGAGCCTCAGGGTCGTGCAGCCTTTGTTATGCGAACAATGCGGCCGCGCGGATCGCTGAGGCTCTCCAGCACATCTGCCTGGTACGCCCCACCTTTTAGGACGTTAGATGCGGCGGCCAGCTCGGCGTCTAAGTCTGCGCCTTTATGGAAGAGCCCGATCGCGCCGCGATCCAGAATCGGCTTCGCATAGG
>CALBST010000206.1 GCA_937967425.1 uncultured Caulobacteraceae bacterium
AGTTCTCTTCGCTCGGCGGATAGTCGCTCGGGAAGATGTTCAGCACGCGGCGGCAGTTGTTTTCATCCGTGCGCACGGCCGTCATGCCGCCGGGCACATAGGAGCCTTGTTGCCAACCCTGCTGGCCGAGTTGGCCAATATATTGCGAGCTGACCTGGGGGCCGATGATTCTTGGCATCGTCACGCACGCGATCTCGAAGCGAGCTGTGTCGGTGATGGTCGAGGGATAGTGGCAATCCTCCGGCACGATCGAACCGTCGACGATTTCGAGATTGAGCGAGTCCGGTAGCAGCCGTTCGGGCGCCGCGGTTTCTTGCGCGAGCGTCGGCGTTACGAACGCGGCGGCCAAACAAAGCGCAGCGATGGTCCTGGTGAGTTTCAAAGCTTCACTCCTAGCGCATCAGCGACAGTGAACACGTCCTTATCCCCGCGCCCGCAGAGGTTCATGACAAGCAAGCCATCCCTGCCGATCTCGCGCGCCACATCTCCAACACGCGCGAGCGCATGCGATGGTTCCAAAGCGGGCAGAATACCCTCTAGGCGCGCACACAATTTGAACGCTTCCAGCGCCTCGTCGTCGGTGGCGCTGAGATATTGGGCGCGGCCGATATCGGCCAAGTAAGAATGTTCCGGGCCGACGCCCGGATAGTCGAGGCCGGCGCTGATCGAGTGGCCTTCGAGAATTTGGCCGTCTTCGTTCTGCAGCAGATAGGTGCGGTTGCCGTGCAGCACGCCGGGCCGCCCACCACTGATTGCGGCGCTATGCTCGAAGCGATCGTCGATGCCGCGGCCCGCCGCTTCGACGCCGATCAAGCGCACGCTCTCGTCTGCAATGAACGGATGAAACAGCCCGATCGCGTTGGAGCCGCCGCCGATGCAGGCCATGACGGCGTCCGGCAGACGGCCTTCGCGCTCCAAAATTTGCGCCCGCGCTTCGCGCCCGATCACGCTCTGAAAATCGCGCACCATTTCAGGATAGGGGTGCGGGCCGGCCGCCGTGCCGATGCAATAGAACGTGTCTGCGACATTGGTGACCCAATCGCGCAGCGCTTCGTTCATCGCGTCTTTCAGCGTCGCCGCACCGCTCGTCACGGGCCGCACTTCAGCGCCGAGCAGCTTCATGCGGAACACGTTCGGCTTCTGCCGCTCAATATCGGTGGCGCCCATGAAAACGACGCACGGCAAGCCCAAGCGCGCACACACGGTCGCCGTCGCGACACCGTGTTGGCCTGCACCAGTTTCGGCGATGATCCGCGTCTTGCCCATGCGCAACGCGAGCAGCACTTGGCCAAGGCAATTGTTGATCTTGTGCGCGCCGGTGTGATTGAGCTCGTCGCGCTTGAAGTAGATTTTGGCGCCGCCGTGATGTTCAGTTAGGCGCTCGGCGAAGTACAAAGGCGAGGGCCGGCCCACATAATGGGTCCAGAAATCCGCCATCGTCGCCGCGAATGCGGGGTCGGACTGGGCCGCGCGGTAGGCGCGCTCAAGATCGAGCACCAGCGGCATCAGAGTCTCGGCCACGAACCGGCCGCCGTATTGGCCAAACCGGCCCTCGGCGTCGGGTAGCTCTTGCCAGTTGCGGCGCGCGTCCATGGGCGAGGGTTTATACTTCCGCAGCCGCCAAGAATTGGGCGATCAGGAGGGGGTCCTTTAGTCCCGGAGCCTTTTCCACGCCAGAGGAGACATCCACAAGGTCCGCCCCGGATACCTGAATCGCTTCTTTGACGTTGCTGGGGTTCAGCCCCCCGGCCAGGAACCACGGCCGCCCGAGCTGGGCGCCAGCCATGACCTGCCAGTCGAAAGCCAGCGCATTGCCGCCTGGGAGGCCGTCCTGGCCCTTGGGCACTTGGGCGTCGAACAGGAAGTAATCCACGACCGGATAGAAGGGCGGCAGCGTCTGGAAATCCTCGCGTGTCGCGATGCCGACGGCCTTGATGATCCCGCGCCGGGCAAAGCGCCGAGCTTCGGCCACCCGTCCTAAGTTCTCTTGGCCGTGCAATTGGATCCAGTCCGGCTGTGCTGCCCGGACTGCGGCTTTCAGGTGCTCGTCGTCGGCGTTCACGGTGACAAGGACCGTCTCGATGCGTCCGCGCGCCCGCTCGGCCAAAGCTGCCAGCTTGTCCGCCGTCAGAAAGCGCGGGCTCCGCGGATAGGTGACGAACCCAACAAAGCGCGCGCCGCCCTCAATGGCTGCGTCGAGCGCTTCAACACTGGTGATCCCGCAGATTTTCGCGTCAGGCATGGGCGGACGCGTTTAGCAGGGCGCCTGCCCCGATGCGAGCGTCTACTTCTTCAGCAGATCGCGGATTTCGGTCAGCAGCTTGATGTCGGCCGGCGTTTCGGCGGCTGGCGCGGGCTTGGCCTCTTCCTTGCGCTTCATCGAATTCATCGCTTTGATCACCAGAAACAGCACCCAGGCGATGATGCCGAATTTGATCACGGCGGTGATGAAGTTGCCGTACGCAAACACCGCGCCTTGCTCGCGCGCGGCGTCGAGCGTGGTGGCGGTGACTGCCTCAGAAAGCGGCAGGAAGTAATTTGAGAAATCCAACCCGCCGGTGACGGCTCCGATCAGCGGCATGACCAGATCGTCGACGAGTGACGAGACGATTGTGCCGAACGCCGCGCCGATGACGACGCCGACGGCGAGATCGACCACGTTGCCCTTCAGCGCGAACTCACGGAACTCTTGCAGCATCGACATTATAAGCCCTCCGCTTCGGCGCGATGGAACCGGTGCGTGACACGCTTCGTCGCGTCGCGTCAACGTTGACTCACTCAGCTTGCATTTGAGAACTAATGACCAGAGCGAGGGCTGACTCGGGGGCGATCTTGAAACTGGGAACTTTGTGGCGCGTGGTTTGGCCTGAGCGCGGACCGCTGTTCGCCGTTGTTGGCGGGATCGTTTCGTTGGTGGGCGACTTCGCCAGCTTCCTCGGCAACATCGCGTCGCCGACCATTCTCGTGTGGCCGGCCGTTGGCCTTGCGGGGCTGCTCTCTTGGTTCTGCTTCGGGCGCATTGGCTCAGTCGCCGCGGATGCACCGGACGAGGCGCGTGAAGCTGCCGTTCAATGCCGCGAATGCGACGCTTTCCGCGTCATGCTCTTCGCGAGCGTTG
>CALBST010000207.1 GCA_937967425.1 uncultured Caulobacteraceae bacterium
TTCGTCCAATGCCGCGAACAGTGCGCTTGTGAAGTGCAGACCGGCCGTGGGCGCGGCGACAGCGCCATCCTTGTCGGCATAGATGGTCTGATAATCCTCGCGGTCAACCTCATCGGGCGCTCGTTTGGCGGCGATGTAGGGCGGCAGTGGCATGGCGCCTGCAGCAGCGATGGCGGCATCCAGATCGGGGCCAGCCAGCTCGAAGGCGAGTGTGATTTCGCCGTCTTCGCCCTTGGCGGCGACCGTGGCGTCGAGAGCGCCAAGCAGACAAGCACGATCATCCAGCGTGCCGAAACGAATGCGATCCCCCTCACGCAAGCGCTTTCCGGGCTTTGCCAGCGCCGTCCAAGAGGACCCCGACAGCCGCTTCAAAAGCGTGGCCTCAACCGAGACGTTAGACTCGTCACGCACACGAACGCCGCTGAGCCGTGCCGGAATGACGCGCGTGTCGTTGAAAATGAGCAAATCACCAGGCCTAAACAACGCGGGCGCATCGCGCACGGTGAGGTCCTCAAAGGCGCCGCCCGCCGGCACGTGCAACAGCCGCGCGCTATCGCGCGGGCGGGCCGGCCGCAGCGCAATCAGGTCCTCGGGCAATTCAAAATCGAACAGATCGACCCGCATCAAGACTCCAGAGACGAAGGCGCTCGTCGTAGAAACCGAACGCCTCCATTACATCTTTCTCCGCGAGTGCAAGAGAGTAGCCCATGTCCGACGACACACCGCCACCAACCCCTAACCCGAACGATCCGAAGCGTACCGGCCAGCGCTGGCTCGACATGGTCGTGGCGCTGTCGGCCCTATTGATTTCGACGGTCTCGATCTTTGTCGCCTACAATAGCAATCAGTCGATGGAACGCCTCACCCGTGCGAGCGCCTGGCCCTTCATCCAGATCGGCAGCGGCAACGCTGGCGCCGAGGGCGAACCACAGCTCACCTTTGCGATCACGAATGTTGGGACTGGCCCTGCACGCATCCATACATTCGAGATGCTGGTCGACGGCCAGCCGCTGCCGCCGGGCGGCCACTTGCTAACCCGGCTGCTGCAAGCCTGTTGCGACGCTGAATTCGACGCCGCTGTCGATCGCGCGCGCGGCAGCCAAGCCGGCGCGCTCGGACAAGAACTGTCGTCACCGGTGCCGGAACGCTTCATCGCGCCAAATGGCGAAGTCTTCGCGATCATCTGGCCGCGCACGGAGCAGAACGGCGCGCTCTGGACGGCTTTGGACGCGGCGCGCCAAAATGGCCGCATCACCATGAGCACATGTTATTGCTCTGTCTTCGACGATTGCTGGATCGCCCACTCGGACACGTTTCCGCCTGAGGAAACTAAGTCCTGCGACGGCCAAGCCCTACGGGACGCGCGCTAACGCACGCGTCCCACGCTCGCTATTCGGCGCGGGCCGAGATGATTTTTCCCGGATTGGCCACCGTGCCCGAGCCCGGCGCGCCCTTTGGCAGCGCGTCGACGGCTTCCATGCCGGATGTCACCTGGCCCCAGACCGTATACTGCCTGTCGAGGAAACGGGCGTCGTCGAAGCAGATGAAGAACTGGCTGTTGGCGGAGTTCGGATCGTTCGTGCGCGCCATTGAGCAGACGCCGCGCACATGTGGCTCGGCGCTGAATTCCTGTTTCAGGTTTGGCTTCGTGGAGCCGCCGGTGCCGTTGAAATTTCCGCCGTCACCGCCTTGAGCCATGAAGCCCTCGATAACGCGATGAAACGGCACGCCATTATAGAAGCCCTCGTTCGCGAGTTCGCCGATGCGCTGAACATGGTTCGGCGCGAGGTCCGGACGGAACTTGATTTTCACCGTGCCGGTCTCGAGTTCGAGCGTCAGGGTATGAAAGGAATTATCGACCACCAGCTTCTCTCTCTATTCGGATTGCGCGGCACGCGCGCGGGGATTTCAACATCACAGACCGAGAAATCGGCGCGGCGTGCGCGGCGGGTTTCTTCGATCAAATCGCGGAATTGCGGACCGTCGGTGCGCAGGATGTAAATTGGCGCGCGTTCGCTTTCCGGCAAGTCGGCAGCGATGCGTACGGCGATCATGCGGTCCGGGTTTGGCGGCGGGTTGCCAACGGCAATCTGCATCACCGCGGGCTGTCCCCAGACGACCCGGCCGAAGATCGTGTAGCGCTTATCCAGCGCCGTGTTCGGCTGACGCATGATGAAAAATTGGCTGTTGGCGGAGTTCGGATTGTCCGCACGCGCCATTGAGACGACGCCCTGGCAATGCAGCGCATTGGCTGCGACACGGCCATCGCTTGTGACCGCCATCTGCGCATCGGGTTGAGATTCAATCGGGAGAGCCTTGTAGAAGCCCAATCGCGCGCGGCTTTGCTCGGCCGCCTGGATAAACGGCATCTCCGGCCCGCGGCGGAACATGAATTCCTCGCGGAGATCCGGCAGAGACGAGGCGCCCTCCCCAGTGCCGAGCGGATCGCCTGTCTGGGCCATGAAGTCATCGACAACGCGGTGGAAGGTTAGGCCATCGTAGAAGCCAAGCCGCGTCAACGTCCGGATGCGCTCTACATGACGCGGCGCGATTTCCGGGTAGAGTTCGATCACGATCCGCCCGTGGACGGTATCGATGTAGAGCGTGTTCTCCGGATCGACCTGGCGCCAATTGCGCGGGTCAGGCGTCTGGGCGGACGCCGAGTCAAACATGCCAGCGAGGCCCAACGCGAGCACCGCCGCAGCCAAAAACTTTCCAAAGCGCAGCATTACGACACCCCGAACTTCGCCTTCAGTCGTCCTTCTACTTCTTTGGGCACGAAGTGCGCGACGCTTCCTTGCAGTCGCGCGATTTCTTTCACCAACCGGCTCGCGATCGCCTGGTGCGTCGGATCGGCCATGAGAAAAACTGTTTCAATAGCTGGGTTTAGCTTCTGGTTCATCCCAACCATCGCGAACTCGTACTCAAAGTCGGCGACCGCTCGAAGTCCCCGGACGATGATTTGCGCCCCTACGCTTTCGGCGAATGACATCAGCAATGTGTCAAAAGGTTGGATGACGATCTCGGCTTCGCCTTTGATCTTGGCGCACTGCTCTCGGACCATATCGACCCGCTCGTCCAGACTGAAGAGCGGGCCTTTGTCCTGATTGATGGCGACTCCGATGACGAGCCTGTCCACCAGCTTCGCGGCGCGGGAGATGATATCCACATGGCCGTTGGTTGGGGGATCAAACGTGCCTGGGTAGAGGCCAACACGGACAGTCTTCGTCATCACACACCGCCCCTCTTGGACCGCTGCCGCCCTGGCCGGCTGAGCTCGGCGCCGGTCGGCCAGGGCGCCGACAGTCCGGCAGGCTCACTCACTCCCGCTCGCCGCGCCCTCAGCTCCACCAGCCTCACCGCCTAGCGCTTCGAGGCGCTCGGCCGCAACAACATGCTCGTCATCGCTGACATTGATCAAGATCACACCTTGCGTCGCGCGACCCGCAATCCTGATTTGGTCGACCGCGGTGCGGATAAGCTGACCCTTATCGGTAACTAGCAACAGCTCTTCTTCGTCGAGCACCGGGAAAGACGCCACGATGCGTGCATCGCCCGTCAGCTTGTGCGCGCGCAGACCTTTGCCGCCGCGGCCTGTAATCCGGTACTCGTAGGACGACGCGCGTTTGCCGAGACCGCCTGAGGTGACTGTCAGGATGAATTGCTCCTGAGTTTTGAGCCAAGCGAGCCGTTCAAACGGCACTTCCGCGACCTCGCCGTTGTCGTCTCCAGCTTCCGCGTCGGTCTCCGCTTCGCCATCCACGGCGTCACGCGACCTCGAATCCCATTTGAAGTAGGCGCGGGCCTCGGCTGGGGTGACCTCGATGTGTTTCAGCACGCTCATGCCGATGACGCTGTCGCCGTCCGCCAAATTGATCCCGCGGTTGCCTGTCGATGTGCGGCCTGAGAACACGCGCACGTCCGTCACCGGAAAGCGAATGCACTGACCGTTCGCAGTCGTCAGCAGTACGTCGTCTTCGTCGGTGCAGATTTGAACGCCTACGATGCCATCGCCCTCATCGGGCTTCATGGCGATCTTCCCGTTGCGGTTTACCTGCACAAAGTCGGAAAGCTTGTTCCGGCGGACGTTGCCCGACTTGGTGGCGAACATCACGTCGAGCTTATCCCAGTCGTGTTCGTCCTCCGGCAGCGCCATCACCGACGTGATCGTCTCGCCTTGGCCAAGCGGCAGCAGATTCACGAGCGCGCGGCCCTTGGTGCGCGGATCGCCAGCTGGAATACGCCACGCCTTCATCTTGTAGGCCATGCCCGACGACGAGAAGAACAGGATCGGCGCGTGCGTGGAAGCCACGAACACGCGCGTGACGAAATCCTCGTCCTTCATCTGCATGCCGGCGCGGCCCCTGCCGCCCCGGCGCTGCGTTCTGTATGCGGCAAGCGGCGTGCGCTTGACATAGCCGCCGTGCGTGACGGTAACGACCATCTCTTCGCGCGGGATCAACGCTTCGTCGTCGATGTCGCCCTCAGACTCCGAGAAGGCCGTGCGGCGCGGCACGCCGAAGGCTTCTTTTACGGCGGTGAGTTCGCCACGAATGATGTCGAGGATGCGCTCGCGCGAACCGAGAATTTCGAGTAGTTCCTGGATCTCTTGCGCGATCTCGTTCGCCGCCTTCGCGATGTCGTCGCGGCCAAGGCCGGTGAGACGCGAGAGTGTCAACGCAAGGATAGCGCGCGCCTGCTCATCCGAGAGCCGTACCTTGTCGCCGTCAGCGACGACGGTGCGCGGGTCGGCGATGAGCGCGATCAGCGGCATCATATCGCCGGCCGGCCAATCGCGCGCGATCAAGCGCTCACGCGCCACGCCCGGGTCGGGGCTTTCGCGGATGAGCTTGATCACTTCGTCGATGTTGGCGACGGCGATGGCGAGACCGACGGTTTCGTGACCGCGCTTACGAGCCTTCGCCAAGCGGAACTTAGTGCGGCGGGTAACGACCTGTTCGCGGAACGAAAGGAAAATTTCTAGAATCTTCCGCAAGCCCATCTGCTCAGGCTTGCCCTGGTTCAGCGCCAGCATGTTCACGCCGAAAGACGTCTGCAGCGACGAGTAGCGATAGAGCTGGTTCAGCACCACGTCCGGCACCGCATCGCGCTTGAGTTCAACGACCAGGCGCACGCCCAGGCGGTTTGACTCGTCGCGCACTTCGGCGATGCCCTCGATGCGCTTCTCGCGCACCTGCTCGCCGATCTTCTCCACCATCTCGGCCTTGTTCACCTGATACGGAATCTCGGTGAACACCAGCGCTTCGCGTCCGCGGATGGTTTCGTTGTGATGTTTGGCGCGGATCAACACCGAACCGCGGCCGGTCATCAGCGCGAGACGCGCGCCAGCGCGACCGAGAATTTCGCCGCCTGTCGGGAAGTCGGGTCCTGGAACGATATCAAGCAAGTCGAGGTCGGAGATGTTCGGATTGTCGATCATCGCCACCGTGGCGTCGATAACCTCCGAGAGATTGTGCGGCGGAATGTTCGTCGCCATGCCGACCGCGATGCCGCCGCCGCCATTGACCAGGAGGTTCGGAAACCGCGCCGGCAGAACCGTCGGCTCCTGCACCGTGCCATCATAGTTGTCTTGGAAATCGACGGTCCCTTCATCGATATCGTCGAGCAGCGCGCGCGCCGCCTTCGCCAACCGCGCTTCGGTGTAACGCATCGACGCCGGCATATCGCCGTCGATCGAACCGAAATTGCCTTGGCCATCGACCAAGGTAAGCCCCATCGAGAAGTCCTGCGCCAAGCGCACGAGCGTCAGGTAAATCGCTTGGTCGCCGTGCGGGTGGTAATTGCCCATCACGTCCCCGACTGATTTCGCGCTCTTGCGATACGCTTTGTCGTGCGTGTTGCCCGCCTCATCCATCGCGTAGAGGATGCGGCGGTGGACCGGCTTCAACCCGTCGCGCGCATCAGGCAGCGCGCGCGAAACGATAACGCTCATCGCGTAATCGAGATATGAGCGCTTCAGCTCGTCCTCGACGCTGATCAGCTGAACGCCTTTCGGGAGGGATGGTCCGCCGTTCTCGGCGGGATCGGACGTGTCTGACACGGGACCCGGTCTATCTTCTAGGGCTCGGAGCGAGCGGTTTCTGGAGACAGAAAAAGCCAGAAAAAACTGGCCTCGATTCCGTCGGAAACTAACATTGTGAAGGCCTCGTCGCAAACCAAGGACCAGCTCATGCGCTCTCTCGCCGCCCTCGTTTTTGCAGCCCTGATGGCCGCCTGCTCCAGCACGCCAGACAGCGTGCAGCTGGCGCGGGAACTCACACCGCGCACGGTGTGGATCGTCGGTGGCGACGGCCAAGCAGTCGGCCAGGCGACCTTCACCGAGGCTCCGACAGGCGTGTTGATTCGTATGGAGTTTTTGGAACGCCGACTCCCACCCGGATGGCATGGCCTGCATTTGCACGACCGCGGCGACTGCAGCGACTTCGCCAGCGGCTTCCGCGCCTCGGGCGCTCACGTCACCCTCAATCACCGCGTGCAGCACGGCTTACTCAATCGCCGCGGCCCCGAGGCAGGCGATCTGCCGAACATTCACGCGTCGCCAAGCGGTAATTTCGGAGCCGAGGTGTTTTCGCCCTATGTGACGCTCCACAGCGCCCGCATCGGCAACCGCCTCCCGCTGCTCGACAGCGATGGCGCAGCACTGCTGATCCACGCTGACGCGGACGATCACCAGGCGCAGCCAATCGGCAACGCGGGCGCGCGGATTGCCTGCGCCGCGCTTACGCCACTGCCTTGAAGCGGCGCTCGGCGATCGCGACCAGAAGCACGCCGCCAATGGTCAGCGCCCCACCGAACAGAATCTGCGGCGTGATCTGATTGTGCAGCACAAGTGCGGCCAGCGCGAACGAGATCACGGGCGTCATCAGCAGGTACGGCGTCGTGCGTGACACCTCATACTTCTGCACCAGCTTGAACAAGAATGCGTTGGCGACGATCGAGGAAACCAAGCCGCCGAAGATCAAAGCGACCCAAACGCGCCAGTGCGCGCTAGCGGCGGCTTCAACATGACCTGTTTCGAACAGAAGCGAACCGCCCACCATGGTTGGCACGATCGCCAGGGCGATCCAGGCTTGCGTCGCCCACACGTCCGTTCCAGCGATTTTTCGCACCATCACAGCGCCTAGGCCGTAGAACACGGACGCTAGCCCGACGAGGAACAACGCCCAACCTTGGGCGAACACCGCTGGATCAAACGTCATCGAAGCGGTGCCGAGAAACGCGACAATGACGCCGGCCCAACGAAGCGGTGACACGCTTTCCTTCAATAACAGGGCCGCGAACACGACTGACGCCGGCGCCCACAATTGCATCGCCACGACCATCGGCGCGATATCGGTGGCGAGCTTTAGCCCCGCATACTGGACGCCGAAGTGCAACGGCCCGACGAATACCAGCATTAGCGCGAACGGCTTCCAAACGGCCCGCGGCGGCATACGAATGAACCAAATCAGCGCCGCCAGCACAAAGGCGAAGCGCACCGCTACCGTCATCATCGCGGGCAGTGCATCGACGGCGATCTTCGCCAAGATGTTGTTCACGCCCCAAATGAGCGCGATCGAGATCAGCTGGATCAAATCCAGTGGCGTGAAGGCGCGCGAGGAAGGCACGCGGGGCCTTCTAGCGAGATTCAGTTCCGTCGGCGCGGCTGCCGTCGCGGCAACATTATCCGCCCGCTCCGGGCGTGATCAGCGGTCGCGGAAATGCGACGAACGAGCGCTTCCATAAGATAAGTGTAACTTGCGCTACACTGCGCTCCGGCAGACAACGTTCCGCCCTTTACGAAAGCGATCCGCGTGCAAACCATCGCCGCGCCAGTGGACTGGCTGCCGTACGTCCAGGACCCGGCCTGGATGCCTCATCTCTACGATGCGCGCGCCGATACCCTTGTTTTCGCCCGCCTCACTCGCGATGCGCACCGGCGTGCCGTGTTCGTTGATCGCCGCTTTGTCGGACACTCGCAGCAATCCCTCCCCATGCCGCTCTCCGAGCTGTCGTCCGGCGCCGTTCGCCGCGCGCGCGCGCCGATGCACTTTATTTTTCACACCGCTTATTGCTGCTCGACGCTGCTGACGCGCGCGCTCGACATTCCCGGCGTCTCCATGGGCATAAAGGAACCGGCCGTGTTAGTGAGTTTCGCGCAGCATTGGGCGAACGCTCGTCAAACGCCCGGCGCGCTCGACGCGTTTAGTGTGACGCTCGATCTGCTCTCACGCCCGCTTTCGCCTGGCGAAACTCAGATCGTGAAGCCCAGCAATGTCGCGACGCATCTCATCCCTGAGATTTTTCATCTTCGGCCAGACGCGAAAGCACTCGTGCTTTGGTCCGGGCTGGAAACATTTCTCGGGGCCATTGTTCGCCGCGGCGCAGAGGGCAGAGCTTTTGCTCGCCAGGTGTTCCAAGGCTTCGCCGACGCCATCCCGCTCGACCCAACGTTCTCGCGCGAAGAGCTTCTCATTCAAACCGACCTGCAACTGGCGGCGCAAGTCTGGCTCATGCAGATGGCGTTCTTGGGTTCGGTGATACGCCGCCACGGCTCCACGCGCATTCGCGTTCTCAACAGCGATACCTTTCTCGCCCAGCCCGCGCGTACGCTGAGAGCGCTGGCACAACATTTTAGTTTAGCGCTCGACGCAGAACGCTGCGCTGAGATTGCCGCCGGGCCGGTCTTCCGAGAGCACGCCAAACAACCGCTGGCGCCATTCGACGCTGCAGCCCATCGCGCTCAGAACGATGCGCTTGACGAAGCTCACGCCAGTGAGGTTGCGGTCACCAAGGCCTGGGCGGTGAGACTCGCGCGCCAATGCGATGTCCCGATGACATTGCCAGACACGCTTTTCGACTAACGGCGCGCGGGACAGGCCAACGCACGGGTTTAAGCACGTTCGCGTCCCAGACATGGGCACGCAGGTCGGTTTTAGCGGCGATGGGACACTTTCGAATGTCGATGTGCTGGCTTCGGCGCGGCCTAACCTAAGCGCGCCTCCGCAAGATCCACGATCTCTACTTCGGCGCGGATCGAATCGTTCCACTCGTTCTTCTTCACCCGCACGGCGGCGTGATAGAGCGCGTCCTTCTTCATCAGCGCCTCGCCCAACGGGCTCTTCATCGCGCGGAAGGCGATGCCGCCAACGCGGGCGCCGCGAGAATCTTCAAGCGTGAAGCGGACGTGATCCTCCTTCACCAGCTTGGCGAAAGCGACACGAACGTCGGTAAGCGCAAACACGGGTTCAGGATGGCCCTGCCCGTACGGACCGATACGATCGAGTGCATCGATGAGGCCGACATCGACAGCGCCGACTCCGCCGACCGCATCCACGGTCAGCGTACGCGCTTCGCCCGCAGCGGCCGCCAACTCGGGCTCGAGCCGCTCCGAGAGAAACGCCTTCAACGCGTCGACCTTGTCCCATTCGACCGTGAGGCCGGCGGCGGCGGCGTGACCGCCGCCATTGATGAGCAAACCCGCTTCTTTTGCTGCGGCAACCGCTGCGCCGAGATTTACGCCGGGGGTCGAACGGCCCGAGCCTTTTGCTGGTTCGTCTTCGGTGACGCCGCCGAGCACAATAGTCGGCTTATGCAGACGATCCTTGAGACGCCCCGCCGCGATGCCGATGACGCCGGGGTGCCAGCGGTGCGAGCCCACAATTACGACGGCGCGGCGTTCTGCTTCAGCGATCGCGGCCGTTTCTGCCTCCGCCAACATTTCCGCTTCGCGCTGGCGGCGCTCCGCATTCAGCGCTTCAAGCGTGGCCGCGAGTTCGCGGGCCTCGTCTTCGTCCTCCGTCGATAGCAAGCGGGTTGCTAGCGAGGCGTCGCCGACGCGTCCACCCGCATTAATGCGCGGACCGAGAATGAACCCGAAGTCGTAAACGGTGGCCGAGCCCCGGCGCCCCGCATTCTCCGCCAGCGCGACCATGCCAATGTTTTTGCCGTTACGCAGAACTTTCAAACCCTGTGAAACGATGGCGCGGTTGAAGCCTGTCAGCGGTGCGACATCGCACACGGTTCCGATCGCGGCGAGATCGAGCATCTGCATGAGGTCGGGGAGATGGTTTGAGCCAGGCGAGCCACGACGCCTCGCTTCGCGATTCACGGCAGCCAGCGTCACCAGCACGACGCCGGCGGCTGTAAGGTGGCCCTGGCCTGACGTGTCATCCAGCCGGTTTGGATTGACGACCGCGCGCGCTTTTGGCGGCGGGCCGGCCATCAAGTGGTGGTCAAGCACCACAACATCGATGCCAAGATCGGCGGCGGCATTGAGCGGCCCTTCGGCAGCCGCACCACAATCAACAGTGATGACGAGTTCGACGCCTTCAGCCTTCAATCTCTCGAAGGCCAGCACGGATGGGCCGTAACCCTCCTTCATCCGATCCGGCACGTAGATCTTTAACTCGCGACCGCGCGCACGAAAGTAGCGCACGAGCTGCGCACCGCTTGAACCGCCATCAACATCATAGTCGGCGAGCACAGCGCACGAACGTCCGCTGACTATCGCGTCCTCGATCACGCGCGCGGCTTCGTCCATGTCGGCGAAGCTCGATGGATCTGGGAAATGCGTTCTGAGCGTCGGAAACAGGAACGCCTCAGCGTCATCGAGCGAAACCCCGCGCACCGCCATCAGACGCGCGGCGATCTCCGGCAATGAGAAGCGGCGGCGAAACGCTTCGACGAGCGCGAGGTCCGCCTCGCGCGTGCGCCAACGACGGCCGGTGATCGAACGCTCGACGCCGAGAAAAGCGCCAACATCTTCAAATTTTCGGGCGGCGCTCATTCTTTCGAGTCCGAATCGAGTCTCATGCTCCAGCATCGCACAGGATATGGCTTCTCGAAGGCCCTTTATCCCGACCTAGATTGGCTGGCGCATTCGCAACTCGGAAACCGTGCGGGTGGCGGCGTTGAGGATCATGGTGTGGGTGTGCAAGGCGCCGCCGCCTGCCCGAACGCCATCAAGTAATGAGCCAGAGGTCACGCCGGTGGCGATGAAAACCGCCTCACCGGTAACCAAATCGTTCAGATCGTATCGCCGCTTCAAATCCTCGATGCCGGCGTGTTGGGCGCGTTCGCGTTCCTCGTCGTTGCGAATGACGAGGCGACCTTGAAATTGGCCCCCCACGCATTTGAGCGCCGCCGCAGCCAAGACGCCCTCGGGCGCCCCGCCTGAGCCAACATACATGTCGATGCCGGTCTCGGGCTTTGCGCAGTGGATGACACCCGCTATGTCGCCGTCGCCGATCAGGTGCACGCGCGCGCCAGCACTGCGTAGCGCTTCAATAATGGCGCCATGGCGCGGACGATCCAACACGCAGACGCCAATCTCCTTGGCGCTAACGCCTTTGGCTTTCGCCAATGCTTTCACATTCTCCGCGGCATCCTCATCGAGATCGATGACGCCGTCGGGATAGCCTGGACCAATGGCGATTTTTTCCATGTACGTGTCAGGGGCGTGCAGCAAACCGCCCTTCGGCGCGACGGCCATCACCGCAAGCGCGTTGGGTTTCGCCTTCGCCGCCAGGGTGGTGCCTTCGAGCGGGTCGAGGGCGATGTCGAGTTCAATGCCTTTGCCAGTTCCAACCGCCTCACCGACATAAAGCATCGGGGCGTTATCGCGCTCGCCTTCGCCGATCACGACACGGCCTTTGATGCCCAATCCATTGAGCGCGGAACGCATGGCGTCGACGGCCGCCTGATCTGCAGCGCGCTCATCGCCGCGCCCAACCAGCCGTGCGGCGGCGATGGCGGCGCTAATGGGCGCCCTGGCTAGAGCCAGCGCCAACTCGTCACTTATGACGTTGCTCATGAGCGGCTCCAGCTGGGCCCCGCAGGTTCGACCGGCATCACGAACGGCGCTTCCGCCGTAACGTCAAGCGCCTCGATGGCGCGCACGGCGGCCTCCATTCTCGCACGCGCGCACGTTTGCGTCGTCAGCACGATCGGGACAGCGGGGCCTTCATGGACCGGCATTTGGAGGAAGCTCTCAATGGAGATCTCTTCATGCGCGAGCCTGTCGGAGATGGCCGCAACGACGCCGGGGCGATCCCTCACCCGCAGACGCAGATAGTAGCGGCCACGCTCAGCGGGCGTCGCGCGGGGCGCCGCAGCGAGCTGACTGAGCGGCTTGCCAAACGCAAAGCCGGCGCGGCCTTCCGCGAGATCGATCAAATCGGACGCCACGGACGCAGCGGTGGGGCCTTCACCCGCGCCACGGCCGATGAACGTGAGTTGTCCGGACGGCTCCGCGTCTACCACCAGCGCGTTGAGCGATCCACCGACATTCGCAAGCGGATGATCGTATGCAAGGCACGCGGGGCGAACGTGCATTTCAACGGCGCCATCGGTTAGCGTACCCTTGGCGATGAGCTTGATCCGATAGCCGAGCTTTGCGGCCAGGCGAATGTCAGTCAGCGAAACGCGTTCAATGCCCTCGATGCGGACGTGATCGTAGTCGGGCCGCGCACCAAACGCGATGGCGGAGAGAATGGTGAGCTTGTGCGCCGCATCGAAGCCGCCAACATCGGTGGTCGGATCGGCCTCGGCGTAGCCCAGACGCTGCGCTTCCGCGAGAACCGCCTCAAACGAACGGCCGGAATTTTCCATCTCGGTGAGGATGTAGTTGCAGGTGCCGTTCAGGATGCCGGCCACGCTGCTAGCGCGCGATCCGGCGACACTTTCCTTCAGCGCCTTCACCATAGGCACGCCGCCGCCGACAGCCGCCTCAAACAGGAGTTTAGCGCCGTTGCGCTCGGCGAGGTCAGCGAGATGGGCGCCATGAACGGCGACCAGCGCTTTGTTGGCGGTTACGACGTGGGCCCCGCGAGCAAGCGCCGTTTCAACGGCTGCCTTGGCAACGCCATCGGCGCCGCCAATCAACTCCACGAACACGTCGACGCCGGAGTCGGAGGCCAGCGCTACCGGATCATCGAACCAACGGTAAGCGCTGAGATCGACTCCACGATCTTGGTTGGAAGAGCGCGCCGAGACCGCCGTGAGCTGCATCTTCTCATTGAGGCGCGACGCGCCGTCAGCAAAGAGCTTCGCGACGCCGCGACCGACCGTGCCTAAACCAGCGATGCCAACACGGAGCATGCTCTACTCCGCTGCCGCAGGCGCGGCGTTGGACTGAAGGAACTTTTTCAGATTGCGCGCAGCCTGACGGATGCGCTGTTCGTTCTCGACCAGCGCGATGCGCACGAAGCCGTCGCCGTACTCGCCAAAGCCCGCGCCGGGCGCGACAGCGATCTCGGCGCCTTCCATGAGGCGCTTCGAAAACTCCACCGATCCGAGGTGCTTGAATTGATCCGGCAGCGGCGCCCACACGAACATCGAGGCGCTTGGCTTCGGCAGCGGCCAACCAGCCTTGGCGAAGCTGTCGAGCAGCACGTCGCGGCGGTGCTTGTAGGTGTTGCGCATCTCCTCGACGCAATCCTGCGGACCGTTGAGGGCGGCGGCGGCGGCGACTTGCACGGGCGTATATGCGCCGTAGTCCAAGTATGATTTCACCCGCGCCAAAGCCGCAATCAGCCGCTCATTGCCCAGCGCGAAGCCAACACGGAAGCCGGCCATCGAGTAAGTCTTCGAGAGCGTGTTCACCTCGACGGCCACATCCAGCGCGCCCGGCACTTGCAGCACTGACGGCGGCGGCTCGCCTTCGAAATAGATCTCCGAATACGCCATGTCTGAAAGCAGGAACATGTCGTGCTTTTTCGCGATGGCGACGGCGTCCTTGTAGAAAGCCAGATCGGCCGTCTGCGCCGTCGGGTTCGCCGGATAGCAGACGACCATGGCGATCGGCGGCGGCACCGAATGGCGCACGGCGCGCTCGATGCCTCGCAAATATTGCTCTGGCGAATGCGCCTCGATCGAACGGATGACGCCGCCGGCCATGATGAAGCCGAAAGCGTGAATGGGGTACGACGGGTTGGGCGAGATGATCACATCGCCCGGCGCCGTGATCGCCTGCGCAAGATTGGCGAAGCCTTCTTTGGAACCCAACGTCGAAACGATTTGGCTGTCGGGATTGAGCTTTACGCCAAAGCGGCGGTCGTAATAGCCGGCCATGGCGCGGCGCAATCCGGGAATGCCGCGCGACGCGGAGTAACGATTGGTGCGCGGCTTAGCGGCCGTCTCACAGAGCTTGTCGACGATATGCTGCGGCACGGGCAAGTCGGGGTTGCCCATGCCGAAATCGATGATGTCGACACCCTGCCCGCGCAGACGCGCCTTCAGCTTATTGACCTCCTCGAACACATACGGAGGCAAGCGACGGATCTTGTGGAACTCGGACGAACTCATGAGCGCACGCCGGGTGCGATCAGTACGGGTTGTGCGCAGCGCGCGTGGCTTCGAGATCGCGGCGCGCTTCATCCAGGAACGCCTGAGGGTCCTCTTGCGTCTCAGGATCTTGCGCGCGCGGATTGGCTTGCGCCGTCGCGCGCGCCTGCAGCAGGTCTGCTTCTACTGAACGCCAGTGCGTGGCGCTGGTGTTGGCGGATGTCCCGCCCTCCGGTACTTCCCGAAGGCTCGGAAAGCCTTCGGCGTCGGCCCAGGCCGGGGTTTCGCCGTAGGGCGTGTTCACGCACCCGCCGAGAGCAATCGCCAGCGCTGTGAGGACCAGGGCTCCACGCATCGATAGTCTTCCTGGGCGCGATTCCGGCCCTATCTGGTCTCCTATACCAGAGCCTGCCTTTGCGCCACCACGCGAAGCGGCATTACAATCGCGCCAATAGGGAGAATCCGATGACGGATGCCGAGGGCGCAAAGCCTTCCACGGACGGCGCAGAACCGGTGAAACCGGCGCCGAAGCGGCCGCGCAAGCGCGCCGCCAAACCCAAGGCCGAAGCGGCCCCGGCGCCCGTCGCGGAGGCGCAGAAGCCTGCCGCAAAGGCGCCAGCGGAGGCGCCGCCGCCCCTCAACGAAGTGATCATGGCGCAGACGGCCGAGAGCTTGGCCGCTCTCTCCGCCAATCTGACCCAGGCGATGACGCGCGCGAACGCCGCGATCTCCACAGCCTTTGTCGATCAGACGAAGGACGCCGCCAACTGGCAACCCGATCCGCTGGGCATGCAGGCGGCGCTCAACGATGTTTGGGGTCATCTCGCGGCACAGCCGGAAACACTACGCGAAGCACACGCAGCGCTTTGGCAGCGTTACGCCGATATCTGGCAGAAGCACGCAACCTACATGCTCACCGGACAACAGGCCGATGAGGGGCCTGTCCGCGACAAGCGCTTCAAGGATCCGGAGTGGCGTTCCAACCCAGCCTTCTCGATGCTGCGGGAATCCTATCTGGCGACGGCCGAGTTTATCACCGATCTCGTCAACCGCACCGAAGGCGTAGACGAAGCGACGAAGCGCAAGGCGACGTTTTACATCAAGCAGGCGGTCGATGCCGCATCACCTTCGAACTTCCTGATGACCAACCCCGCCGCGTTGCGGGCGCTTTTCCAATCGGGCGGCGAAAGCTTGGTCAAAGGCGTGGAGAACCTCGCCGAGGATTTGAAGCGCGGCAAAGGCAACCTCGCCATCTCGCAGACGGACATCAACGCTTATCGCGTTGGTGAAAATGTCGCGACCACGCCGGGCAAGGTCGTATTTCGCAATCGCATTTTTGAGTTACTGCAGTATGCACCGACGACCGCGAAGGTGCACGAGGTCCCGCTGCTGATCTTCCCGCCCTGGATCAACAAATTCTACATCCTCGATCTTCAACCGAAGAACTCGATGATCAAATGGCTCACCGACCAGGGCCACACCGTGTTTCTCGTCTCCTGGGTCAATCCCGACGAGGACATGGCGGACGCCACGTTTGAAGATTACATGCGCGAGGGCGTCTATGCGGCGACCCAGGCGGTGAAAGACGCCACCGGCGTCGATCGTATGAATGCGGTGGGCTATTGCATTGGCGGCACGCTGCTTTCGGCCAGCCTCGCGCACATGGCGAAGACAGGCGACACAAGCATCCAGAGCGCGACTTTCTTCGCGGCGCAGGCCGACTTCAAACTTGCCGGCGACCTGTTGGTCTTCTCCGACGACCAGGCCATCAAGTTTCTTGAAGACAAGATGGACCAGGCCGGCGGCGTGCTTGACGCGCAGACGATGGCCGACACCTTCAACTCACTGCGCTCGAACGATCTGATCTGGAATTACGTTGTCGACAATTACTACGTCGGCAAGCAACCGCCGCCGTTCGATCTGCTCTATTGGAACGCCGATCAGACGCGGATGCCGAAAGCGCTGCACCTGTTTTATCTGCGCAAGTTCTATCGCGACAATGCGCTCTCGGAAGGCAAGCTGGAGCTTCTCGGCGAAAAGCTTTCACTGAAAGACGTGACCATCCCGATCTTCATGCAGAGCTCCAAGGAAGATCACATCGCGCCGGCGGCCAGCGTCTATCGCAGTGCGCTCTCATTCGGGGGACCGGTCGAATACATCATCGCCGGGTCGGGCCACATCGCCGGCGTGATCAATCACCCCGCCGCTAACAAGTATCAGTATTGGACCAATCCCAACCTCAAGGGCGCGCTGGAGGATTGGCAAGCCTTCGCTAAAGAACATCCCGGCTCATGGTGGCCGCATTGGGATGCTTGGCTGCGCAAGATCAGCGGACCCGATGTGGATGCGCGTCATCCTGGCGACGGCGAACTGCAACCGCTTGGCGATGCGCCCGGCGAATATGTGAAGGTACGATCAAGCACGGCGTGATCGCGTCTTCGCGTTTTCGCTTCTCCACGCGGCAAGCCGGTGAGGACGAAAGCCTGGAGCAAATTAACGACGGCTAGAGGCCCGCCGCCTCGTCCAGACCAAGCGCAATGTTCAGGTTTTGCACGGCTGCGCCGCTGGCGCCTTTGCCGAGATTGTCCAGCAGTGCGACGAGACGCGCCTCTTCGTTGTGACCGAACACGAAGAGCTTGAGCTGATTGGTGCCGTTCAGCCCTTCCGGATCGAGCGTCTTCAGAGCTGCGGATTCAGCCAGCGTCGCGACTGAGACGAAGCGCTCACCCTTATAGAATTGTGCGAGCACGCCGTGCACGTCTTCGAGCTTTGAGCCGTTGGCGAAGGCCGCCAGCGGCAACGGCACTTCCACAATCATGCCCTTGTAGTAACGCCCCACACTCGGCGCGAAGATCGGCGCGCGCGCGAGGCCCGCGTACTTCTGCATCTCCGGCACATGCTTGTGTTTTTGCGCCATCGCGTAGATGCGATACGGCGCGCGCGTATAACTTGGATCGCTCTCGTTCTCGAACTCGGCGATCATGGCCTTACCACCGCCGGAATAGCCGGAGACAGCGTTCACCGAGAGCGCCCAGTCGCGCGGGATGACGCCCCCCTCCACCAACGGACGCGTCAGCGCAATGAATCCGGTCGGATAGCAGCCAGGATTGGAGATGCGTTTTGCAGCCGCGATCTTGGCGCGCTGATCTTTGCTCATCTCCGCAAAGCCATATGCCCAATCCGGCGCAACGCGATACGCGGTCGACGCGTCGATCACCTTCACCGCATCGTTCTCAATGAGCGACACAGCTTCGCGCGCCGCATCATCCGGCAGGCATAAGATCACAGCATCAACGCTGTTCAGCAGCCGCTTGCGCTCATCCGCATCTTTGCGCTTGGCGGGATCGATGGAGACAAGCTCGATGTCGCGGCGGCCTTCAAGGCGCTCGCGGATCTGCAGGCCGGT
>CALBST010000208.1 GCA_937967425.1 uncultured Caulobacteraceae bacterium
TGACGGCAACAAGATCGAGATCGTCGTCGGCGCGATGCACTAATATGGAGCGCGGGCGTCCTCGCCCGCATGCGATGCTGAATGCAAATGCGGGCGAGGACGTCCGCGCTCCATAGATTTCAGTGATCGCCGCCCGCGCCGGCGGCGAGGACGAAGCGGCGGTCGCAATAGCCGCACTCGACGAAGCTCTCTTCGCCCATGTCATAAAACACGACCGGGTGCCCCAGCGCGCCGCCGCCGCCATCGCACTTCACGCGGCGCGAGGTCACTTCGATGACTTCCGGCGCGGGGATCGCGTCTGGATCGCCCGGGGTCGAAGCGTCGGTTCTCGGATTGTCGTGAAGTTTCGCCATTTCTGGTCGCGGCCTAGGGTTGAAGCGGGTAAAGCGCGCCCGTAACTAAAGCGCATCGCGCGCCCGCGCAATGCGGGCCACCCCAGGTATTCCATGCCAACAGCACAAACGCCGCCCGAGTTCGCTATCGAAGCGCGCGGCCTCGACAAAACCTATCGCGCCCAAGGCAAGGGCGCGGCCGTCCATGCGCTGAAGGCGATTGATCTCGCCATCCCGCGCGGCTCCTTCTTCGGGCTCCTGGGTCCAAACGGCGCCGGCAAATCGACCTTCATCAACATCCTGGGCGGTCTCGTCGTGAAGAGCGGCGGGACCGCTTCGATTTGGGGCCACGATATCGACGCCGATCCGATGAATGCGCGCGGCGCCATCGGCATCGTCCCCCAAGAAATCAACATGGACCCGTTCTTCTCCCCCGCCGAAGCGCTGGAGATTCAGGCGGGCTATTACGGCGTGCCAAAGAGTGAACGGCGCACGGAGGAAATCCTTCGCGCCGTCGGCCTTTGGGATAAGCGCGACGCGTATGCACGCACGCTCTCAGGCGGCATGAAGCGGCGGCTGCTTGTAGCGAAAGCAATGGTGCATGGGCCGCCCGTGTTGGTCCTCGATGAACCGACGGCCGGCGTTGACGTCGAGTTGCGCCGCCAGCTTTGGGACTATGTGCGCTCGCTGCACGCACAAGGCGTGACGATCGTGTTGACCACGCACTATCTCGAAGAAGCGCAAGAACTCTGCGACACGATCGCCATTATCAACCATGGCAACGTCATCGCTTGTGAGCCGACGTCGAAACTGATTTCGCGGCTCGATCAGAAGACGCTTGTGGTCACGCCGCAATCGCCGATCACGCCGCCGCTCAAGGGCTTCGAGGACGTGACCTTCGCCATGAAGGCTACTGGCGCGTTCGCGCTGACCTATCGGACAAGCGAACATTCAGTCGAAGGCCTGCTGGACCGCGTGCGTGCGGCCGGTGTGACGATCAAGGATCTCTCGATCCAAGAACCAGATTTGGAAGATGTGTTCGTGGAGCTGACGGCATAGCAATATGGAGCGCCGGCGTCTCGCCGGCCATCTCCGGAGCCTGCCGGCGAGACGCCGGCGCTCCATAGGGACGGAGCTCGCGATGAAATACGTCAATCTCGGCAAGAGCGGCCTCAAAGTCTCGCGCATCTGCCTCGGCACGATGGCTTACGCCAACGGCGCAGGCGGCGCGCATCCTTGGGCGCTGAGCGAAGAAGCGTCGCAGCCGTTTTACAAACGTGCCTTCGAAGCCGGCATCAATTTCTACGATACCGCCAACGTCTATTCGTTCGGCACCAGCGAGGAGTTCCTGGGCCGCGCGATCAAGAAGTACGCCAAGCGCGACGAAGTCGTCATCGCCACCAAGGTGCACGGCGAAATGCGGCCGGGCGATCCGAACGGCAAAGGCCTCTCGCGCAAAGCCATTCTCGGCGAGATCGATCTCAGCCTGAAGCGCCTCGGCACCGATTATGTCGATCTCTACCAGATCCACCGCCTCGATCCCGAAACGCCGATCGAGGAAACGCTCGAAGCGCTGCATGACGTCGTGAAGAGCGGCAAGGCGCGCTATATCGGCGCTTCGTCCATGTATGCGTGGCAGTTCATGCAGGCGCTGGCGCTGCAGAAGGAGCACGGCTGGTCGCGCTTCATCTCAATGCAGAACCATTTGAACCTGCTCTACCGCGAAGAAGAGCGCGAAATGCTGCCGCTCTGCCGCGATCAGGGGATCGGCGTTATTCCCTGGTCACCATTGGCGCGGGGACGGCTGGCGCGCGGGCCGGATGAAAAGACCGAGCGCAGCGAGACCGACAAGTTTGGCGCCTATCTCTATCGAAAAACGGCCGAGGCCGATCGCGCTGTGATCGAGCGCGTTGGCGAGGTCGCGGCGGCCCGTGGCGTGTCACGCGGGCAAGTGGCGCTGGCGTGGCATTTCGCCAAACCCGGCGTCACCGCGCCGATCGTCGGCGCCACCAAGCTCGAACAGCTCGACGATGCGATTGCGGCGCTCGACGTCACGCTCGACCCTGACGAGATCAAGCGCCTCGAAGAACCCTATGTGCCCCACCCTGTTGCGGGCTTTGTTTGAGCGAGGGCCGCATGCCGTACGTCAACATCAAGATCACCAAGACAGGCGCGACGGCTGAACAGAAGGCCGAATTGATCAAGGGCGCCACCGAGTTGCTGCAGCGCGTGCTCAACAAGAACCCAGCGACGACCGTTGTCGTCATCGAAGAAGTCGAGACGGACAATTGGGGCGTCGGCGGCGAGTCGGTGACCGCACGCAACGCCAAGGCGCCGCGATGAGCGCGCCGACACTCGCCTTCTACATCGCGCTGTCGACTGTCGGCGGCATTCTCATTCCGATCATGGCGGCGCTCTCCGGCGGCCTCGGGCGGACGCTCGACAACCCATGGGCGGCGGCGGCGATCGTCTCCGCCGGCGCGTTTGCGCTGGTGCTTGCCTTCACGCTGGCGACGGGCAGCATGAACGTGTCGTTGGACGCGCTGAAACAGGCGAAGCCGCTGCAAGTGCTCGCCGGCGTTGGCTTCGCCTACTACCTGCTCTCGATCACATGGGTGGGCCCGCGCTTCGGCATCGGCAACGCGGTGATGTTCGTGCTCGCCGGGCAGATCATCTCGTCGGCCGTGATCGACCATTTCGGCCTCTTTGGCGCACCGCAAAAGCCAATCGATCTGCTGCGCGCTTCAGGCTTGGTGATCATGGCCGCCGGCATCGCAATCGCGCAGATCGCGGCGAACAACGCTAGACCGGCAGCCTAGACCACACATCAAGCAGCACGATCGCGAGCGGAATAAGCGCGGCCGCGTCCACCAGCGCGATCGTACGCAGGCGTTTCGGCGAACCGTAGAGAACGTAGGCGATCAGAAACCCGACGACGCTGATTGACGTGACAAGCGCCGCTGCAAGGCGCGCTTCGGCATTGAAGGCCGCCAAAGCGCACACGCTCGCCACCGCGAGGAAGAGCACGCCGCGATGGCCAAGGATGAGGTCCAGCGCGCCGCCCGCATCGACGCCGTACATGCGCTTGCGCAATTGCGGTGAGAACGTCGCCAACGCCGGCGGTGTGTGAACGAGCACAAGCGCCAGCCAGGCGATTGTAATCAACACGGCCTAAGCCGGGCGTTCCGCGAGAACGCTGACGGCGAGCAAGCGCGAACCATCCGGCGTGCAGCGCTCATCGACGATGCGCCAGCCTTGCGCCTTGAGCAGCGCGGTGGCGTGGCTGATGCGTTCCATGCCGCGCGCGGCGCCGGCGAAGTTCGTCGGGTTGTCCAGGTTCGCGGCGCGCTGGGTGATCACCAAGCGCCCGCCCGGCGCCAGCACACGCGCGACTTCGCGCAAGCCACGCGCCGGATCGGGCCAGAACTGGAAGCTGTTCACAGCGAAAGCGCGGTCGAACATGCAATCGCGGAACGGAAGGTCCGCCACCTCGGCGCGCATGATGACGGCGCGGCCCTTGAGCACGGCGCTGTGAGCGGCATGCGTCGAGTAATGCGCGGCGGTGGCGGATTGATCGATGCCGGCAACGAAGCCGTCGCGCCCCACCCGCTTCAGCGCGGCGCGCACGCCCATGCCGGGCCCGCATCCCAGTTCAATGATCGCGTCGCCAGGCTGCGGCGCCAGTAAATCGAGCGCGGCTTTATTCTGGGCGCCATTCTTCAGCGCCATCGCCGTGAGCGCAACGCCCCCTAGCAAGCCGCGCGGGTCTCCCCATATGCAGCCGAGGCCCCTGCAGCGTTCGCCAGATTCGCCTGCCGTCATTGACGCGCGCATGGCCCTCTCCCAAAATGACAACTGAGATGTCAGTTATGACAAGTGAGTTGTCAAGTGAAAAAGCCGCAGCAAGCGCGCGCCGAAGACGTTCTGGATCTCTCGGTCGCGGTGATCGAATTCTACTTCCGTATCGAGGCCATCACGCAAGCGACGGCAGGCTTCGCTACGGCCGGCGGCGAATGGGGCGTGCTGCGCAATCTGGTGAAGGATGGGCCGCAGACTGTCCCTGAAATGGCGCGCGCGCGGCCGGTGTCGCGGCAACATTGCCAAACCATCGTCAACACACTTGAGTCCCAAGGGCTGGTGGAGTTTATCGACAATCCCAAGCACAAGAAATCCAAACTGGTGCGCGCCACCAAGAAAGGCCGCGCGCGGTTTGAATCGATGCGCAAGCAATTCCTCGACGCCGCCGGCGTTTACGCGCCGTTCTTCACCGCGACTGAAATCACCACGGCCACTGATGTGTGCCGTCGGGCGCGCGACCTGATCGAGGTATGATTAAGTCAGGCAGATTGGCGCCTGGCTATTGTCGATCAGCGGCCCGCTTTCCGTTTCGCGGAACGACCACCACACTACGATGCGTGGGTTGCACCAATGATGGCGGCCTCCCGGTCGCGTCAGATTGGTGCGGCAGAGCTTTATTTCGCCGTTTGGCAACGTGAACCAATACTCGCGGGAATCCTGAGGCACGGAGTCCCAGCCGCTTCGATCGATCCGCGCGGCGCTCCGGTAGAGCTCGGCATTTGAGGGCGCTTCGGTGCGCGACCAAGGCCTGTCGTCGCCGCCGGTGTTGCAGAAATCGGAAATGATCCACGCATTATATCCCGGAACCGAGGCGCAAGACCCCGCCAGCGGCGCCAGCGCCAGCGCAACACTTATCAAAGCCCGCTTCATCGCAGCCCTCCAGCGCGTCAACTATTAAGGTACGGCCAGCGCGGCATCCAACATCTGCACTAGCGTCTGCGATCCATCGCCAAAAACGTGACGCTTCCAATCGAAGCGCGCGAGACGATCAACAGCAAACGCCAGTGCGATACCCTGTTTTTGCGACCACCAGCGTCCGCGACGGGCGAAGTTCGCCATCGCGACATCTGCCGCGACGCCGCCGCCCGCCGGGTGCACGAGCCATTGATACGCCACCCACTGACCGGACCCCTCGAGCGTCAGCCAGGTATCCTCCGCCTCTGCGAGATATGCGTTCTCACCAACGAACCAGCGGGCGTGCCGGGCGCTCATCAGCGCTCGCGCTTCGCGTGCGAGGCGGCGGGCTTCTGCATTGTCTTGCGTCTGAGTGATCTGGATCAGAAGCTCGGTTTCGCGTTCCACCGACGCGGCGAACTCGGCGTTCTCCGCGAACAGGTTCTGCACCATGTCATCGCTGATATCGTCGTCCGGCAACGGGCTGGCTGCAACAATCGCCGTGATGCGCGGGCCGTAAGCGCCGAATTGCGCGACGTGGGCGCCTTCATGCAGCAGCACCGCGGTCATCATGGCTTCAAGGCCCAACGCCTCGTTGCTGACCCCCGCTGCGCGCCAAACGCTTGGTGTCGACATCACGAAGAACGCGCGCCCCTCCTCCGCGCTGGCGAACGAGGTTACACCCGCTGGCATTAGTTGCCCGTCCGGCAGCATGATCTCGCCAGTGTGCGGGGTGGCGGTCCAGGCGACGTCCGCCGCGTTCGCAGCGGCGAAGGCGTTTTCGCTGGTAAGGACGCAATCGTCATCGAAGAACACAGCGTCGAACGGCCGGGCCGCAGTCGCGCCAGTGATCTCATTGGCCGTAAAGCGCCAGGCGCTCAACGCGCCGTCGATCCACGCGTGATCCTCGGCGGATAGCTCACAAGCCGGCGCGGCCGCTGGACCATGCGGCGCGGTTGCGCACCCCGCCAAAGCCAAAGTGATCGCCGCCGCCACTGTGCGCATTCGTCCCTCCTCAGGATGTGATGCCACATTTCGTGACATCGCGCGCAAACGAAAACGGCGGGCGCTTCGTAGCACGCCCGCCGTCTCGACAACCCCGGGATGGGGTCATTGTTACTTATGCGTCGGTGACGCCGCCGCCATTAGCGGCCGCCCATCACCTGGGCCTTCATCACGGCCGACTGGCGGAACGCCAGCTTCTTCGACGCCTTGATCTTCACCGGCTCACCCGTTTGCGGGTTGCGGCCCATGCGGGCCTTGCGGTGGCGAACCATGACCATGCCGATATCGCCGATCTTCACCTTCGCGCCCTTCAGGACGTAGGCCTTCACAACATCGGTGTAGCCTTCGACCATCGCCTTGGCTTCCGACTTCTTGATGCCGAGGTGATCGGCGACCGACTGGAGCAGCGCGCTCGCGGTGACCGTCTTGCCGGCCGTCGCGGTGACCTTCACCGCCTTCGCCGGGGCCGGAGCAGCCTTCTTGGCGCTCTTGCGTGCGGCGGACTTCTTCTTGGCTGGCGCCTTTTTCTTCGCTGCCTTCTTGGCCATTGTAGTGTTTCCCTTCTCAAAGGTTGTCGTGTGTTTACTCAACGAACCGGCTTTAAATCAGGCTTTTTGACTGCCCTTCTTCCCGCCGGCCTTTGAGTAGATGCCACTCAATTCTTGATGGAGCGTGACCGCGCCTCTCTCGAAACACGTCGAAAAGCGCTATTTCATGCGGTTTTCGACGTTTGCGGTGGATTCCCTGACATGAGCGCTGCTGAGTCGCAACGCAAAAAAGCTGATTTACAGCGGTTTCAGCACGCGCGAAGGCCGCGCGTGTTACGGAAATGCACATAAATCAACAAAAACGCGGCCTACCGCTTCAGCGCAAGCCCATGCGAATGGCGCCGTCGAGGCGCACATCCTCGCCGTTGAAGTACGGATTGCGAATCATTTCGAGAGCGAGAGATGCGTATTCCTGCGGGTTTCCGAGCCTTTTCGGGAACGGCACGCTCGCGGCCAAAGCTTCCTTCACTTTCTCGGGCGCGCCCATCATCAGCGGCGTTTCAAAGATGCCGGGCAAGATCGTGTTGATGCGAATGCCATCGCCGGAGAGGTCGCGCGCGATCGGCAAGGTCATGCCAACGACACCGCCTTTCGATGCCGAATAGGCCGCCTGCCCCATCTGGCCGTCCTCGGCCGCGACTGACGCAGTCATCACCATCGCCCCACGCTCGCCGCCATCGAGCGGGTCGAGCGTTAGCATGCCGGCGGCGGACTTGGCCACGCAGCGGAACGTTCCGATCAGATTGATCTGAATCGTCAGCTCAAAGATGTTGAGCGGAAAATGCTTGATCTCGCCGGTTTCCTTTGAGCGGCTTGCCGTCTTCATCGCCGAACCGATGCCGGCGCAGCACACGAGGATACGCTCCTGGCCGTTGGCTTTGCGTGCGGCTTCGAACCCGGCGGCGACGCTGTCATCGCTGGTGACATCGACTTTGCAGAACGTGGCGCCCAGTTCATCCGCTGTAGCTTTGCCCCGATCTTCGTCGCGATCGAAGATGGCGACCTTCACGCCTTCCGCGCGCAGCTTCGCAACCGTCGCCTTGCCCAAGCCTGACGCGCCGCCCGTCACAACAGCCGCGATATCCGACGAAAGACGCATTGTGTTCCTCCCATAACGCACACGTTGGCGCGCACCGCGTTTCTAGCCACGGCGCGCGCGAACGCAATGTTGCGCAACGTCAGTTCGGGTCTGGCTGCGAATGCGCGTCCCGCTCCGCTCGTGGCGGCGGATCGCCGTGCTCGGTCACCGGCGGCGGTGGCGGCGGTGGTGCCGGCGGCGGCGCTGGAGGCGTCACCGGAGGGGGCGGCGGCGGTGGTGGCGGCGTCACTGGAGGGGCCGGCGGAGTCACCGGTGGTGGTGGCGTGACCGGGGGCGGCGCGGGAGGCGTAGGGGGAGTCACCGGCGGCGAGGGCGGCGGATCCTGCGGACGCGGCGGCCGTGGCGGTGTAGGCGGCGGCGCGGGCGGGGGCGGTTGCGGCGGCGGATTGCTTGCAGCGTCGCGCAGCGTGCGGATACGCCGTTGGGCGCGGTCGCGATATTCACCGTCGCGCTGCGTCGCTAGGTAGTATTCGTAGGCGTCAATCGTGTCGCGCCGGACCGCCCGATCCCAAGCAGAGCGGTCGTCGGCGCGAATTTGATAGATGCGGCGCTCGGCGTCATCGCGGTGGTAGCCGTCCGGGAATTCGCGAATGTAGCGCTCGTATTCGCGAACTTCGTCGCGCCGGCGGGCGCTATCCCAGGCCCAATCGTCCCGGCGGCGATAATCGTCGATAATGCGCCGTGCATCGATAGCGTACGGCGAGCGCGGATAGGCGCGTAGGAAATCCGCGTAGCCCCCGATCGAATCGAGCCGCCGCGCACGCACCCACGCGCCCTCGTCGGTGTTCCACAAATAATCGAGCCGCGCGCGCGCCTCACCCGAATTGGCGCCGTCGGGCCAAGCATTGAGAAAGCCTTCGTACGCTTCGATGCGATCGACGCGGGCCGCCTCCGCCCATGCGGCGCGTTCTTCAGCGGCCAGGCGCGGCGCCGCGAGAACCGCGCGGCGTTCATCGGCCTCGCGTGCGTTCGCGCCCCAGCCGAACGTGCGCAGATACTCTTCGTACGAATATTCGGTGTCGATCTGCCGCGCCCTGCCCCACGCCTCGCGCTCAAGCACCATCAGTTCCGCAATGCGTTGGCGTGCGGCCTCGGCGCGTGGGCCATTGGCGTAGAGCCCAAGATAGTTCTCGTACGCGGCCGGGAAGTCCTGCGAGGCCGCGGCGGTCCAGGCCCGCGCTTCGAGTTCTTCGGGAGTAGGCGGCGCTGTGGCGCATGCCGCAAGGAGCGCGGCAACCGACGCCGCAGCTAACATCTTCAAACGCCAAAGCTTCGCCGCCATGCCCACTTCCCCGTATCGCACTGCTAGTAGTACCACCTTGACCTGAACGGCGGCGGAATCGAAGGGCCAAACGATGGGGGCGTTAGCGATTGGTCCGGTGTTCTGGGCGCTCATGGCGCTCGCGAGCGCCGCTGCCGCTGCGTACGGGCTCTACTTCCTCCAACGTCCGCCGAGCTTCGTGCGCGCCCTGGTCAAAACGGCCTTTATGGGTGCGGCGGCTGGCGCACTCGTTAGTGCTGGTGCGCCGTTTCCACTCGTGGCCGCGATTGCGTTCTCGGCGATCGGTGATCTTTTCCTGGCCTTCAAGTCAAAGTGGACGCTGCCTCTCGGCATCCTGGCGTTTTTGCTCGCACAGCTCACCTATGTCGTGATCTTCACGGCGATCTGGTTCTTCTCCGGCGACAACAGCCCGCTCCTGCCACGTTACATCGCGATGGGCGCTGTGATCGCGACAGCGGTCGTCTTTCTGATCTGGATGGCGCCGAAGCTTGGCTGGATGGCGCTTGGCGTCGTGCCATACGCGATTGCGATCACAGGCATGGGCGTCGCCGCGATGTGGCTGCCGTGGGCAGGTTGGCCAGCGATGCTCGGCGCGGTGCTCTTTCTCGTCAGCGACTTCGTGCTCGCAGCCGAGCTTTTCCGTTTACCGGCGGACGCTCCCGTCCGCCGCGTAACTGCGCCGATCGTGTGGTGGACTTACGTTGCCGCGCAAGCCCTCATCATCTGGGGCGTCATCACTCTCATTCAGGCAGGGGGCTAATTCATGCGAACGACCGCCATCGCACTTCTGACAACACTCGCGGCCTGCGGCCAAAGCCCCGCGCCCTCGCCGCCGCCAAGCGGCCCGCAATACGAGAATCCTGAAGCGATAATCGATCGCCTGCCGCTGATCGACGCCTGCCTCGCACTGGCGCCCGACCGACGGGTCGTTACGATCAATCCGGCGTCGGACATCACGCTGCGTCTCTCCAGCGAGGCCGGCGATCTCGATTGCGCCGTGCCGGACGACGATCCCGATCCCGCCCGCGCAACCGTGCTGCCGGCGCTCAACGATCCGCCCGCGGACGCGATTCTATTCGTCCGCGCGCCCGGAGAAAATCCCGGCGGCGAGTGCTACGCGGCGCCCGAAGTGCGCAACGAAGCGGGTGAACTGCTCGGATGGACGCTCGATCCAGAGGGTTGCTAGTCGAGAGACGGCAAATCCAGCTTTTGCTCGCGTGCGCACTGGATCGCTTCGTCGTAGCCGGCATCGGCGTGGCGCATGACGCCGGTGCCTGGATCGTTCCAAAGCACGCGCGCGATGCGCTTGCTCGCCGCTTCGGTGCCGTCGCAAACGATGACAACGCCGCTGTGCTGCGAATAGCCCATGCCGACCCCGCCGCCGTGATGGAGCGAAACCCAGGTCGCGCCGCCCGCGGTGTTGAGGAGCGCATTGAGCAGCGGCCAATCGCTGACCGCATCGCTGCCGTCGCGCATCTTTTCGGTTTCGCGATTGGGTGATGCGACGCTGCCGCTATCGAGATGATCGCGGCCGATCACGAGCGGGCCGATCTCCCCTTTCGCGACCATCTCATTGAACGCAAGCCCGAGGCGATGGCGTTGGCCCAGGCCCACCCAGCAAATGCGTGCGGGCAAGCCCTGGAACGCAATGCGCTCCTTGGCCATGTCGAGCCAACGATGGAGATGCGCGTCGTTCGGGATCAGCTCTTTCACTTTCGCGTCGGTCTTGGCGATGTCATCGGGGTTGCCGGTGAGCGCGGCCCAGCGGAACGGGCCGATGCCGCGGCAGAAAAGCGGGCGCACATAAGCCGGCACAAAACCCGGATACGCGAACGCATCGGCGACGCCATTATCTTTGGCGACTTGGCGAATGTTGTTGCCGTAATCGACGGTCGGGATGCCCATGTTGTGGAAGTCGAGCATCGCCTTCACATGCACGGCGATTGAAGCGCACGCAGCTTCGCGCACAGCTTCCGGATTCTGCACACGCGTCTTGTTCCAACGCTCGACCGTCCAGCCCGCCGGCAGATAGCCGTTCACGGTGTCATGGGCGGAGGTTTGATCTGTGACCGCGTCAGGGCGGATGCCGCGCTTCACCATCTCCGGCAAAATCTCGGCTGCATTGCCCAACAGACCAACCGAAATCGCTTCGCCTTTCGCGCACGCTTCGTTGATCATCGCCATCGCCTGATCCAACGTCTCGGCGCGCTTATCGAGGTAGCGCGTCTGCAGGCGCTTATCGATGCGATCGCTCTGGCATTCGATAGCGAGGCAGCATGCGCCCGCCATCACCGCCGCGAGCGGTTGCGCGCCACCCATGCCTCCGAGACCCGCGGTCAGTATCCACTTGCCCTTCCAGTCGCCGCCGAAATGCTTGCGGCCCATCTCGGCGAAGGTTTCGTACGTTCCCTGCACGATTCCCTGCGTGCCGATATAAATCCAAGAGCCAGCCGTCATCTGGCCGTACATCATCAGGCCCTTGCGATCGAGCTCGTCAAAATGCTCCCACGTCGCCCATTTCGGCACGAGATTGGAGTTTGCGAGGAGCACGCGCGGCGCATCGGGATGGGTTTTGAAAACACCAACAGGCTTGCCGCTCTGCACCAGCAGAGTCTCATCGTCTTCCAAGCGACGCAGTGTTTCGACGATTCTGTCATAACTCTTCCAATCGCGCGCGGCGCGGCCGATGCCGCCGTAAACAACAAGCTCTTCCGGATGCTCAGCCACATCCGGATCGAGATTGTTCATCAGCATGCGCAGCGGCGCTTCAGTGAGCCAGCTCTTGCAGCTCAGCGTCATGCCATGGGGCGCACGAATAACGCGCGAGTCATCGCGACGGGGATCCATGTTTTCCTCCGGAAATTTTGTTGAGGGTGTTAGCGCGGCGACGGCCCGAGGTCTATGCTGTCCACCGGTCATGAGCTTTGCACCCACGAAGATCGGGCTGATGCCAGCCAGTTTCACGGCGCTACGCGAAGCCGCGGAGCGCGAAGGCTATGACTTCCTCCGGCGGCTCGGCGATCGTTGGGATGGTGAGCGGTATCTCAACGATGATCTGGCGACGGTGTGGGGCGTGCTCGCGGGCAGCAAGCTAGTCGCAATCGGCGCGCAGACCTACGACGAGTACGACCCCTCGCCGCTGCATCGGCGCATCCGGCATTTCTATGTGCAGCCGGATAGGCGACGCGGTGGCGCTGGGCGCGCTCTGGCCCATTGCTTGATCGTGGACGCACACGCGCTGGCGCCGCTGCTGCACCTGCGCGCGACGCATGCGCTGTCGACAGCGTTTTGGGACAGCGTTGGGTTTGCGCGCGTCGTTGGGCGCGAGGATCGAACGCATGTGCTGGCTAGGCCCTAGACCAAGCGCCCGGCAAACACGCGTTCGCGCAACAACGGCGCGCCGAGCCAATAGCTCAATTCTGCCGGTGATTTGACATCCCAGACCGCCAGATCGGCGGCTTTGCCGACCTCAAGCGTGCCGGCTTCATCTAGCAGCCCTAGCGCACGCGCGCCTTCGCGCGTGATCCCGGCCAGCGCTTCTTCCGGCGTGAGACGAAACAGCGTGCAGGCCATGTTGAGCGCGGCGAGCGGCGATGTCATCGGCGAGGTTCCCGGGTTGCAGTCGCTAGCGACAGCCATATGGACACCCGCCTTGCGCAGCGCATCGATCGGCGGAAGCTGTTTCTCGCGCAGGAAATAGAACGCCCCCGGCAGGAGCACAGCGACCGTTCCCGCCTTCGCCATCGCGGCAATGCCGGCATCATCCAAATATTCCAAATGATCTGCGCTGAGCGCCTTGTGACGCGCCGCAAGCACCGAACCGTGCTGATTGCTCAGCTGCTCGGCGTGCAGCTTCACATCGAGCCCCGCCATCCGCGCGGCGGAGAAGACGTAGTCCGTTTCCTCGACAGTGAAGCCGATATTTTCGCAGAACGCATCCACGGCATCGGCCACGCCGGCGGCCGCTGCAGCAGGTATCATCACATCCGCAACCAGCTGAACGTAAGCCGCGCGATCGTCCTTGAACTCCGGCGGCAACGCATGGAGACCGAGAAACGTCCGCTTCACCCGGACGTTGCCGCGCCGTGCAAGATCGCCAGCGGCTTCCAGCATCTTCAGTTCGGTTTCGAGATCGAGACCGTAGCCGGATTTGATTTCAACGGTGGTCACGCCTTCCCGCGTAAGCCCAGCCAATCGGCGCGCAGCACTTTCGGTGAGATCTTCTCGCGTCGCCGCTCGGGTAGCGGCGACTGTCGAGACGATGCCGCCGCCTGCGCGGGCGATCTCCTCGTAACTCGCGCCCTCAAGGCGCAACTCGAACTCACGCGCGCGGTCCCCTCCGAAAATGAGATGCGTATGGCAATCGACAAAACCAGGCGTGATCCAGGCATTGCCGCAGCGGCGAACTTCGTGCGCGAGTTCGTCGGGCGGCTTCGGCAGGTCGGCGGCGTATCCGACCCATGCAATACGCCCGTCCTTCGCCGCCACCGCGCCGCGCTCGATCGCGCCATACGGCTTGCCCGGCGCCATCGTGGCGAGGTTCGCATCAACCCAAAGCGTGTCCCACATGCGCTCCACCGTTTCCCGGACGACGCGAAGCGGCGAGCCGGGACCCATGGGTGGTGCAACCTGGTAGAAGCAGCGTCAAGCCGGACAATGGGTCCCGGCTCTGCGCATGCTTCGCATGCTTGGCCGGGAAGCGTAGAGAGATGCCATGACAACCGACTCAGATTGCCGCTCCTGGTTCTCCGCCGCCGACTTGCTGACCCAGGACGCGACCGCGTGCGTCGCATTGATCGGCGCACCCTTGGGGCTTGGATCCATCACGCCTGGCCGTTGCGACCTAGCGCCGGAGACGGTGCGCGCCGCTATGAAGCGGATGAGCGTCTATGATCTGGAGACGGAGACCGATCTTTCGGCGCTGCGCGTGTTCGATGCGGGCGACCTCACGCTTCAGGCGCTGCAGCCGGCGGATGCGCTAGCACCGATGGTGGAAGGCCTAAGCCCGCTCGCGCGCGAACATCAGCTCACGATCGTACTCGGCGGCAATAACGCCATAACGCGACCGTGTGTCCATGCGCTGGATCAGAGCCTCGCTCGCGTCGGCGTGCTGACGCTCGACGCGCACTTCGATCTCCGCGACACTGATTGCGGTCTCACCAACGGCAATCCGATTCAGGCGTTACTGCAGGACGGGCTTCCCGGCGCGCACATCGCGCAGATCGGCCTCCTCCCCTTTGCCAACACCAAGAAAGCGCACCAGAAGGCCAAGGACGCCGGCATCTATGTGGCGACGGCGGCGGCGTGCAAAGCGCAAGGCCTGGCGGCGATCGCCGCCAATGCGTTGGAAAGGCTGGCTGCACGCTGCGACGTGATCCACGTTGACTTCGATATCGACGTCGTTGAACGCCACGCCATGCCGGGTGCGCCCGGCGCACGGCCCGGCGGCGTCGCGGTGCAGGACTTTTTCGACGCGACGCGGCTGATCTGCGCGCACCCCAAAGTGCGCAGCGTCGATCTGACCGAATTCGATCCTTCGCTTGACGTCGCCGCCATCAGCGGACTGACGGCGGCGCGTTGGGTCTGCGAAGTTTTGACGGGCTTCCTGAAGCGTTAGTCTGCGAGGAATGTGTTCACTTCGCTCATGAAGCGATCAAACTGATCGATCATGATGAAGTGATAGCTGTCTTCGATCTTCACGAGGCGTGCGCTCGGTACGCTGGCGTAAGACGCGCGCATGAAGCCATCATATTGCTCTGGCGTCAGCGGCATTTGCGGCGGGATCACATAGAGCACCGTGATCGGCGCCGTGATGTTCGTGAGCTCCGGGCGCAGATCGGTGGTGATGAGCTCGTGGAAGGCGTTCGCGGTGACGCCGACATCACTCAAGCGCGCATGTTCGATGATCTCGGGACGCGCCGATTCGGTGCGCACCATCGTGTTGATCGTGGCCGTGGTCTGCTCAGACACGACGCCCTGCGGGGCAAGGCGCATCGCCGCACGAATTTGATCCGCCACCGGACGCACGCTGTCAGGCGTGGCCGCCGCCCCACCGAACATGTTGCCCATGAACGGGAACATATCGACGATCATTAGCTTGCCGACGGAGTCCGGATGGCGCGCCGCCAGCATCATGCCGATCGAGCCGCCCATCGAGTGGCCGATGACAGCCGGACGTTGCAGATTGTTTTCGCGAATATAGCGCGCGATCTCTTCTGCAACTGGCGCGGAGACGAGGCCTTCGCCATTAGCGCCGACGGGCGCGCCCGCGAAGCCATTCAGCTGCACAAGGTGGACGCGGTGGTTGTCGTCGAGCGCGTCGGCTGTTGTGTTCCAGATATCGCGCGATGAGCTGAGACCCGGAATCAAGATCACGTCTGCGCCGCTGCCGCGGGACACGACGCTAATTCTGTCCGAGTTGAAGGCCTGATGAGAATTGGCCAGCTCTGTCGGCGCACTCGCACACGCGGCTAGCGCCAGCAGCGCTCCGATCAGAAGTCCACGACGTATCATTCGTTTCTCCGGGTTTGAGGCGCAGTTCGCGCCTGATTGTCCCTTAACCGCCGCCGCCCTATTCGGCGGATGCACGCGGTGCAAATTTCGCGAAGGGGATCAGCATGGGCACGCGGCGGCGATAGCTGGCATAGGCCTCGTCGCCAAGGTCGCGGCGCAGGAAACGCTCCTCAAGCTTGGCGCGGAGCGAAATCGCGGCGACAAGAACCAACGCGCCAGCAATCGCCTCCAAGCGCCCGCCTTCAAGCGCGGTAGCCACCGCCGCGAGCAGCAGCCCCGCGTAGACCGGATGCCGCACGATACCGTACGGGCCAGTATCAACGATCCGATGATCTTCCGTCGGCGCCGACGTGCTCGACCATAGCGGCCCAAGGTGCAGCCGTGCGGCCCATGTGAAGCCAAGGCCAAGCACAACGAGGCCGGCCATCGCCCAGCCAATCTCCGGCGAAGCGATCCACAACACCGCATCGGGGAGCGGCCAATACGACGCGAGGATCATCACGACAGCCGCGAGAGTCAGCACGCGGCTTGGACTTTCTGCGCCGAGATCGTGATGCGAGGCGGTTCGCGCACTCCAACCGGCAGCGAGAATCCAGGTCACCAGCCACACGATCCACACCGCCGCGATGAACGCGCCCGGCATCATTCCATCGTCACCACGAGTTTGCCGGTGGCGGTGCGATCCATCAGCGCGCGAATAGCTTTGCCGCCGTCTTTCAAAGGATAGCGCGCGGAGATGCGCGGCTTCGCTTTGCCTTCGGCGTAGAGCTTGAAGAGATCGCGGACGTTGCCTTTGTGCAATTCCGGTTCACGCGCGACGCTCGCGCCCCAGAATACGCCGACAATGGAGGAGCTCTTCAAAAGCGTCAGATTGAGCGGCGGCGTCGGGATACCCGCCGGGAATCCGATGACCAAATACCGCCCATTCCAGTTCATGGCGCGTAACGCCGGCTCGCAATAATCGCCGCCGACAGCGTCGTAGACGACGTCCGCGCCACCCCCGCAGGCCTTCTTGAACGCCTCGGCCAAATCCTTGCTCTGCTGCTTCGACATGCCGGAAGCGGGGTAGATCACTGCTTCATCGGCGCCCGCGGCTTTCGCAAACGCGGCCTTCTCTTCGGTCGAAACCGCGGCGATCACGCGCGCACCCATAGCCTTGCCAAGTTCAATCGCCGCGATGCCAACGCCGCCCGCAGCGCCGAGGATAAGCAATTGCTCACCGGCCTTCAGCTGGCCCCGATCTTTCAGCCCGTAATACGAAGTGCCGTACGTCAGTATGAATGCGCTCGCTTCGTCGAACGGCATCGCGTCTGGTATCGGCAAAACGCGCGCGGCTTGCGTTTTGACCTTCTCGGCCATGCCGCCCCAGCCGAGCGAGCCGATGACGCGCTGACCCACTTTCACATTGGTCACGCCAGGACCGACGCTTTCGATCACGCCCGCGATCTCGCCGCCCGGCGCGAACGGCCGCTCGGGTTTGAATTGGTATTTGTCTTCGATGATGAGCGCGTCGGGGAAGTTCACGCCCGCCGCTTTCACCGCGATTACCACTTCGCCCTCGCCCGCGACCGGATCCGGCGCATCGGCATATTCGAGAGCCTCTGGCGGGCCGACTTTGGTGCTGAGCAGCGCTTTCATGGTGTCTCCCAAGTGCGTGTGTTGGTGCGTTGCGCTTTCTTGTAGCGGCTCGCGCGGCGACGGTCCAAAATTAGCTCATGACCCGACGCGGCTATTTTCTGCGCCTCGCCCTTTCCGTCGTCATCGACCTGTTCGACTTGACGTTGGGGCGCATCCCGGTTTTCGGCAGCGTCACGGAAGGCGTCGGCACCATCGTGCTGGTCGGCCTCTGGGGCCCGGCGGGCCTCGTGAACCTCTGGGAGCTGGCCGACTTTACCGATCAGGCCGACAGCTTCATCCCCACCGCGACATTGGTGGCGCTTTATGTGGGCTGGAAGGAAGGCATGTTCGGCAAGAGTTCCACAGCCGTGACGACACGCGATAGCGCGACGCCCAGCGAATAGGTCTATAGAGCGCCCCATGAGTTCGATCTGGGCGATTGCGCTTCATGGCGGCGCCGGCGCCATCGCCGAGCGCGCCTACAAGGCTGAAGAAGAGCACATGGCCGCCCTGCTCGACCGGGGCGCGGCGATGCTCGCCAAAGGCATGAGCGCGCTCGATGTGGTCGTCGCCATGGCAGCCGAACTTGAGGCGAGCGGGCTGCATGTCGCCGGCAAGGGCGCCGCGCCCAACGCCGCGGGCATGGTGGAGCTTGATGCTTCGGTCATGGAAGGCTCGACGCGCGCGGCCGGCGCGGTGGCGGCGCTGCAGGGGTTCATCTCACCGGTGCAAGTCGCGCGCGGCGTGATGGAGAAGACATCACACGTTCTTCTCGTTGGCCAAGGCGCATGCGCGTTCGCGCGTGATCAGGGCTATGAGAAGGTGGACGACCCCAAGAGCTACTACGTCGCCGCCGAAAGCGGGCTACCCGGCTCCGGTACAATCGGCGCCGTGGCGCTCGACACCAGCGGCAAACTCGCCGCAGCTACATCGACGGGCGGTCTCTCCGGGAAAATGCCTGGTCGAGTCGGCGATACGCCGATTATCGGCGCGGGCTGCTGGGCCGATGAGCGCGCGGCGGTTTCGTGCACCGGGCTCGGCGAATACTTCATGCGCGTGAACGCGGCAGCCGACGTTTCGGCGCGGATCGCCTATGCGGGCCAAAGCCTGGCGCAAGCGAGCGCCGCTGTGATCGACGATGTCCGCAAACTCGGCGGCTATGGCGGCTTGATCGCGGTGGACGTCAAGGGCAACGTCACCGCGCCGTTTGCGAGTCAGGGCATGAAGCGTGGGCTCGCATCGTCCGCGGGGCTGCGTGAAGTGAAGACCTTCTAGTTGAGGTGACGCCATGAAGAAGTTTGCACTTGCCGCCGCCTTGCTCGCGCTTGCCGCGTGCGGAACGACGCCAAGCCAGCGCGGCGGCCCGCGCACCGACTGGCGTTGCGACGGCGGCGCGGCGTTCTCCATCCGCTTCCAGGGCACGTCCGCCGAAGTCTTCGCTGGCGGCCAGCTCTACAATTTGCCGGCGGTGCAATCCGGCTCCGGCTCGCGCTACTCGAACGGCTCGGTCGAATACTGGGAGCATCAAGGCCAAGCGACGCTGAACGGCGCACGCGGCGGGCCGTATGCAAACTGCCGCAGGGGCTGATGCGCGGCTATTTCGGCATCGGAGCGGAGGACATCTCGAAGCCGATGAACCTCGGCGCGCTGATGCGCACCGCGCACGCGTTCGGCGCGAGCTTCTTTTTCACCATCAACGCCCATCCGAAGGTGCGCGAAGCCTACAACAGCGACACCTCCCGCAGCTTCGATCATGTGCCCTACTATCCGTGGAACGACGTCGATTCACTGCTGCTGCCCAAGGGTTGCGCGCTTGTTGGCGTTGAACTGACCGACGACGCGATTGAGCTGCCGCGCTTTCAGCATCCGCAAGCGGCGGCTTATGTACTTGGCCGCGAGCGCGGCTCGCTATCGCCAGACTTGCTGGCGCGGTGTCAGCACGTCGTGAAAATTCCGACGAAGTTCTGCGTCAACGTTGGCCTCGCCGGCGCGCTCGTTATGTATGATCGCCTGCTTGCACATGGCGGCTATCCCGCGCGCCCGATCATGCCAGGCGGCCCGCCGCCAGAGATGAACTCGAAGCCGAAGCTGAAGGCTTAGCGCGGCGCGTAGACGTACTGGATGCGCGGTTTATCGGTGACGGCCCAGATCAGCGCCCAGAACCAGCCGATCACCGTCCAACCGAAGAAGAAGTTGAGCAGGAAGATTGCCAGCGCGTTGTGGCCGCGCGCTATGGCTATGATCGCCGGCAAAAAGAACATCGCCGTGAGGATGGTCAGCTCGATCATCGTCAGCTCCAGTGCTGCAAATAACCTATGCCTCCCTCGTCATTGCCGCAAGGTTATGGGCGTTGTGAATCGAAAGCGACGAGCGCAAGAACACGGCCATGACGGATTTTGGCGAAGCCCACGGAAGGCTCTCCGCGAATGTGCGGGGCGCGCTGTGGATGCTCGCCTCGGCGGTGACGTTCACTTTGATGACGTCGCTGATCAAATATCTGGGCGACGATTACTCACCCGCGCTGCAAACATTCTACCGCCAAGCCGCCGGCATGATCGTGCTGCTGCCGCTCATTCTGCGCGATCCGGCTGGCTCGTTCCGGACAACGCGGCCAGGCATTCTCCTCTTCCGCTCGCTCGCCG
>CALBST010000209.1 GCA_937967425.1 uncultured Caulobacteraceae bacterium
AGATCGGCCATCTCGTCGATGACGACGACGATGTAGGGCATCGGCTCGAGCGGCAGTTCGCGGGTTTCGTAGATCGGCTCGCCGGAGGTGGGGTCGAAGCCCGCGTGAACGGTGCGCTCGAGGCGTTCGCCGCGTTCGAGCGCGTCACGGACGCGCTCGTTGTAGCCGGTGATGTTGCGCACGCCGAGCTTGGACATGCGCCGGTAGCGGTCCTCCATCTCGCGCACGGTCCATTTGAGCGCGACGACGGCTTTCTTCGGATCGGTGACGACCGGGTGCAGCAGATGCGGGATGCCCTCGTAGACGCTGAGCTCCAGCATCTTCGGGTCGATCATGATGAAGCGGCACTCGTCCGGCGTGTGCTTGTAGAGCAGCGACAGGATCATCGCGTTGATGCCGACCGACTTGCCCGAGCCGGTGGTGCCGGCGATGAGCAGGTGAGGCATCTTGGTGAGGTCGGCGGCGAAGGGGTCGCCTTCGATGGTTTCGCCGAGCGCCAGCGGCAGATCGCCTTGGGTGCCGACGAAAGACGGGCTGTTCAGCAGCGCTTGCAGGAAAACGGTTTCGCGCTTGGCGTTCGGCAGTTCGATGCCGATGGCGTTGCGGCCGGCGATCACCGCGACGCGCGCGGCGGTGGCCGACATCGAGCGGGCGATGTCGTCGGAAAGGCCGATGACGCGCGAGGATTTCACGCCGGCGGCGGGTTCGAACTCGAACAGGGTGACGACAGGGCCGGGGCGGGCGGAGAGCACTTCGCCTTGCACGCCGAAGTCGGCGAGCACGCCTTCAAGTTGGCGGCTCATGGCGTGCAGCGTCTGCGCGTCGGTTTGGTTGACGCGTTGCTTCGGCGTGGTGAGCAGATCGGTGTCGGGCAGATCGAAGTCGCGGCCGAACGAGAACGCCGTGTGCTGGCGCTCCTTCTTCGGCGGCTTCGGACGCTCGGGCGCGCGGGCGCGGGCTTCTTGCGGCTCGCGCGTTTGCGGAACGGGGCGCGCGGGGCGCGGACGCGGGCGCGGTGCTTCTTCGTCGCGGCCGACGGCCGGTGCGCGGCGGTAGGACGTTTCCTCGGCCTCGGGTTCGCGGCGCGTCTTCTCCGAGACGTAGCCGATGGCGCGTTGCGTCGCTTGCGCGCTGCCTTGAACGGTGCGGCGCACGACTTGGCTGGCGTTGCGCACATCTTCGGCGCGCACTTGGAAAGACCAGCCGACCGCAAGCAAGCCGCCAATGGCGCAGACGATGCCGGTCAGCACACGCGGGAACGGCAGGCCGGGCATCGAGGCGAGGCCGGAGATGAGACCGGCGATCATGTCGCCGAACATGCCGCCGAAGCCGGTCGCGAGCGGCCAGCCTTCGGGCGTCGGGATTGTGGTTGCGGCGGCGGCGAGCAGCAGGATGCCGCCTGCGGCCGCGCCAACGCGGCGCTTGTCGATGCGCATGACAAGTTGGCGGCGCATGACGCGAATGATTCCAGCAGCAAGCAGCGCGGCCATCATCAAGGGCGCAGCGGCGCCGAGCGCTTGAATGGCGAGATCGGCGATCACAGCGCCCGGGCCGCCGAACAGATTGTGCGGCACGCCGTCAGCGGCGGTGTTGAGGCTCGGATCTTCCGGCGAATAGGTGAGGACGGCGCCTAAACCATAAGCGCCAATGACGAGCGCTCCGATCGCAAGCGTGGCGCGCTTCAACGCCAGGCGTGCGGCGGCGGAACTGGTCGGCGCGGGGATTCTTCCCCGTTCGGTGTAGGCGTCGTCTGTCATTAACTTTGAGCGCTCGCTTTGGTGCGGAGTTCGAGCCAGGAAGATTGGCTCTCCCGGTAAACGAGCGATGAAGATTCGGCTGCGAACAGGGTTACCCACGCATTCATGTGAGGCGCGGAAGTTCCGATTAATATTGGTAAAAAGAAAAGAGCGCGGATCGCAATGATCCGCGCTCTGAAGGTGAGGGAGCGTACGTTGCCGTTAAGAGTGGTAAGCGACCTCGCCGTGCTCGGCGTAGTCGACGCCTTCGGCCTCGACTTCCTTCGAGACACGTCCGCCGGTGAGGCCGCGGGCGATCACCCAGACGATGAGCGAGCCGACGCCTGACCAGACAAGTGTTACCGCGACGCCTTTGAGCTGGCTGATCACTTGCGGAACGATGCCGGGATAAACGGCCGCGCCGCCGGCTGCGTAATCGACGATGCCGGCGCCGCCGAAAGCCGGGTTGACGACGATGCCGGTGCCGATGGCGCCGACGATGCCGCCGATGCCGTGGATGCCGAAGACATCGAGGCTGTCATCGTACTTGAGCCAGGTCTTCAAGCCCGAGCAGGCGAACAAGCAGATCGGACCCGCAACGAGGCCGAGGATGAGCGCGCCCACCGGGCCGGCGAAACCAGCCGCCGGCGTGACCGCGACGAGACCCGCAACCGCGCCTGACGCCAGACCGAGCAGGCTGGGTTTGCCCTTCGTGAGCCACTCGGTGAGCATCCATGAGAGCGCAGCGCCAGCCGGAGCAACGAACGTGTTGACCAGCGCCAGCGCGGCGTAGGCGTTTGACTCGAGGTTGGAGCCGGCATTGAAGCCAACCCAGCCAACCCAGAGCAGGCCGGAGCCGATCACGGTGAAGGTGAGATTGTGCGGTGGCATCGGCTCTTTGCGATAGCCAGTGCGTGAGCCGAGCAGCAACGCGCCGACGAGTGCAGCGACGCCCGAATTGATGTGCACGACGGTGCCGCCGGCGAAATCGAGTGCGCCGAACGACCAGATGAGACCGGCGCCCGCAGCGACGGCTTCAGTGTTGGCGGGATCCGACGCCATGATCGGACCGCCCCACCACCAAACCATGTGCGCCATCGGATAATAGACGATCACAGGCCACAGAATGGCGAAGATGACGATGGTGCTGAACTTCACGCGCTCGGCGACGCCGCCGAGAACAAGCGCCGCCGTGATGCACGCGAACGTCATCTGAAATGCTACGAAAACCAGCTCTGGAATGGCGATTCCGACAGAGAAGGTTTCGACGAGCGTTGATGTATCGACGCCCGCGAGGAAGGCTTTGTCCAAGCCGCCAACGAAGCGGTTCAAGCCCCCGCCATCGGTGAAGGCGAGCGAGTAGCCGACCAAGAGCCACATCACCATGCCGATGGCGGTGACGACGAAAACCTGGCTCAAAATCGAGACCATGTTCTTCGCGCGCACCAGGCCGCCATAGAAGAGCGCAAGACCCGGAATGATCATCAGCAACACAATGACGGTTGAGATGAGCATCCAGCTGACGTCGCCCTTATCGACGATCGGCGCAGCTGCTTCTTCAACGACTTCCTCAACGATTGCCGTTTCCGGCGCCGCCGTTTCGACAGCCGCTGTTGTTTCCTGTGCGAACGCCATGTCCGGCGCCGCCACGCTGAGCGCTACCGCGCCCACCAGCGCCAACGCCGCAAGGCGCAGTGAGCGCCAAAGGCCCTTGGATGTTGTCATTGCCCCGCTCCCTCGAACGAT
>CALBST010000210.1 GCA_937967425.1 uncultured Caulobacteraceae bacterium
TAGCCGGTGAGCCTCCCGTGCGAGGGATGGGTGCATGATACGGGTGGCGGGAAGGAAGCAGACCGTACCGCATTGAACCAAAGAGACAGCCTCCTCCTCGATGGAGGAGGCGCCGCGGAGCGGCGGAGGAGGTGTGCGCGCGCTGGCGAAGAACGAGCCTCCGGAGGCTGAGCAGGAAACACCATTGGCCTCACCTCCTCAGTCAGCGCTGCGCGCTGACAGCTCCTCCATCGAGGAGGAGCAAGGCCGCTAACGGCGAACAACGGACGTCACCAGCGCTAGTTTCTACATACCGCCCGCCTGTGCTAGGGGCGCTTATGCCAGTCGATAACGCACGTTTCTGGGATCGCGCGGCGCGCAAGTACGCCAAAGACCCGATCGCCGACATGGCGGGCTACGAGCGCACGCTCGATCATGCACGCGGCCTTCTGAAGAGCACGGACGTCGCAATCGAGCTCGGTTGCGGGACGGGCACGACGGCGCTTAAGCTTGCGCCTTCGGTCGCGCGGCTGGTGGCCACCGATATTTCAGCGGAAATGATCGCCATTGCCCGCGAGAAGGCGGCGGCCGAGAATTGCGCCAACGTCGAATTCGTTGTCGCAACGCCAAATGACGCACCGTATCCCGACGCGGGCTTTGACGCCGCCATGGCGTTCAACCTGCTGCACTTGATCGAGGATCGCGCTGCGGCGTTGCGCGGCGTGCATCGCTTGTTGAAGCCGGGCGGTCTCTTCATTTCGAAGACGCCGGCGTTGAAAGAGATGGGCTTTGCCATCCGGCTGCTCGTGCCGGTGATGCAGGCTTTCGGTAAGGCGCCTTATGTCGATTTCTTCTCCGCTGAAGCGTTGGAACGCGAGATATGCGAAGCCGGATTCGAGATCATCGAACGCGCGCGGCATGGCTCCGGGAAGAAGGATATGCGGACGTACCTTGTGGCGCGAAAGATTTAGGCGCGCGCCAGCGCCCAGCGGATCCGGTTGGGGGGGCTGAGGCCATGGCCCATCGGATCGGCTTCGCCGGAGAGCGTGATTTGGTGGCTTTCGCGCGGGATTTCACCGCCCCAATAGATCGAGGGTTCGATGGCGATCTCTGGCGCGTCGGTGCGCAGTCGCCAACGCTGACCGCCGGGTGTCTCGAGAAGCGCGGTTTGATGTTCTGAAATACGCACGCGCACGTTCGGGTGCAGGTGGAAGCGCACGACGTACGGAATGTCTTTCTTCGGGTTTGGCGATTTGAGTTTCATCGGCCGGATCAGTTCGTCGATGCCGCGTAGGTTCTTGCCTTCGTGATCGACGAAAACGTAGCGCCGGTGCCAGAGTCCGTACTTTTCCTTGTAGCCATCGTGGCGGCCCTGG
>CALBST010000211.1 GCA_937967425.1 uncultured Caulobacteraceae bacterium
GTTCGAAGGGGATTTCTCTCATGGCGCAGGCCCCGGCCGAAGCGCCCCAGCCGAACAGCTCATCGAACGGCGCCGAGCGCGGCGGCCGCGGTCACGCGGCTGCGCATGGCGGGTTCTGGGCGCTCCTGATCGGCTCGATCGGCGTCGTCTACGGCGATATCGGCACCAGTCCGCTCTACGCACTGCGCGAGTGCTTGAAGATTGTTGCGGGTGATGGCGGTGTGCCGACACGGCAGGAAGTCATAGGCATCGTTTCACTGATCTTCTGGGCGTTGGTGGTCGTTGTCACGATCAAATCCGTGTTCTTGCTGCTGCGCTTCGACAATAAGGGCGAGGGGGGAACGCTTTCTCTGATGGCGCTTGTCAGGAAGGCCTTCCAGCGGCCCTCCATCGTTCTGCTAGGCGCCGGGATGTTGGGCGCTTCTCTGTTCTACGCTGATGCGCTGATTACGCCGGCGATCTCGGTGATTTCCTCGGTCGAAGGATTGCGCTCCGTGCCGGGCGCGGGGCGGTACATCGACCCGTGGATACTGCCGATTAGCGTCGTCATCTTGATCGCGCTTTTCTTCGTGCAAAGCCGGGGCACAGCACGCATCGGTGCGTTGTTCGGTCCGATCACGCTGGTCTGGTTTTTGACCATGGCGGCGCTTGGCGTCCTGCACATAAGCGATGATCCAGGCATCATCGCAGCGCTCTCGCCGATTCCGGCGGTGTCCTTCTTCATCTCTCACGCTGGTCTATCGTTCGTCGTGCTCGGCGCTGTGTTCCTGGCGGTGACCGGGGCGGAAGCGCTGTACGCGGACATGGGCCACTTCGGACGCAAGCCGATCAGCCGCGCATGGATTTTCATTATCCTGCCTTGTCTGACGCTCAACTATCTGGGGCAGGGCGCACTCGCGCTTTCAGACCCTGAGGCGATCGACAACCTCTTCTTCATGCTGGCGCCGGATTGGGCGCGTTTGCCGGTCGTGCTGCTGGCGACGATGGCGACCATTATCGCGAGCCAAGCCGTCATCACTGGCGCGTTCTCGATCACCCAGCAGGCCATTCAGCTGGGCATTCTGCCGCGCATGGAGATTCGCCGCACGTCAGAGACTCAGGCTGGCCAGATCTTCATGCCGCAGGTCAACTGGTTGATGCTTGCCGGTGTGCTGATCCTCGCACTTGCCTTCGGTTCATCGACGCGTCTGGCGTCCGCCTACGGCATCGCCGTGTCGGGTGAGATGATCGTGTCGACCGTGCTTGTGTTTCTGGCGATATGGAAATTGTGGAAGCGACCGGTTTGGCTGGCGGCGCTGGCATGCACGCCGTTCGTCTTGATCGAGATAACCTTCTTCTCCTCCAACATGCTCAAAGTGTGGACCGGCGGCTTCGTTCCTCTGATGCTAGCTGCCGGGCTTGTGCTCGTCATGTGGACCTGGGTGCGCGGCACGCGGCTCTTGGCCGAAACCACGCGGCGCGACGAGCCTCTCTCGAGGCTGTTCGAAACGCTCTCACATCACCCGCCGCACCGCGTGCGCGGCGCAGCGATTTTCCTGACCGGCGATCCCGACATCGCGCCCGCGGCGCTCTTGCACAACCTGAAGCACAATCAGGTTTTGCACGAGCAGATCATCATTTTGACCGTGAAGACGATCAACGCCCCGCGTGCGCCCGATAGCGAGCGCGTGAAGGTTGAGGACTACATGCCCGACGTGAAGCGTGTGATCCTCACGTTCGGCTTTATGGAAACGCCCAACGTCGTCAAAGCACTCACGGAAGCGCGAAAGCATGGGCTGAAGTTCGACATCATGAAAACGAGCTTCTTCCTCTCGCGCCGCACGATCGTTCCGAGCGAGAGGAGCGGCATGCCGCTCTGGCAGGATCACCTCTTCATCTTCCTGGCTCGCAACGCCACCAACGCGACCGACTTCTTTCACATCCCGTCCGGCCGCGCGGTGGAGCTGGGCAACCAGGTGATGGTGTAAGCCGCTGCCTGTGTTAGCCTTGCGGCCAGGGAGAGCGACATGGGCATCTGGCAGAAGATCGGGCTCGCCATTCTCGCAGGCATCGCCATCGGCGTGATTTGCGCGCTGATCGGCAACATGTTCGGGCTGAGCGGCCCGCTCATGGGCGGCGTGGCTGGGGGCATTACCGCCGGCCTTATCGCCACCACCATGCGGGACAAGCCGAAAGCCTAGCGATATAGATAGTTCGTCGGCAGGCCGAGCCGCTTGCACGCCTGCGCCGGCGGCGCGTCCTCGATGACGAACCGCTCCGCCGCGGCCCCGAGTGCGCGCAGCAATGTGTGCTCGCCGCCCCGCAAGCCGAACTTGGACCCCAGCCCCAAAGTTTCGCGCGCCCACGCCGGCGTCATGCTGACAGCCGCACGCAGCATCAGGTGCTGCGCGGCCTTGATCGGCAGCAACGGCGCCGCGCGCACGATCGACATAAACTCGAACACGATCTCCGAGCGTTCGAGCTTTGGCGCCATCGCCGCAAACATCGCTTCCAAATCGGCCTTCGATGTTGGCGGCCGATCGGCGCCATAGAGCGATGCCGCTGGCGCGCCTTCCGCGTAGAAGCGATCGGTTTCCTCCGGCGTAAGCGTGTGGACGTAGCGGTTGTAGGCTTCGACAAATCCGAACGCCGCCGTCGCGTGGACCCAGCTCAGCAACGCCGGGTCGTTGGCGCGATAAGGGGTTCCGGCCGCCGTGTGTCCTTCCACGCGATCGTGGGCGCGCACCACGCCGCCGATCATCGCCCGCGCGATGTCGGCAGGGGCGTAGATCGTCACCCATGCCGCGAACCCCGTGCGCCGAATGCGCGTTACCGGATCGCTGCGAAATGTCGTGTGCTCCCAGACGCCCGTGCGCACCCGCGGCTCCGCGAGCTCGAGGATCACCGCCGCAAAGCCGCCGACAATCAGCGCCACCGGGTTCTTCATCACCCGCCAGCTGATCGAGTCTGGCTCGAACAGAGCCGGCGCGCCCGCAGGCGTGGTGAAATCGACCGCCCGTAGTCCGGGCGGGGGCGCGATGTAATCGCGCAGCAGCCGATCCAAGTTGCGAGGCATTATGAAAACTCTAGCATGGGCGACGAACAGGAGGGCAATTTGGCGTCAGCCACCGACGTAGCGTCACTGCACAAACGTGCGAGCGCAGGTGACGCGCGCGCGCAATACGAGCTCGGCGCCCGTTTGCTTGTCGGTCGCGACGCACCATTCGCGCCGCACGATGCTGTTAAGTGGATCGAGTCCGCGACCAAACTCAGAAACACTGACGCGCTCCAGCTCTCGGCGGTGTTGGCGGCTCTCGGCATTGGTCGTGCGCAGAACTGGAGCGATGCGTTCGAACTCCTCGGCGCCGCCGCCGAAGCTGGTGACACACGAGCTTTGGGGCAGATCGCCGTCATCGGCTCTCGCTTGACCGATCAGCTCACAATCCCGGCCTCGGTTCAACACTTCGACGGGCCCCGCGTTCTGACGTTCGATGGCTTCCTTCCATCCGCCGCTTGCCAATGGATCATCGATCGCGCACGGCCAAGTCTGGATGCGGCCCGGGTCAAAAATGCGGACCAGGGCGGCGCCAACGTCCACGCGATTCGCACCAATACCGGCATGGGTTTCTCACTGATCGATACAGATCTCGTGATTCAACTCACCCATGCGCGCATCGCCGCCGCGATCAACGCGCCGGTCGCGCACCAGGAACCGACCAATATCCTTCACTACGCGCCCGGCCAGGAGTACCGGCCGCACTTCGATTTCATCGATCCAGGAGTCGCCCACTTCGCGCGGGAGCTACAAACGGTAGGTCAACGCGTCGTGACCTTCCTGATTTATCTCAACGATGACTATGAAGGCGGCGCCACGACATTCCCACGCCTCGATTGGAGCTTCAAAGGCAAGGCCGGCGATGCGCTTGCGTTTTGGAATGTGACCGACGGAAAGCCGGATCCGCGCACGCTGCACGCCGGCACGCCGACCACGCATGGCGTGAAATGGTTATTCTCGAAGTGGGTGAGGGACCGCGCCCTACCTTTAGTATAAGTATGCCCTGATGGACATCGCCACGATACGCAAGAACGCTGCGGCGGGAGACCCGCAAGCGCAGACTATGCTTGCACGTAGACATGTCATCGGACGCGAGGCGCCCTACGATCCCGAAGAGGCTTGCCGCCTGCTGGCTATGGCCGCGGCTCAGGATTTTCCACTTGCTCTGTTGATCAGCGCTACGTTCGCAGCGCTTGGAATCGGACGCCGACAAAGCTTCGACGATGCGATTGGCTTTCTCGCACGCGCCGCCGCGACGGGGAGTGAACGCGCGATCGGTCAACTCGAAGCCCTCGGCGGCGTTAAGGGGTTCGACCCTGACGCTTGGCTTGAACCTCCAAAATCGCTGCAGCACGCCTCCGCACCGAGGATATTCTCGACAGAGCAGCTCATCCCCCCGCCGGCATGTTCTTGGCTCGCCAGCCAAGCGATACTGCGATTGCGGCCCACGTTGGTGAAGGATGCAGTATTGAGGGCCGCAGTGGCCTCATCTGACCGGAGCAACACCGGATGCGGCTTCAGCAAAATTGAAGGTGATCTGGTCTTGCAGATGACGCGTCTACGGCTCGCGGTATGGACAGGCATCAAACCTGAGTTTCAGGAACCGCCCAATATTCTCCACTACGAGCGGGGGCAGCATTATGGCCCCCATTATGACTTTGTGCGTGTCGATGAAGTGAGTGGGCTGCAAGGTGAACTGACCTCGTGGGGCCAGCGGCGAGCTACGGCGCTTGTGTATCTCAACGACGACTATGAGGGTGGCGAGACAAACTTTCCGCGACTGGGCTGGAGCTATAAGGGCAAAACCGGCGATGCGCTCCTGTTCTGGAATCTGTCGGAAGCTGGAGAGCGTGAAGAACTGTCACTTCACGCAGGTTCGCCAGTGACGCGCGGGACGAAGATCATCCTCTCACAGTGGATTCGCGAAAAGGTGGTGCCGGTCGGCCACTAGAGCGATCTGTTGCGTTCGTGACTTAGCTGTGGAAGGTACCGCGACCTTTCTGGAGTTGGGATCTTCAATCAATGGCGCAAGGTGCAGTCAAAAAAGTCGTGCTCGCCTATTCCGGCGGCCTCGACACCTCCATCATCCTGAAATGGCTTGAGGAGACTTACGGCTGCGAGGTTGTCACCTTTACCGCGGATTTGGGCCAAGGCGAAGAGCTCGCGCCCGCGCGTGAGAAGGCGCTGAAGATGGGCGTGAAGCCGGAGAACATCTTCATCGACGATCTGCGCGAAGAGTTCGTTCGCGATTTCGTGTGGCCGATGTTTCGCGCCAACACACTCTATGAGGGCCAATACCTGCTCGGCACCTCGATCGCCCGCCCGCTGATCGCCAAGCGCCAGATCGAGATTGCCAACCTCGTCGGCGCTGACGCTGTCTGCCACGGCGCCACCGGCAAGGGGAACGACCAGGTTCGCTTCGAGGTCAGTTATTACGCACTAAAGCCTGACGTCAAAGTCATCGCGCCGTGGCGCGAGTGGGAGTTCGAAGGCCGCCCGCAACTCATCGAGTACGCCAAGAGGCACGGCATCCCGATTGCGCAAGGCAAAGAGCAAGCCGCACCGTTCTCGATAGATGCGAATCTGCTGCACACTTCCAGCGAAGGTCTGGCCCTCGAAGACCCGGACGTCGAAGTGCCTGACATCGTCACCAAGCGCGGCGATCGTCGCACCATCACGCCGGAAGAAGCCCCGGATCAGGCGGAGACCATTACGCTCAGCTTTGAGCGCGGCGATCTCGTCGCCATCAACGGCAGGGCGATGAAGGCGCATGAGCTCTTGGCCGAACTCAATCGCCTCGGATCGAAGCACGGCATTGGCGGGCTCGATCTCGTCGAAAACCGTTATGTCGGCATGAAGTCGCGCGGCTTCTACGAAACGCCGGGCGGCACGATCCTGTGGTACGGCCACCGCGCCATTGAAAGCATCACGCTTGATCGCGGCGCCATGCACCTGAAGGATGAGCTGATGCCGAAATATGCCGGCATCATCTATAACGGCTTCTGGTGGACGCCCGAGCGCAAGATGTTGCAAGCGGCAATTGATGCAAGCCAGGAGAGCGTCAGCGGCGACGTGAAACTAAA
>CALBST010000212.1 GCA_937967425.1 uncultured Caulobacteraceae bacterium
TCGTACCGGTAAATCTTGAACTCGCGGACTTTCTTGGCCCCGGCCGGCGCCTTGTGGCGCTTGCCCGATTTGACCTTGGAGTTCTTCGGCAGCGTGAGTTCGACCATGGTTCCGCATACCTGACGAGCGCCGCCGCGCCCGTCAAGCATGCGAATTGTCCTAGGTTTGTCCGGTGGTTACGGAAACGCCCCGGCCGTACCAATCGATCCGCCGGGTAGCGATCATGGTGGCGGCGATGACCACAAAGGCGACTACCGAGCCGGCCAGAAGCGCGAAGTCCTCCAGCGTCATCAGCACGTACATGGCGCCGTAGAGCACCGCGAGGCCGACCAGCGCCCGCGCGCCCACCGCCCCCGACTGGAAGGAGGCGCCGGCATAATAGGCCAGCAGCGCCACGGTGGCGGCGGCGGCGATCACAAACGCCGTGGTGAAGCCGAGGATTTCAGTGAGCGCCAGGAGCAGCAGATAGAACACGCACTGGGCGAGGCCGACGAGGATGTATTGCGCGGGGTGCGCCTTACGCCCGCTGACCGCCTCGAAGATCAGCGCCGCTAGGAAGACGATGCCGATGAACATGATGCCGTAGGCCACCGCGCGGGCGACGCCGCGATAGACGTCATCGGACGAGACGAAGCTCACCGCCATGTCGCGGCCGGTGATGAGGCCGAGATTGAAGGACGAAAGGTCCGCCGCCTCTTCAGCGCCGCGCGCGACCAACGGCACGCTCCATGAAACCTCAAAGCCTTCATCAGTCACTTCCGGCGCCCGCGGCGCCTGGAAATAGCCTTCCGCGCTAACATCCCGGCGATCGCCACGGATCGAGACGGTGGTGTCCTGCGCAAAAGCGGCGACTGAGAAGCGCTGCGCGCCGGTGAGCTGCAGACGGGTCTCAACCGTGAAGCCACGCGGCGCGTCAGTCAGCGGCGCGCGCGCGGCGAAGGCCTGCAGCGATGTGGGCAACGGCGCCGTTGGGGCCGAGAAGATGCCAGGCCGTGAATAGGTCTCGGCGCCGGCCGGGACCAAACTCAGATCGGAGATCGGCTCCATCGTCGCGGTCGAACCATCGGCGAAGCGCAGCTGTGGCGAGCTCTGAATGGCGCGGCTATCGCTCACGAACATAACGATCCGCGACTGACTCCAATCGAAGCGATAGGATTGATCGACATCGTTGAGCGCTTCACTTGGCGTGAAAGTCGCCTGAAAATCCGTGTTCGAGGAGTAGATTGCAGCGCGATAAATGCCGCGGCGGCGGTTCTCCACTGTGAGATTTGCGTCCGCCGAGCCGGTTTCGGCGAAGACGACGTAGGTTCCGCGATCAAGCCGGCGCTGGGTGCGCCCCTGATCGTCGATGACTTCAACGGTGCGCGTGTATGGCACCAGCAGCATTGGACCACCGAGCACCTGCGAACCGCCCGCGGCTCTGCCGATCTCCGCAGTCACTTCCCGCGCCCGCCCTTCGCGACCGGCGACCAGCCCGCCGACGACGAGCAGCGGAACGCCCATCACCAGCACCAGCAAACAGACAAGCAAAAGCTTCAGGCCCAACGATCCGCGCGGGATCAGGCCTGCGATTGGGTTGGTCGCCACGGTATTCCCTCCCTGCGCACCGGCTCAACATGACGCGCAAGCAAACATTTGTCGCCGCGATCAAGGCAAGATGTCGACTGAGACGGCGCTTTCTGGCGGCGTCCACTCCTCAATCTGCGGCGGCGGCGGTTCGGATGTGAACGCGAGCACGAACGCGGCGCCTCCGGCCAGCGCACAAGCGAACGAAAAGAGCCGCGCCGTCCAATCGTATTTCGTCGCTAGCGCTTCGGCGTCGCCGCCGCGCGCGACGTCTGCCTGCCGGCGCCAGTCGATCAGCAAATAGCCGATCACAAACACGACAGGCACGCCAAAACCCCAGGCCGCCACGTCGATCATCCAGGGACGCAGAAACAGTCCCAAGGAGCCAAGCATCAGTCCGGCCAGGACCGCAAAGCTGGCCAGCGCTTGGCCGCGATCGCCCAACGATTTGCGCAGGCGGCGGCGGCGCTCGCCCAGCTCATCGAAAAGATTTGTGAAGAATCCGGCCATCCGTCAGGCCATTAGCCCAGCGCGGCGATTTGAGCAAAGCCTCGAGGTGGCTCGATTTTGCCCCAGGTCGGCACTAGGTTTCGGCCAAAGGGGTTACGCGATGAAGCTCAACTGGAAATGGATCGGCATTGGCGTCGGCGGCTTAGTCGGCGTGCTGGTGCTGGCAGTGGTGTTGTTCATCGCTTTCTTTCCAAAAGAGCTTGCTGCGCGCGAAGCCGAACGCCGCATCGAGGAGGCCACCGGCCGCGACCTCGTCCTTGGCAACAATATCGAAGTCTCGTTCTGGCCGGCTTTGGGCTTTTCGGTCGACAACGCTTCGCTCTCCAACCCCGAAGGCTTCGAAAATCCGGCGCGCCGGGGCGGCGTCGATTCAGCCGAGGCGCCGTTCATCGCCGCCGATCGCATCGTGTTTGCCGTCAAAGTGATGCCGCTGCTGCGCGGCGCGATTGAGGTGAAGGAACTCATCTTCGAGGGCGCGCAAGTCAACATGGTCGCCCACGACGATGGCGCCAACAATTGGACCTTCCCGACCGAAGAGACAGCCGAAAACCAGACGACACTTGAAGATCTGCGGCTCGATGATGTGCGCCTCGTCGATGGCATGATCTCGTTCCAAGGCGCGGAAGGCGAAGCGCCGCTCGTGCTCGAAGACGTCGACGCGAGCTTGGCGCTGGAATCGCTTGATGCGCCCGCCCAATTGCAGGCGGCGTTCAATTATCGCGGCGAGCGCATGAGCATTGACGGCGAAATCGGCTTGCCGCGCGCCGTGCTCGAAAAGGGCGAAACGCCGATCACCGCCCGCATCAACGCCGCACCGCTCGAGGCCTCGTTCGACGGCGCCTTCAACAGCGAGAACGGCGCGCTTGCCGGCGCGCTCGAAGCCAATGGTTCAAGCCTGCGGCGCCTGCTGGCGTGGATGGGTTCGCCGATGGGCGAAGGTGGCGGCTTCGCCAATTACAGCCTCAATGCCCGCATGGAACGCCAAGGCGAAACCACGACGCTCTCCGACGCCACCATCCGCTTGGACAACATCAACGCCAGCGGCAATCTCACTTTGATCATGCCGGAAGGCGGCCGCATGCGCGTGAACGGCGCGCTGAGCGCGCCGGCGGTTGACCTCAACACCTACCTCCCCGCGCCGGCGCAACAAGGCGCCGAAGGCGTCGAGGTTGATACGGCTTGGAGCAACGACCCACTCGATCTCACGGGGTTGCGCGCGCTCGATGCAAATCTCGATCTCACGCTCGGCACGCTGCAATTTCAGCGCATGAATTTCTCCAACGTGGCGCTCGGGCTGCGCGTCGCGAACGGCGCGGCGGATGCGCGGCTCACGCGCATTTCGCTGTATGAGGGCGGCGGCACCGCGCGGCTGATCGCCGATGGCTCGGGCGCAGTGCCACGCATCGCGGTTGAACTGAATGCGCAGAACATCCAGGCTGAAACGTTATTGCGCGACGCCATTGGCTTTGACCGCATCGCCGGCCGCGGCCGGCTCACCGCCTCGCTCGTCGGCCAGGGCGCCTCGCAAGCGGCCATCATGCGCAGCCTGCGCGGGACTGCCGCCTTCAACTTCAACGATGGCGAGCTCAAGGGCGTCAACCTCGCGCAGGTCGCGCGCACGGTGCAGGCGGCGCTCTCCGGCCAAGCGGTGGGTGAAGCGGCATCGACGGATTTCGCCGAACTCTCGTCGACCTTCACGGTCGCGGACGGCGTGATGGCGACGGACAATCTCCGCCTGCTCAACCCGTTTGTTCGGCTCGAAGGCCAGGGCCTGGTGAACATCGGCGCGCAGACGATCGACATGCGCATCGCGCCGCGCGCGGTGAACAGCGCCCAAGGCCAAGGCGGCGACGCCACGATTGCCGGACTAGGAATCCCGTTCCGCATTTCCGGACCGTGGTCGCGGGTGAGCTTCCGGCCGGCGGTGGAAGAGATCGTGCAGAACCAGTTGCGCGATATCTTGAACCGGCAAGGCGAAGACAATCCGCTGGGGCGCTTGGGCGAAGCTCTGTTCGGCCGTCAGCCCGCCACGACGACACCGGCGGAAGGCGAGACACCGGCGCAGCAACCCGCGGACGGTGAAGCGCAAACCGAGCAACCGGCGCAGCAAGAACGCCCGCGCAATCCGCTGGCGGACATCTTCAACCAAGCGATTCAGCGCGGGCAGAAGCAGGAACCGCAACAACAAACAGAGCGGGCGCCAACGCCGTAACGACGCCGACTCCCCCTTCTCCCTTGCGGAGAAGGGGTTGGGGGATGAGGGGCGACGACACGGGCGCGTGTGTTCGTGAGTTTTTTCGCAGCCTCACCACGTCAACATCGCGGCAGCTGAACGCCCCTCACCCCTAACCCCTCTCCGCGAGGGAGAGGGGGAACGCCAATCGTTACTTCTTCTGACGCTCGGTCCAGAACACCGCGATCTTGTTGCCGTCGAGATCGCGGAAGTACGCGAAGTCGCCAAACGCGCCGCGCGGCCCTGGCTTGCCTTCGCAGGTGGCGCCGAGGGAGAGCGCCTTCTCGTAGATGCGCGACACGTCGGCTTGTTCGTCGACATTTATCGCCAGCATGGTGCCGTTGCCGGGATGCGGAGCCTCGCCGTTGTACGGACGGGTCACCATCAGCATCGCGCCCGAGCCCAGGCGATACATCTGCCCGTGCGGCGTTGGGAAAAGCCTCTTGCCGCCGAGCTCCGGCGTCAGCGCATCATAAAATTGGCAAGCGCGATCAAA
>CALBST010000213.1 GCA_937967425.1 uncultured Caulobacteraceae bacterium
CGACCATTCGCGGGTCAGCCTTGAATGCCTTGTTCGGTGTGAACGGCATCCAGAAAGAGTCGAGTGTGTTGGGCGGGGCCATGAAGCGGATTGTCCGCCTCTGTTAGTTTGTGTGCAAGGCTTGCGGAGCTGAGGTTTGCCCGATGCGGCGAGAGAGTGTAGCAGTCGCGCATGAAACGGGAGCGCGAGAAGGCGGCCATCTTTGCCGGAATGGGTTGTCGATAGCCTGCGGGTTGAGCAAGATCAGTGGGTCGCGTCTGGCTGGATTTTGCCGTCGAGCGCCGAGTCCCGTATTTCGATCACAATGAACGGCGTCGCCGCCGACGTTAAGGTTGGCCCGCCGCGCCCGGACCTTGCCGAGGCATGGGCCGCAGCAAAGGCGTATGCGGAGCCAGTTTCATTTCTGGCGTCGACACCGGCGACGGAGCGCGGTGAAGTTGACATGGTGCTGTCTGAGAACAGCATCGCGTATCCTAAAAAGGCGTGGATCTTCCCGCTAGCAGAGCGCTTTCCGATGCCAGATGCGGGCCGGCGCCCACGCGTGTGCGGGACCGAGGTGGAACAAGCATTTCAACGCAATGGACGTTCGAATTTTCAGCGCATCCACGACCTTGCCACGCAGTACCGACCGATGCCGCGCTGCCGCGTTCTCGATTGGGGTGCGGGAGCGGGCGCTGTCGCACGCTATGCGCTGCTGGACGCAACCTGGGATTACACGGGCGTCGACATCGACGACGACAACGTCACTTGGTGCAAGAAAAACCTTGACCGGATCGGTTCACTACCGTGGGGCTCCAGCCGCCGATGCCATTCGATACGAATTCCTTCGATCTTTGTTTTGGCATTTCGGTGTTGACCCACCTGAACGAGAGTAATCAGTTCACCTGGCTACAGGAGCTTTCACGCCTGGTGAAAACGGATGGCTTGGCGTTGCTTTCCGTACTTGGTGTGCAAACGCTTTCGCGCGCGCCGCAATTGCTTGAGCAGATGACCGACGGGTTCGTGTTCGTTGAAGACGATCATGAGATCGGGCGCTTGGTCGGTGAGCCCAGCTATTACGGCACAGCGTATCATAGCGAAGATTATGTGCGGCGGCGTTGGTCTGAGTGGTTCCGCGTTGTCGACTATGTGCCGGCGGCGCTGGGTCACCAGGACATCGTTGTTCTGCAGGCGTGGTAAAGCTCAAAAAGAAGTTGGGCGGCCGCTTTGAAGCGGCCGCCCAATCTAAATTCCAAGCTGAGTTCGATTTTAGTAGGTGATAACGCCAACCCAGCATGCCGTGTTGGTGGCAGTGTCGATTGCGCCGACGCGGAGCGTGCCTGATGTCGAGTTGGTGATGACTTCGAAGCCGACGCGCGGGGTCGTCACGCCTTGTACGCGCTCAACGACATCATTGCGATCTTGCGTGGTTTCGCCGGCCCCGTTGATAATGCCGTCGGCGCCAAACGAGATGAAGCGCTCGTAAGCGCGCCCTGCGGTGCGGTCCCAGCCCCAGCCAACAACACGCGTCATAGCACCTTCAACCTCGGCGGAGTCGACGTGACCAACGCAATTGGTGTTGCCGTTTGGGAGCACGACCGACACGTGCTGGCCAACGTATTCGCCCGCCCAAGCCGGCATGGTGGGGCCGGACGCCACCGGCGCTTCCGGCTCAGCCGCTTGCTGCTGCTGTTGTCCACACGCTGCGAGCAAGACCAATGCTGAAACAGCAACCAGAGTGCGCATTCTGACCTCCAAAAAAACCGCGCCGTTTATGGGCGAGCGCCGCGTTCCGATCAACTGTGCTCCGGAGTTCCAGCCTTGCATTATTGTCACAACGCGGGGGCAAGGGTGCATGCGTCAGGGTGGCTCGCCCGAGACCGTACGCCACTGATAGCGCGAGAACATTTCCGATTGGTCGTTGTAGTGCGGGCTCTCGGGCCGGTCGCTTGCACCCCATTGGCTGATGACGCGGGTGGTGAGGGTGCGGTCCGGCGCCCAGTCCATCACCATCATAAATCCGTCGCCGAAGTCGGCCACGGCGCGGCCGTCAGGGTCGTCGTGCCAGCGTAGGGCGCGCAGGACGTCGGGCGCGCCTTCGAGTGGGAGATCGACGTCACCGCGGCGGAGGCGGAGCACGTCGCCCAGGGGTGGGTCGAGGCGGCCGAAATGTTGGCGCAGGCGCGCGGCGGCGGCGCGCGCAGCCTCAA
>CALBST010000214.1 GCA_937967425.1 uncultured Caulobacteraceae bacterium
TGTTGCGTTTCCGGATCGCGATTGAGTGCGCCGTTGATTTGAGCGCACGCGCCAATCGCAAGCAGCAGCGCTGCCGCTAACGCCAAACGAAATTGCATGTACCCGCTCCCGCTGCCCGCACGAGTCGGACGCTAGCGCATGGAATCGGCGCCGTCGCGTGCGTTAGGTGTGTAACCGTTCGTACAGCGCGCGCACCATCCCGGCCGTTGCGCCCCAGATGTTATGGCCTTGCCACGGCATCACATAATAGTAGCGCGTGCGGCCTTGCCATTGGGCTTCGCGGACTTCGTGGTTCGCTGGGTTCATTAGAAAATCGAGCGGCGCTTCGAACACGCTCGCGACTTCGCGCGGATCGAGTTTCAACTCGAAGCCGGGTTCGACGAGCGCGGCGATCGGCGTGACGCGATAGCCGGTGATGGTGTCATAGCGATCCCAGGCGCCGAGCGGTTCGATGAACGAGCGCGCGAGGCCGATCTCTTCGAAGGTTTCGCGCAACGCGGTTTCGGTGGCGTTGGCGTCGCTCGCCTGCACGCGGCCGCCGGGGAAAGAGATTTGGCCCGGATGCGCGGGCGTCTCCTTCGCGCGCTCGGTGAAGAGCACCGTCCAGCCGCTGGCGCGCTTGATGATCGGCGCGAGCACGGCGGCGGGGCGTTGCTCGGGATGATTGTCGAAGCCGGGGTTTAGGTCGTTGTCACTGCGGGTGCGCGCGTGCTCGCGCGCGATCGCGGTGAGCGGATCGAGGCGGGTGCGGAGGAGGTTTTCAATCGGGATCACGGGGCTGACCTAGGGGTGGATGCAAGACCGTGCAATCCACATGTAAGATCAAACTCGGCATAGAGATGCAAAATGGTGAAGCTACGACGTTCGGAAGCAAGAACAATCGACGAGGCCCTAGACATGACGTCGGGCTACGTCCTGGATTTTTCCGACCGCACAATGGCGGAGTTTTTCGAAGATCACTTCGGCATTGAGATCTATGACGACAAATATGGGTTCAATGGCACCTCGAAGGCCAAGCATCTGAGAGCGTTCATTCAGGTGGAGGAAGCACCCGTTGTATCCTACGTGCTCCGCGCGCTGTGGGATCATCGCATGCGGTTGCCGAAGTACGTCGAAGTCGCGCCGGAAGAAGCGGCGAAGGAAGCTGCGACGAAAGATGCTTTCTTCCAAATCTTACGTGGAATCGAAGGCGACGGTGGCGTGCCTTCGACCGACGCACTAGAGCGTTTTAAGGCAGACTACTCGCTGGAGGAACTCATCGCGGCGATCGAACGAGACATTGCCGCGAACAAAGCGGCCGCTGCTCTCGACCGGCTGCATACTTATTGCATGAAGAAGTTTGCCCACCTGCTTGAAGAACGCGGCCTTGGGTCCGATCGGACCGACGCGCTTCATGCCCGAGTTGGCAAGTACGTGAGGGCAATCGAAACAGAGCGTCAAATCGGCGAGATGTCGAAGCGCATCATCAAGAGCTCGATCAGCATCTTTGACGCATTCAACTACGTGCGAAACGAACAGTCGCTGGCGCACGACAACGAGCTAATCGACGCTGCGGAAGCCAGGTTCATTTTTGAGTCAGTCAGCACGATCTTGCGGTTCATGAAGGCGATTGAGGCATCGCGTTTCGGGGCCTAGGTGTCACGGCGCTCCATCGCACCTAGCTCCCACCACTCTCCGCCGCTCCAAACACCGAGTCTCCCCTCCTTCGGCTCGGCCCATTCCACTAGTTCGTAGAACGGCGCGCGTAGTACGCGTGCTTCGAGGCGTCCGCGGACGTGCACGTAGGGGCGTGGTTCTTCTCCGCGGCGATCTACGCGGAGTGGGTGGTCGGGGCCGGCGGTGACGATGTCGCCGGTGTTAGTGGTGAAGACGATGGTTTGGTTGGCGCCCTCGCCTGCGCGGTCGGCGCGGATGGCGACGAAGGGTGCGTCTTCGACTTTGACGATGATCTTCTCGACTGGGGTGACGAGGTAGGTCTGGCCGTCTTCGTCCTTGCGCAAGATCGAGGCGAAAA
>CALBST010000215.1 GCA_937967425.1 uncultured Caulobacteraceae bacterium
GGACGCCGTTAGGCGCCGTGATCAAGCCGGGCCGTGTTGGATCGCCGCGCACCGCCAGCCCCGCAATGCCGTGCACGTTCGCCGGAATAACTTCGCCCGGATCGCTGACGCCGTTGCGGTTTTCATCCCGCCACAGCGCCAGGCCGCCAAGCTCACCGCCCGTCAGTTCGCCGTCGCGATTGTCATCGAGCGCGCGCAGCGCTTCGAAGCCATCACTCCAGAACACGCTCCATGTGCGCTGGCCGATCATGTCGAAGCCTGAATTGATCTGGCCGCGCCATTCGGGATCCCACACCAGCCACGCCGCGTCCGGCGTCAGCCAGCCTTGCGCGCGGCGATCACCGGTTCCTGCGAAATCGAACGCGACGAGCGAGCCTTCATCGATCAGCCGCGAAAACGCGACATCGCGCATCGGCACCACGATCGGCGTCACGTAAACAATCGGCCGGCTCGCTTCGAGCCGTTCACGCAGGCGCTGGACCCGGGCGCGATCGCTGCGCGAGGTGGCGAGATGGCTGAGGTGCTCAGCCGTCTCGGTCAGGACGGCGTGATCTTCCCACTCCGATTGCGGCGCGGAGAGGCGGGGCAGGCCCTTCTTGATGATCGTGCGCAGTTCGCGGCGTGCATCACCGGTGCGGCCAAGCCGATCGAGCACATAAGCATAGCCCAGGCGTGCGCGCAGATTGTTGGGCTCGGCGTCCAGTGCGCGCCGATAGTGCGTACGCGCTGCGCTTAAACGCGCCAACGCGCCTGCATTCGGTGCGGTAGGCCCGGCCTGCGGCGTTTCTTGCTCCGGACCGAGCGCAAAGTGAAATGCCGCGCAGCGATCCTCAGGACCAAATGCAGGCGCAGGCTCATCCGGCGACGGCGGGCGCATTCGTGGCGCCTCAGTGCAAAGCACGCTGCCGGCAGGGCTCAGCTGATCGTTTTCGGCGATGTAGGTGAACGCCGCGTCGTTGCGGGCGTACGCAAGAAGGTTCAAGCGCCCGAGCAGGAGTTCGCGCTGAACCGGTTCAAGCCCCTCCATCGCTTGCACGTTGGCGAGCGCGCGATCGATCGGCGCCTCGTACACGGGTTGTGGCGGGGGAATGTAGGGAATCGCGAATGCGCCAACGGCTGTCGCCGTCCAAACCGCAATCGCCAGCACTCGGGCGCGCATGGAAGTCCTCTTCTCCCAAACCCGCCCCTCGCACGTAGCATCCTGCGCCGCGTCGCGGGCGGCGTCTATGGCCAAATTTTCACAATTTCGATGGTTCGAGCCTTGACGACCATCGGCGTTGGGTCGGCATGCATCCATGAAGTGGACCTTGGGCATCCCTGAAGCATGCCAAATCGGACCTGGGAGGGTGTTCGATGAGAAGTCTAGCTGCCGGATTCGCGTTCGTTCTGCTTAGTTGCGCCTCGTCTGAGGAGCCCGTTCCCTACCGCACGGCCTATGTGGGGGCGCTGGTTTTTGACGGAGAGCGCTTCCGATCGCGGGATATTGTCGTCGAAGCGGGGCGCATCGTTGATGCGCCTGCGAGCACCGCCGTCGATCGCATCGATCTGGGCGGTAACTTTGTCGTGCCGCCCTTCTGTGAGGCGCACAACCACAACCTCGGCGACGAAAATCAGAACGAAGAGACAATCGCGCAGTATCTGCGCGAAGGCATTTTCTACGTTGGCATTCTTTCGAACCTGCCTCGCCTGACCGATCCGGTCCGGCACACATACAACACGCCGACGAGCGTGGATGTTGTCTTCGCCAACGGTCCGATAACCGCGACGGGCGGTCATCCAATCCGTATTCGCGAGATGTTTCTGGATCGCGGCTTCTATCCGGGTTTCACGCGCGAGACACTGCCCGGGCAAGGTTACGTCGTCATCGACAACGAGGCTGATCTGGAGCGCCAATGGCCGGCGATTCTCGCGCTGCGGCCAGATATCATCAAGATTATTCTCATCGCCTCCGAAGAATTCGACCGCCGCCGCGATGACCCCGCATTCTTCGGGTCAAAGGGACTCGATCCAGCGATTGTTCCGCAAATCGTTGAACGAGCGCACGACGCTGGATTGCGCGTGTTCGCGCATATCGACACCGCGCATGACTTCCATGTAGCGGTTGAATCGGGCGTCGATGTCATCGCCCATCTCGGCGGATTCAACGAACCCATGCGCATAGACCCAGCAGACGCGAGGCTCGCCGCCCAGCGCGGCGTGGACGTCATAACAACGACGGGACTGACCGAGCGGCGGCGGGAACGGGTTAGCGCCGAACAGTACGACGCCATCGTTAGCGCACAGATCGAGAACCTGCGCCTCTTGCGAGATGCTGGTGTCACCCTCGCCGTTGGGAGTGACGAGCCACGGGCGACATCGACCTTCGAGATCGCCTACTTGCGAGGCCTGAACGCTTTCAGCAATGCGGAATTGCTGCGCATGTGGTCGCGAGATTGCTCGGCGACGCTCTTCCCAGAACGTCGGCTTGGCCGGATTGAATCTGGTTATGAGGCGAGTTTCCTGGTGTTGAGCGCCAATCCATTGGAAGACTTCGACAACACCGCATCCATTCTCATGCGGGTAAAGGAAGGCCAGATTTTGGAGGTATCGCCTCCGGAAGAGGACGCTGACTAGTCACGCAGGCGATTTTGGCGGATCGCGCCAATCGCACTCGGGCCCGTTCGGATCGAATGCTGTGTCGGGCGCATGTGGCAACACGCGCTCGATGTAGTACTT
>CALBST010000216.1 GCA_937967425.1 uncultured Caulobacteraceae bacterium
ATGGTGCGGACGCCGGGACTCGAACCCGGACGCCTTGCGGCGCTGGAACCTAAATCCAGTGCGTCTACCAGTTCCGCCACGTCCGCTGGATGGCGCGTGCTCTAGGGGGTGCGGAAGCGGGCGTCCAGCGCCCGCCCGCTTAATTCCAGCCGCTTGAGGACGCTTCCGCCGCGACTTCATTGGTCGGGCGGGCTATCAGGCCGTTCTGCGTGATCCGCACCTCATAGCGGGCGCCTTCGGCCATCGGCATGTAGGCGCCAGAGCCGTAGAGCGTGTCCACCAGCGGGGCGTAGCGGCTGTATTCGCGCGCCAGCGGCCACAGATCGATGCCGGACTGGCGGGTCGGGCGGATATCGTAGGCGCTGCGTTCCGCGTTCAGCTCTTGCTGGGTGTCTGTGTAGCGGCCGGAAAAGCGGTCGAGGCGATACTGAGAATCCAAGCCCAGGACGTTGGCCCACGGCTTCCAACGGAGCACACGCGCTTCCATACGCCACTCGTCGCCATGAACCTCAAATACGCGAGTGATGCCTTCCGGGTCCTGCTCGGTCGGAGGCTCAATCACCGTCGCTTCGAAAAGCTGCGGGCCTTTTTGGGTGATCTCGATGGTCGCCACCGGACGCTCATAGGTTAGCCGGTGGTAGCTCTGCACGTTGAGGCCCAACAGAGCCACGATCGCGCCGATGCCGAGGAACACCGCGCCGCCGAGGACGCCGCGCCCACCCTTGACCGGCCGGCCACGGAACATCCAGCCGAGGCCGCTCAGCGCGAACGCCAAGCCGATCACGGCCACGAAGCCCGGAATGATCCACCACCACCAAACCATAATTCTTCCCCCTCACGGAGCGATCGTGTGTCCCAATCTCAAGGGTTAACGCAAAAACTGGGCCCAAAACAGGTCCGATCAACCCAGTGGCGTCCGCTTCAGGTGTTCCGGCGCCAATGCATTGAATACATGTGGTAAAATGTCGGGGAGTTCGTCCGCGGTCAGGCCCGGACCGGCGTGCTCGCCGGCGCGGCCGTGCAGCCATGCGGCAGCGGAGGCAGCTTCAAAGCTTGCCATGCCCTGCGCGATCAGGCCCGCGATGAGCCCAGCCAAAACATCCCCCGACCCCGCCGTCGCCAAGAATGGCGTACCCGTCGTGTTGACGATTGCGCGGCCGTCAGGCGCGGCGATCACGGTGGACGGTCCCTTGAGTAGTACAACACAGCGCGCATAAGCCGCCGCCGTGCGCGCAGCATCGATTGGGCTCTGCGTATTGCTCCAAATGCCCGGAAACGCGCGTCGAAATTCACCGACATGCGGCGTCATAACGTCGTGCGCGTCGAGACCGTGCGTGAGCGGCGCGAGCAAAGTGATCGCGTCCGCGTCGAGCACGAGCGGGCAGCGCGGCTGTGTATTCATCGCGGCCAACAAGCACTTGTAGTGCGCGTCACTCGTTCCGAAGGCCGGTCCAATCACCATTGCCTGCGCTGTGCGTGCGGCTTCGGCATAGCTTGCTTCGGCCTCCGCTTCGCGCAGCATAATCGCGGTCAACTGCGCCGCGTTCTCGGTCAACGCATCTGCCGGAGAGAGCACCGTCACCAAGCCCGCACCGGCACGCAGCGCCGAGCGCGCTGATAGACGCGCCGCGCCGGTGCGCGTGTGACCGCCGCTGGCGACAGTCACATGCCCGCGCTCATGCTTATGCGCATCGGTCTCTGGCCAGGGGATCCCCCACAAACTCGGGTCGTTCTCATGGAGCGAGATGTTCTGCGCAGAGACAACAGAGCCCGGCGCGCCGATGTTGGCGACGACAACCTCGCCGCACCACTCGCGGCCCGGCATCAATACATGCGCAGGCTTTTTGCGTACGAACGTCACGGTAAGCGCGGCGTGAAAACAATCCTCTCCAGCGGGCTGCCCTGAGTCCCCCAACAAACCGCTGGGCACATCCACGGCCACGATGCGCTGCGGGAACTGCGCGGAAAACCGCGCCAAACGCGCCACGTCACCTTGCAAGGGTTTCGACAAGCCCGCGCCAAACAGTGCGTCGACAAACAAGTCGGCCATCGGGTTGTCTTCGCCGAGCACATACACGTCGCCGCCGAACGCTTGCGCGGCGTCTGCAGCATCGCCCCTGAGCGTCTCGCGCGGCGCCAGCGTTTCCACCCAAACCGGCCAACCCATTTCGCGCAGCGCGCGCGCCGCGACCCAGCCGTCACCGCCATTGTTGCCCGGCCCACACAAAACCGCCGTTGGCTGCTGCGGAAAGCGCTGCACGATCGCTTCCGCCACAGCGCGGCCAGCATTCTCCATGAGAGCGCGCGTCGGCACGCCAGCCGCGGCGCTCCCTTCATCGATGGCGCGCATCTCTTCGACGGTGATGATCTCGTGGCTCAACGCACTTCGCCTCGCACCATGCTTTCCCCGTGACGCACCAGCACCAGCTTGCCGTCGCGCCGCTCGAACTCGGTGATCGAGGCATAACCGGGCGTGCAAACGATCGTCTCGTCGCTGCCGGTAGCTACGCTTGCAAGCGCGTTGATCGCGATGAAGTGAGAGAAGATCGCCGTGTCGCGCTCAAACTCCAGCACGCATGCAATGACGCTGTCGCGCCACTGACGCAATGCCGGATCAACCGCGCTCCATTTGCGGCGCTGCACACCGGAGTCCCAGGGAAAATTCTCCCGCAACCATGAGCGCCTATCGCTCACGCCCGCGGGCGCGACGACTTCGCTCACCCGGCGCTCGATGGCGCTCTGCGACAGTATTTGCTCCGCATAACACTGGGCGGTTTCCAGGCAGCGTTTCATGGGCGACGAAACCACGTCAAAGGCGCCGATCTCAGCGAGCTGTCTCGCCGCGATGCGCGCCTGCTCCCGCCCGGCTTCGGAGAGGGCAGGATCGTCGCCCCCCCCGCCCCAGGCCGCCTCGGGCTCACCATGTCGGATGAGAAACAAACGTGTCATGCCACGAACCTTAGGCTACCGCCGGAGCTGCGCCAGCCGATTGAATGAGCACCGGCGCCTCCGAATGAGGCGCCATCGCTCCCCTCCCCGACACCCGCAGCGGGTTAACTTCCAGACTCATGCCCGGCGGTCCATGAGGGGCCGAAATCGCGACAACGCCATGTGGATTAAAGGGGTGCTGCGGTGAAGAAAATTGAAGCCATCATCAAGCCGTTCAAATTGGATGACGTCAAAGAGGCGCTCCAGGAAATCGGACTGCAGGGCATGACCGTCGTCGAGGCCAAAGGCTTCGGCCGCCAGAAGGGGCACACCGAACTATATCGCGGCGCCGAGTATGTCGTTGATTTTCTGCCCAAGCTGAAAGTCGAAGTCGTGGTCTCCGACGACCAAGTCGACGGCGCGCTGGAGGCCATCCAGAAGGCCGCCAAGACCGGCAAGATCGGCGACGGCAAGATCTTCGTGCTCGATGTCAGCAATGTCGTGCGTATCCGCACTGGCGAAACCGGCGCCGCAGCGGTCTGATCGCGGGCTAGCGCCACTGATTCTAGGCGCCGCCGCGGACCGAGACGCGCGCGCACGCCGGACTACATCAACAAAAAAGCTCGGGGGAGTTTCCGATGTCAGAAGAAATTCTGAAGCTGATTAAGGACAAGGAAGTCCAGTACGTTGACCTCCGGTTCAACGATCTGCGCGGCAAGATGCAACACGTCACCTTCGACGTGTCGATGATCGACAAGGACATCTTCACCGAAGGCACGATGTTCGACGGTTCATCCATCGCCGGCTGGAAGGCGATCAATGAGTCCGACATGGTTATGCGCCCTGACCCCAAAGGCGCGCACATCGATCCGTTCTATCAGCAGACCACGCTCGCGCTGTTCTGCGACATTCTTGAGCCAGGCACGCTGCAGCCCTACTCGCGCTGTCCGCGCGGCATCGCGAAGAAGGCGGAAGCATATGTAAAATCTTCGGGCGCGGGCGACGTTGCCTATTTCGGCCCGGAAGCTGAGTTCTTCGTGTTCGACGACGTGCGTTGGAGCACGGACCCGAACAACACCGGCTACTCGTTCGACTCAACCGAACTGCCGTTCAACACCAACCGCGCCTATGAGGGCGGCAATCTCGGTCACCGTCCGGGCCCGAAGGGCGGCTACTTTCCGGTGCCGCCGATCGACTCGCTGCAAGACATGCGCGGCGAGATGCTGGAAATCATGGGCCAGCTCGGCCTCAATCCCGAAAAGCATCACCACGAGGTCGCGCCCGCCCAGCACGAACTTGGCCTCAAGTTCAACACGCTGACGACGATGGCCGACAACATGAACTTGTATAAGTACGTCATCCACCAAGTGGCTGCATCGTACGGCAAGTCAGCGACGTTCATGCCGAAGCCCTACTTCAAAGACAACGGCTCGGGCATGCACGTCCACATGTCGATCTGGAAGGGCAATAACAACACCTTCGCCGGCGATCGCTACGCCGATCTCAGCGAAAATTGCCTCTACTACATCGGCGGCATCATCAAGCACGCGAAGGCGATCAACGCGTTCTCGAACTCGACGACCAACTCATACAAGCGTCTTGTGCCTGGCTACGAAGCGCCAGTTCTGCTCGCCTATTCTGCGCGCAACCGTTCCGCTTCTTGCCGCATTCCGCACGGCACCGGCGCCAAGGCCAAGCGCGTGGAAGTCCGCTTCCCCGATCCGGCCGGCAACATGTACCTGACATACGTCGCGCTGCTCATGGCCGGTCTCGACGGCATCGAGAAAAAGATCCATCCGGGCGAGCCGCTGGACAAGAACCTCTACGATCTGCCGCCGGAAGAACTGAAGGACGTCCCGACTGTCTCGGCCTCGCTGCGTGAAGCGCTCACGTCGCTCGATCGCGACCGCGACTTCCTGCTGAAGGGCGGCGTCATGAGCGACGATCTCATCGACGCCTACATCGACTTGAAAAAGGAAGAGCTCGATCGCTTCGAAACCCACCCGCACCCGGTGGAGTTCGACATGTACTACAAGGCGTAATCACCACGCCGCAAAAAGACGAAGGGCCGGAGAGCAATCTCCGGCCCTTTTTTGTGCGCTGAAAAGCCGTTAGCGGCGCGAACGCGCGGGCCGCGCCTGGAAGATGTCGATCTGCGCCTGAAACGCTGCGGCGCGCGCCGTGTTCTCCGCCTGGGCGGCGCGGTACTCATCTGCCCGCGCTTGCGCTTGCAAGCGCAATGCGTCTGCTTCCGCGCGGCGACAATCAAGCGTTGCTTGTTCGGTCACGCGCCAAGCTTCGAACGCGGCCGCGGCGGCGGCCATCTGCGCTTGTGTCGCCGTTGCGCCATCCGGCGGCGCCGGAGACTGAACGAATGCGGGACAGGCCGACCCCGGAATCGCAGGCGCCGTCGTGGTTTCCTGCGCCTGTGCGCTCGCCGCGACCGCTGCAAACATCGCCGCCGCCAAGATCAATCTCATCACGCCTACTCCAAACTGGGTGTCCCTGAGGCGGCAACCTACGGACCTCCCCCGGCGCAAAGCAAGCGGGCCAGAGCATAAGCCCTGGCCCGCTGCGCTTCACATTCTGCTGAAGCTTTAGAAGTTGAAGGAGGCGCCGAGCGAAATCGCATCCGCGTCGTTGTCGCCTTCAAAGCGCGTATAGTCGGCGCGAATGCCGACGTTCTGGGTCACGTTCCAGCCCAGACCCGCGCCATAGGAAAGGCCGCTATCGTCCGTGTCGCCGAGCGGCGTGTCGACTTCAGCCTGGGCATAGCCGACGCGTCCGTGCGCCGAAAAACCCGACGATCCGAACGGGATGATGCCGACGGCATAGGCGCCGACTGCGTGGTTGAGTTCCACGCCCGCATCATCATCAACACCCACCGAGCCTTCGCCTTCAACCGCGAAATTCGGGCTGAAGCGGTAGCCTAATCGGCCTGTAGCGCCGCCGACTTCGGCGCCGTCCAAATCGAACTGCGTGTACGCCGCGCCAGCGTACCATTCCGCGTGCGCAACACTTGGAATGGCCATGAGCGCCGTAGCGGCCACTGCGGCCATCATTGCGAACTTTTTCATGCTTGCTGCTCCTCGTCTTACTCTAGAGAGCGGCCCCCGCATGCCGTTGACTGGTGCCAAACGGCGAGGACGTGGCGTTGTTTCGTTAGAAGCTGCCATTCGCTGCCCGGCCAGCCAGCGCGTGACCTTTGAGACACTAAATTCCCCTACAATGGGTCATTTACTCCCCGGATACCGAACTCTGTTCGGTTCATCGGCAGCCCGAAGCATTGATGGAGGCGCGCAAAGCGCCTTAAGGATCGTCCATGGCGCAAGCGCAGAAGAAATCTTCGATGCCCAAAGACGGCGACAATCTCTGGGACGGCAGTTTGTTCGGCGAGAGCGATCCGCCGCCCGCCGCCGCGAAAGACGCCTACACCGCAAAAGATATCGAGGTTCTCGAAGGCCTCGAACCGGTTCGGAAGCGGCCGGGCATGTACATCGGCGGCGTCGATGAGCGCGCGCTGCACCACCTCTTCGCCGAAGTGCTCGATAACTCGATGGACGAAGCCGTCGCCGGCTTTGCTGATCGTATCGAGGTCGAACTCGAAGCCGATGGCACGCTGCGCGTGACCGATAACGGCCGCGGCATGCCCGTCGATCCGCACCCGAAGTTTCCGAAGAAATCCGCGCTCGAAATCATCATGACGGTGCTGCACGCAGGCGGCAAATTCTCGGGCAAGGTTTATCACACTTCAGGGGGTTTGCACGGCGTCGGCGTCAGCGTCGTCAACGCGCTCTCCGACAAAGTCGAGGTCGAAGTCGCGCGCGATCGCAAACTCTATCGCCAAACCTTCTCGCGCGGTACGCCGACATCCAAGCTCGTGGAAGTCGGCCCCGCCCACAATCGCCGCGGCACCACCGTGCGCTTCCATCCAGACGCGGAAATCTTCGGCAAAGGCGCGGCCTTCAAGCCGGCGCGTCTTTTTCAGATGGCGCGCTCGAAGGCCTACTTGCAGCGCGGCACGCAAATCCGCTGGAAATGCGCACCCGAACTGATCAAGGACGACACACCCGCTGAAGCGGTGCTGCACTTCCCGAACGGCTTGGCGGACTTCCTCGGTGAACTCACCA
>CALBST010000217.1 GCA_937967425.1 uncultured Caulobacteraceae bacterium
GCGGTTTTCTCGCCGAACTTCTTGGTGAGCGCGCGGACGGAGAGTGCGTTGGTCATCTACCCTTCCCCGGATTGCGCGAAGCGCAAGTCCGGGGCCCATAACCCCAACTCGCGGACCTGCTTGCGACATCGCTCGCAAACGTGGCGCTTCTCTGGCTGACAGTCGTGTTTATGGGTCCCGGGCTCTTCGCTTCGCGAAGCCCCGGGAATCGGTATGAGCTCAAGACTGCATGACCCAGCCGTCGACGCCTTTGGCGGCTTCGCGGATGGCTTCGCTCATGGTCGGGTGGGCGTGGCAGGTGCGGGCGATGTCTTCGGCGCTGGCGCCGAATTCCATGGCGACGCAAATCTCGCCTATCATCTCACCGACACCGGCGCCGACCATGTGCACGCCGACGACTTTCTTGGTCGCGACTTCTTCGAGCACTTTCACGAGCCCATCGGTTTCGTGATTGGTGCGCGCGCGTGAGTTGGCCATGAAGTTGAACTTGCCGACCTTGTATTCGACGCCGGCGGCTTTCAGTTCTTCTTCCGACTTTCCGACGGTGGCGACTTCCGGGTACGTGTAGATGACGTTTGGAATGACGTCGTAGTTCACGTGGCCCCACTGGCCGGCGACGATCTGGGCGACGGCGATGCCCTCCTCTTCCGCCTTGTGTGCGAGCATCGGGCCGGTGGTGACATCGCCGATTACGTAGACGCCGTCAGCGGCCTTGAAGTGGCCATCGTGCGGGATGAAACCGCGCTGATCGGTTTTGATGCCAACGGCTTCGAGGCCCAGGTCCCGCGTGAACGGACGGCGGCCGATGGCGACGAGGACGACGTCGGCTTCAAGCGTGCGGGCTTGGCCGCCCTTCGCGGGTTCGATCGTCACTTCGAGGCGATCGCGAAGTTTCTCGACGCCGACGACCTTGTGGCCGAGTTCGAACTTCACGCCCTGCTTCTTCAGGATCTTCTGGAAGGCGGTCGAGATTTCGCTGTCGACGGTTGGCGTGATCTTATCGAGGAATTCGACGACGGTGACTTCGGCGCCGACGCGGCGCCAGACGGAGCCGAGTTCGAGGCCGATGACGCCGGCGCCGACGACGATGAGCTTCTTCGGCACTTGCTTCAGCGAAAGCGCGCCGGTGGAGCTGACGATGCGATCTTCGTCGATATCGATGCCGGGGAGCGGCGTTGGCTCGCTGCCGGTGGCGATGACGATGTTTTTGGTTTCGAGCGTTTGCTTGGCGCCGTCGGGGCCGGTGACTTCGACGCGGCCCTTGCCGGCGATGCGGCCGAAGCCTTTGACGTAATCGACCTTGTTCTTCTTCATCAGGAACTCGACGCCCTTGGTGAGGCCGTCGACGGCGTCGTCCTTCTGCTTCAGCATTTGTGGCAAATCGAGTTCGACGCCGCTGACCTTCACGCCCATGGATGGAAACGTCTTGGTCGCCGCTTCGAAATATTCGCTGGCGTGCAGCAGCGCTTTCGAGGGGATGCAGCCGACATTGAGGCAGGTGCCGCCAAGCTTGCCGCGGCTTTCGATGATCGCGGTCTTGAGGCCGAGCTGGCCGGCGCGGATCGCGCAATTGTAGCCGCCGGGGCCGCCGCCAATGATAACGAGATCGTACGACATGAAAGCTCCGGTGATGTGGTGTGGCGCGACGCGCAAGAGATGGCCGGAACATAGTCAGCAGGAGCGCGCGATCAATGCGCGATTGTGGATTGCTCTCACACGCTTCCCGGACGCAGCGAAGCGGAGAGCCGGGACCCAGGGGCCGCAAACGCTGGAGCTTGAACGGCCCCTGGGTCCCGGCTCGCACCCCGGCTTTCGCCGGGGCCGCGTCCGGGAAGCGTGTGAGTTTTAGTCGGAGGCGCCAGCGCGTCTGCGCGCCCAGATGGTCCAGCCGATGAGCAGGCCCGCGAGCGCCAGCATGAACCAGCCGAAGGCGTCGCCGATTTGTGCGTAGATCGTGGGGCCTGGGCCGGTTCGGGGGATGGTGACGTTGTAAGCGGTTTGCGGGCCGCTCGGCGCTTCGTGGCTGACGCGGCCGTAGGCGTCGCTGACGGTGAGCGCGCCATTGCGGGCGCTGCGGGCGATGGCATAGCCGCTTTCGACGCCGCGCAGGATGCCCATGCGGCTGTGCAGCCAGGCATCGTTGATGAAATCCCAGGCGGGGACGAGCATGACATCGACACCGGCGTACTCGCGGCCGAGCGCGGGGAAATCCATGTCTTTGCAGATAGCGACGCCGTAGCGAACGTCTTCGTGCGTGAAGATAAGCGGCGCGGTTCCGAGATCGAAGTGTGACTCGAAGCCTGGGATCATGTGGCGCTTGTCGTAGCTCTGCCAGGTTTCGCGGGTGAAGGCGAAGGCGCGATTGAAGCGGCCCTCATCGGCTTCGTCGTCCACGCCGGCGACGATGAGGATGTCGCGGCGGCGGGCGATCTCGGCGAGTTGTTCGATGGCGACAGCGCGTTCATCAGGCGGAATGTGCGCGATCTTCTCCGGCAGCACGATGATGCGGCGGCCCTCGTCGGCGGCGCGCTCGATCTGCGGCGTGTAGGCGTTCCAGACGGTGCGCCATTCCATCGGCACGCCATCGAACTGATCGCCGGCGATGAGCGTGGCGTTCAAAGTTCGCGGCGGGCCGCTCGGCACTTCGGGTTCGACGACCGGGATGCGGAAAAGGCCAAACGCCAGCACGCCAGCGACGATCAGCGCCGGAGCGAGCGCAGCAGCGAACGCGCGCTTGGTGATCAAAATCGCGATGGCGGAGGCAAAGAGCGAAACCACGAACGTGATCGCGGGCGCACCACCGAGAGACGCGATCTGGATGACTGGCAGAAAGTCCATCTGGCTATAGGCCAATGCGCCGGCGCTGCCGTGCGGCGAGGTGGCGGCGATGAGCGTGTCGGCGCCAGCCATGAGCGCCGGGAAGACGAACACGGCCGCCCATTTGGGCAATAGCCGCGCTGCACCGCGCACGGCGTAGGCCATCGCGCCCCAGAGGATCGCCTTGGTCAGCGTAATGATGAGAACCGGCGCAATGCCGCCGAGTTCGAGGAAGTAACTCACCATCAGCGCCATCGACATGACGCCCGCGATGGCGCCGTAGGCGAAGGCGCCCAGACGCGAGGCGCCGATGGCGGCGATCAGGAGCGGGATCGGCGCGAGCCAAGCAAGCGGCCAGAATGGATTCAAGCTGTAAGCTTGCGCCAGCAACGCGCCGGAGATCAGCGCGGCGACAATCCGTCCAAGCAGCAGCACGCGCGCACTCCCCTGCGCGTTTTAGGCGCCTTGCTTATCCCAGTAAGCGCGATCGGCGGCGTCGACGATGAAGATGATCAGCCCGACAATCAGGATGATGCCGAGGATGCCGACCTGCGCTTCGGTGCCGCCGGTGTTCGCAACGAGCTCGGCGGGTGCGGTGTAGGCATTGATATCGATGCTTTGGACGTTGGCGACGAGGCCGCCGCCTTCGTTCTGTTGCGCCATCGCCCAGCGCGCGCCGTAGAAGGCAAAGCCGATCAGCCAGGTCCAGAACGCCTGCGTGCGGCGGATAAGACGCACGGCGGCGATCAGGAAAAAGAGCCCAGCGCCAGCCCACAGGCCCACCTCGATCCACGACAGGCGCGAGATCGTGTCTTGTTGTTCGGCGGTGAGCGGAAGCGAAATCGGAAGCTCCGCGAGATGCACCGTGCCGGCGAACGAGGCGCCAAAGCTTGCGAGCACCAGAAGCAGCAGCACCAGAATGGCCGGCCAGCGCAGAATGAATGTCATGTGGGCGTCCCCTCCCGCTCCGCTCCCCCGAGCGAGGGCCGCAATCTATCGGGCTCGTTGCGGATCGCCAATGGGGCCTGAGAAAACCTTTGGATTCAGCGCTCTCGCCGTGGGCGAACAGACACGCTAGCGTGCGCGGGCAAAGGGAAGACGAGATGGCGAAGATCAGTGCGTGGATGGCTCTGGCGGCAGCAGCGGCCATCATCGGCTCTCTCCTGCTGCGCGGGGAGTTCTCCGAGTTCGGTGTTGTGGGGCCGATTGCGGCGGCGGCGCTGCTGGGCTTGGGCGCTTACAGGACGCTGACTGCAAAGAGCGGCGGGCTTCGCCTGTTGTGCGGCGCGTGGGGGCTCGCTACCGGCCTCGCGTGGTATGCGCCCTCGTACGACTTTCCGAGCTTCGTACCGGGCGTTGTCGCGATCAGCGCGCCGGTGCTGGTGAGTGCGATCGGGCTCGCACTCGTGGTGCTGCACAAAGAGAAGAAATAGTTCTCCACAACGATCCGCGCGCGAAACGCGAACCACGTCCGGTTAACGGCCGTTCTAATTGCGGGCGGGCGATCAGGAGATTGCTCAATGCAAGTGACGAAACTTCGCGTGAAGGCCAACGGCCTGGTCCCCGCTGGACAGTTTTTCGCGCAACTGGCGGCAAAACTGGAAGACGCAAATTTCGAAACCGCACTGCGTGAAGCAGAGCTGGAAGATGAAGATCGCGCGCTGGAAGCTGCTTATCGCAAACACTCGCCCTCGCGCAGCGGCCTCGCTGAACGCGAGCAGCACGTCGCGATGATGTGAATTCAAACGTCCTGCCCTGGCGTTGGTGCGGCGCGCGATCACCCGATCGCCGCCGCACAGTCACGGATCAAAGATCCAGCAGCATGCGCTCGGGATCTTCGAGGCCTTCTTTCACGCGCACGAGGAAGGTGACGGCTTCTTTGCCGTCGACGATGCGGTGATCGTAGCTGAGCGCGAGATACATCATCGGGCGGACGACGACTTGTTTATCGACGACCACCGGGCGCTCTTGGATTTTATGCATGCCGAGGATGCCGGATTGCGGCGCGTTGAGGATCGGCGTGGACATGAGCGAGCCGTAGACGCCGCCATTGCTGATCGTGAACGTGGCGCCTTGCAGATCCTCGATCTTCAGGTGGCCGTCACGAGCTTTCAGGCCGAGTTCGCCGATTTCCTTTTCGATCTCGGCCATCGACTTGTGATCGGCGTCGCGCACGACCGGCACGACGAGGCCGCGATCGGTGCCGACGGCGATGCCGATATCGTAGAAGTTCTTGTAGATGATGTCGTCGCCGTCGATCTCGGCGTTGACATTCGGGATCTCCTTCAGCGCAGCGATGCACGCCTTCACGAAGAACGACATGAAGCCGAGCTTCACGCCGTGCTTGCGCTCGAAGCTATCCTTGTACTTGTTGCGCGCCGCCATGATGGCCGACATGTCGGCCTCATTGAACGTCGTCAGCATTGCTGCGGTGTTTTGCGCTTCCTTGAGGCGGCGCGCGACCGTCTTGCGGAGACGCGTCATCGGCACGCGCTCTTCGCGGTCGCTGACGATGCGGGCGGTGAGCGGCGGATGCGCAGCGGGCGCTTGCTGTTGCTGCGCGCCGCGGTTTTCGATGATGGCGAGCGCATCGGCCTTGGTGACGCGGCCATCGCGGCCGGAGCCGGTGACGCCGGAGACGTCGACATTGTTTTCGGCGGCGATGCGCTGGACTGACGGCGGCGCTTGCTTGGCGCCGGCGCTGCTGGCGGCTGGTTGCGGCGCAGGCGGCGGCGACGCCGGCTTCGGCGCTTCGGCCTTGGGCGCAGTCGGCGTTGCGGCGGGTTGGGCCCCTGCTCCGCCGAGGCGGCCCAGCAACGCGCCGATGTTCACGGTGGCGCCCTGTTCGGCGATGATTTCGCTCAGCACGCCAGCCTCCGGGGCGGACACCTCGACCGAGACCTTATCGGTCTCAAGCTCGACGAGCGTCTCGTCCTTCTTCACCGCGTCGCCGGCCTTTTTCATCCACTTCGCGACGGTCGCTTCGGTGACGCTTTCGCCCAGGGTCGGCACAACAATATCGGTCATCTCAATTCACTTCGCTGGAGGTGGTTCATCGTGACTGGGAAGCACGGGTGACTCGGTGTGCGTCCAGAACACCATGTCATTGCCGTTGTTTTTCTGAACAAGCCGTGTGCGTTTGGGATCGATCCCGCGCAGGAGGCGCGCATTGACGGCGATTTTCTCGGCGTCGTCTTCGCCGACGTGGGTCATGTGCGTGGAGCATCCGCAGGTGCGGCAGGTGTGAAACTCCAACATGCGATCACCCCAGATGTAGGTGAACGTATCGGGCTTGGCCGCGAACTTCACGTCGCGCTGCGGGTAATACGCCCAGAGGCTGCCGGAGAGACGGCACTTTGAGCAATTGCAATCCATCACCCATTCGGGCTCTTCCACTTGGAAGCGAACCGCGCCGCAGTGACAGGAGCCTTGCATCGCGGTCATCCGAGGGCTTGCTCCAAGAACGCTTCAAGTTCTTTGAGGTGTTTCGACATTTGGCCAGCGGCGGTGGAGGCGCTGGCTGGGCGGCCGGCGTAACGCGCGCGTTTGGCTTTGATGTCGAGTTTCTCGAGCGTGAGTTCGAGCCAAGGCTCAACGAACGTGTAGCCCCCCATGTTCTTCGGCTCTTCCTGCACCCACACCAATTCGGCGTTCGGAAAGCGCGCAAGTTCGCTCATCATCGACTTCATCGGCCACGGATAGAGCTGCTCGAGACGAAGGATATAGATGTCGTTCAAACCGCGCTTCTCACGCTCTTCGAGAAGATCGTAATAGACCTTACCCGAGCAGATCAGCACGCGGCGGATTTCACTGTCGCCCTTGAGCAGAACCGTGGTGTTGCCGGTGTTGAGTTGCGCGTCATCCCACAGCACACGGTGAAAGGACGTGCCCTCCGCCATTTCAGAAAGCGCGGAGACTGCTTTCTTGTGACGCAGCAGCGATTTCGGCGTGAATACGATCAGCGGCTTGCGGAAATCGCGATGCATCTGCCGGCGCAGCACGTGGAAATAATTCGCGGGCGTCGTGCAATTGACCACCTGCATGTTGTCTTCCGCGCATTGCTGCAGAAAGCGCTCCATGCGGGCGGAGCTATGCTCTGGGCCCTGCCCTTCGTAGCCGTGCGGCAACAGCATCACGAGGCCGGACATGCGCAGCCATTTGCGCTCACCGGACGAGATGAACTGATCGATCACGACTTGGGCGCCGTTCACGAAATCGCCGAACTGCGCCTCCCAGAGGGTCAGAGTTTTCGGGTCAGCGAGCGTGTAGCCGTACTCGAAGCCGAGGACGGCTTCTTCCGAAAGCAAGGAGTCGATGACTTCGTAATGCGCCTGACCCTGGCGAATATGATTCAGCGGCGTGTAGCGCTCTTCGGTTTGCTGATCGACGAAGTGTGAGTGGCGCTGGCTGAAGGTGCCGCGGCACGAATCCTGGCCAGAGAGGCGGACGTTGAAGCCTTCGTCGAGCAGCGTGGCGAACGCCAAATGCTCCGCAAGCGCCCAATCGACGCCCTGACCTTCATCGATGGCCTTGCGGCGCGCTTCGACGACGCGCTGTACCGTCTTGTGCATGTCGAAGTCGCGCGGAAGTTCGGTGATGCGTTGGCCAAGCTCCCTCAGCCGATTGAGCGGGAACTCGGTTTTGCCGCGGCGGTCATCGTCTTCCGGCAGCGCGAAGCCGGCCCAATCGCCATCGAGCCAGTCGGCCTTGTTGACGCGATAGGATTTGCCGGCCTCAAATTCCTTATCGAGGAAGGCGTTGAAGTCGTTCTGCCACTCGTCGAGTTCGGCCTGGGTGACGACACCTTCCTTGAGCAGACGCTCAGCATAGAGCGCGAGCGTCGTCGGCTGGTCTTTGACGCGGCGATACATGATCGGCTGCGTCATCGTCGGGTCGTCGCCTTCGTTGTGGCCGTAGCGGCGATAGCAGAACATGTCGATGACGACGTCTTTGCCGAAGAGCTGGCGGTATTCGGTCGCGACCTTGGCGGCGTAGACGACGGCTTCAGGATCGTCGCCGTTCACATGGAAGATCGGCGCCTGCACCATCAGCGCAACGTCAGACGGGTATGGGCTGGAGCGCGAATAGTGCGGCGCCGTCGTGAAGCCGATCTGGTTGTTGATGATGAAGTGCATCGTCCCGCCGGTGCGGTAGCCGCGCAGGCCCGAGAGCGCGAAGCACTCGGCGACAACGCCCTGCCCCGCGAAGGCGGCGTCGCCATGGATGAGCAGCGGCATCACCCGCGCCCGTAGCTCGGCGAGCGCGACGCCCTCTTCCGTCCAGGTTGCGCGCTTGGCTTGCTTGGCGCGGGCTTTGCCGAGCACGACGGGATTGACGATTTCGAGGTGCGACGGGTTCGCGGTCAGCGAAAGGTGCACGTTGTTGCCGTCGAAGGCGCGATCGCTTGAGGCGCCCAAGTGATACTTGACGTCGCCGGAGCCGAGCACGTCATCCGGCGTGGCGGAGCCGCCCTGGAATTCATGGAAGATCGCCTGGTACGGCTTGCCCATCACGGCGGCGAGCACGTTCAGGCGGCCGCGGTGGGCCATGCCGAGAATGATTTCCTCGACGCCGAGCGCGCCGCCGCGTTTGATGATCTGTTCGAGCGCCGGGATCATTGCCTCGCCGCCATCGAGGCCGAAGCGTTTGGTGCCAGGGTGACGCTTGTGCACGAACTTCTCGAAGCTCTCGCCCTCGATCAGCTTCTTCAGGATCGAGCGCTTGCCTTCCGGCGTGAAGGCGATGGCTTTATCGGGCCCTTCGATGCGCTCTTGGATCCAGCTCTTCTCGGCCGGATCGGAGATGTGCATGAACTCGACGCCGACGGTCGCGCAGTAGGTGCGCTTCAGGATCGCCAGCATCTCGTTGACGGTCGCCATTTGCATGCCGAGCACGCCATCGATGAAGATGGGCCGGTCCATGTCGTTCGGGCCGAAGCCGTGCGTCGAGGGATCGAGCTCCGGCGCCGGCGGACGCACTTCAAGACCGAGCGGATCGAGGTTCGCCGCAAGGTGGCCGCGCGTGCGATAGGCGCGGATCATCATCAGCGCGCGCACGCTGTCCCGGGCCGCGGATTGAACGTCTTGCGTCGAGGCGCCCGGCAGGCGCGCGGCGACCTTCTGTTCGAGCTTGGTGGCGAGCGCGCCCCAATTGCCATCGAGCAGCGCGGTGGTTTCGGTGGTCTGCGGACGCGCGATTTCCGGGCGGTACCAGGATGGCCCCCTCACCGCGGCGCGGACGGCGTCCGGATCGTCGCGGACGGCGTCGAAGAACGCGCGCCAGGAGGCATCTACGGAGTTTGGATCTTCCGCGTACTTGGCCGCCATTTCTTCCACGAATGTCGCGTTGGCGCCGTAGAGGAAGCTCGTTTCGAGCAAGGCTGTATTGGAGAGGCTGCGGGCGTCATCCGCCATGGAACGCTGACCTTTCGGAAACCGGGCAGAACCCATAAAAAAATATAGGGCGCGCCGTCAGACGGCGCCCCTTCTAAAGTGCGTCGGTGAAGGATTGAAGGGCTGCGTTGGCGCAGGGCTGCCGGCTGACTAGCCGTTGAGCAGTTCCGACATCGTGCGGCCGAGCGCGGCTGGGTGCGGCGCCACCTTGATGCCGGCTGCTTCGAGTGCCGCGATCTTGGAGGCCGCGTCGCCTTTACCGCCGGAAATGATCGCGCCGGCGTGGCCCATACGGCGACCTGGAGGCGCGGTGGCGCCGGCGATGAAACCGACAGTCGGCTTCCAGCGGCCCTTTTTGCGTTCGTCGGCAAGGAATTGCGCGGCGTCTTCTTCGGCCGAGCCGCCGATTTCGCCGATCATGATGATCGACTTGGTTTCAGGATCGCCGAGGAAAAGTTCGAGCACATCGATGAACTCGGTGCCCTTCACCGGATCGCCGCCGATGCCGACGGCGGTCGATTGGCCGAGGCCTTCGTTGGTGGTTTGGAACACGGCTTCGTAAGTCAGCGTGCCGGAGCGCGAGACGACGCCGACGCTGCCTTTCTTGAAGATTTGGCCCGGCATGATGCCGATCTTGCACTCATTCGGCGTGAGGATGCCGGGGCAGTTCGGGCCGAGCAGCTTCGATTTCGATTTATCGAGCTTGGCCTTTACGCGCACCATGTCGAGCACCGGAATGCCTTCGGTGATGCAGACGATGTAGGGAATCTCGGCCTCGATCGCTTCTTCGATGGCGGCCGCCGCGCCTGGCGGCGGGACGTAAATCACCGTTGCGTCGGCCCCGGCTTTTTCCTTTGCCTCGGCGACGGTGTTGAAAACCGGCAGGCCAAGGTGCGTCTGACCGCCCTTCCCGGGGCTGACGCCGCCGGTCATCTTGGTGCCGTAGGCGATGGCTTGCTCAGAGTGGAAGGTGCCGTTCTTACCGGTGAAGCCCTGGCAGATGACGCGCGTGGAAGCGTTGACGAGAATGGACAAATGGGCCCCCGGCCTTGGTGTTATTGACGTAAGAGCGCCGCGCGCCCTGGTTCAAATTGCGTGCGTTAGCCCTTCACGGCCTTCACGATTTTCCGTGCAGCGTCTTCCAGGTCATCAGCGGCGATGACGTTCAGCCCGCTGTTGCGGATGATTTCCTTGCCTTCGTTGACGTTGGTGCCTTCGAGGCGAACCACGAGCGGCACTTGCAGCCCAACGGATTTGACCGCCGCGATCACGCCTTCGGCAATCACGTCGCAACGGGCGATACCGCCGAAAATGTTGACGAGAATACCCTTCACCGCCGGATCGGCGAGGATGATCTTGAACGCGGCTTCGACCTTGTTCTTGTCTGCGCCGCCGCCGACGTCGAGGAAGTTCGCCGGCTCGGCGCCGAAGAGCTTGATGATGTCCATCGTCGCCATCGCGAGACCGGCGCCGTTGACCAGGCAGCCGATTTCACCGTCGAGGGCGATGTAGGAGAGGTCATACTTCGAGGCTTCGATTTCGCGTTCGTCTTCCTCGCCAATGTCACGAAGATCGGCCCATTCCTTGTGGCGGAACGCGGCGTTGGGATCGAAGCTTACCTTCGCGTCGCCGCAAACCAGCTTGCCATCTTCCGTGACGATGAGCGGGTTGATCTCCAGAAGGCTCATGTCGCTCTTGGTGAAGGCTTCATAGAGCTTCTTGATCAGATCATCGCACTGCACGGCGAGATCGCCGCTGATGCCGAATGCGGCGGCGACCTTGGCGGTATCAGCCGCGGTGACGCCGACGAGCGGATCGATGCCGACGGTGGTGATTTTTTCCGGCGTGTCGTGGGCGACCTCTTCGATGTTCATGCCGCCGGCTTCCGACGCGACGAAGGCCACGCGGCCTTGTTCGCGGTCTACCAGCGCGGAGAGATAGAATTCCTTCGCGATCTTCACGCCTTCTTCGATGTAGATGCGCTTCACGACGCGGCCGGCGTCGCCCGTCTGCAGCGTGACCAGCGTGTTGCCGAGCATTTGCGAGGCAAAGAGACCGACATCTTCCGGCTTGAAGGCGATGCGAACGCCGCCCTTCTCGCCCGCGGCGGCCTCCTTGAACTTGCCTTTGCCGCGGCCGCCGGCGTGGATCTGGCTCTTCACCGCCCAGACCGAGCCGCCGAGCTTGGCGGCGGCGTCGATCGCCTCTTCCGTGGTGAAGGCCGGGAAACCGCGCGGAACCGGGACGCCGAAGCTCTTGAGGACGGCTTTGCCTTGGTATTCGTGGATGTTCATGGAGGCCCCAGTGGTTCGCGGATTCGGGTCGCTTTATAGGCCCGAAGCGTGCGCCGCCAACCCCGCGAGCGCGCAAACAGCCAGAACCAGCAGCAGATTCGCCTTGAACCGGATGAGCGCGATGGCCGCCAGCACCGCCAGAGCGATCATCCACCAAATGCCGGACGTTAGGTCAGGCAATTGGGTGGGGCCGAAGGCAACCTGACGGGCAAAGAGAGCGTGGGCGGCGAAGAACAGCGCCAGCTTGGCGATGACGCCGAGCACGGCGGCTGTGATCGCGGCGAGCGCGCCGGTTGCGTGGCGGTTGCGTTCGAGGCGCTCGGCGTGCGGCGCGCCGGCGTAGATCCAGACAAAACTGGGCGCGAACGTGCACCAAAGCGCGATGGCGGCGCCCGCGAGCGCGAGCGTGAGCGAGCCCGCGTTCCAGCCCGCAAGGAAGCCGACGAACTCATTGACGAGGATGAGCGGCCCCGGCGTCGTTTCGGCGAGACCGAGGCCGTCGATCATCTGTTCGGGCGTGAGCCAGCCGCGCGCGGCGGCTTCGGCGGTGAGATAGGCGAGCAAAGCATAAGCGCCGCCGAAGGTGACGCAGGCGAGGATCGAGAACAGCAGCGCGAGTTGAAAGAGAACGTGATCCGTGCCGAGCGTGAGCGCGATCAACGCGGGCGGCGTAAGCCAGAGGACGAGCCAGAGGACTGCCTGACTCCCCGCCCCCTTGCGGGGCGGGGTTGGGGGTGGGGGGCGATCCGACACATCGGCGCTAACCGACCGCCCCCCCTCCCTACCCTCCCCCGCAAGGGGGGAGGGAAAGAGTATGCCGATCACTGCAGCAGCAACGATCACCAGCGGAAACGGCGCGCCGAGCACAAGCGCGATGAACGCGGCGATCGCGATCCAGAGTGCAATGCTGGCCTTCAGAGCGCGCTTGCCAACCTTGAACAGCGCTTCCGCGACCAGCGCGACGACGGCGCATTTGACGCCGTCGAATGCCGCGGCGGCGAGCGGAACCTCGCCATAATTCACATAGAGCCACGATAGCGCCAGCACGACGAGCGCGCCGGGTAGAACGAACATCCATCCTGCGATCAGCGCGCCGGCCCAGCCGCGCAGGCGCCAGCCGATATAGGTCGCGAGTTGCTGCGCCTCCGGGCCGGGAAGCAGCATGCAGAATGCGAGCATGTGCTGGAAGCGATCGTCGTCGATCCACTTGCGCTCATCGACGAAGACGCGATGCATCAGCGCAATCTGGCCGGCGGGTCCGCCGAAGCCTAGGCAGCCGATTTTCAGTGATTCGGCGAAGAGCGTGGAAAGAGAGGGGCTCACGCACGCGCGCTAGCCTGGATTGTTGCGCGCGACAATCGTGCCTTCGTCATCTTTGGACTCGTCATCCTCGCCATAGGCGATTTCGCCGGCGGCGACCGAGGTGCCGAGTTGCGGCGCGAACTCTTCCTTGGTGACAGGGCCCCGGCGCGTGGAGCGGCGCCAGAACATGGCGATCGCGACGAAAAGCGCGGCAGCGCCCGCAAACCAGAACATGCCGGCGACGTCGAACCAATCCACAAGCGGGCCCATCGTCAACGGACCGATGACCGAGCCCGCGGCCCAGACGAAAAGCAAACCCGCGGCTGATTGGGCAAGCTTGCCGGGCTCGGCGCGGTCGGCCATGTGCGCAACGGCGATGCCGTAGAAGCTGAGCGCGCCGGCGCCCCAGATGAAGAAGAGCAGCGACGCCGACCAGCTGAGCAACTGGCCGCTCCAAAGCGCAAGCGCGAACGACGCTGAAGCGGCAAGGCCCGCGAGAGCCGCGATCACGAGACGGCGATCCATGCGGTCCGACAGCCTGCCCGCCGGCCATTGCAACAGAAGCGAGCCCGTGAAGGCGGCGGAGTAAAACTCAGCCGCGGCGTTGGCGCCGTAGTGTTCGGCGGCATAGAGCGGCGCAAGCGCCAGCACGCCGCCGTTCACCAGACCCGCCCCAAAGCAGGCGATGACCGCGGCCGGCGCGATGGCGAATTGCTCCACCAGCGCGAGCGGCTGCGCCTTGGGTGGATCGGGCTGTTCGGCGGCGGTGAAGCAAAGCGGCACCATGGAAAGTGCTGCGAGCGCGGCGGCGATCATCCAGGGTTCCGCTTCGGCCGGAGCGTAACCGAAGGCAAGGAACGGCCCAAGTGCGAGAGCGCCTTTAGTGAGAACCATGTAGACGCTCATCACTTCGCCGCGCGCGTGCTTACCGATCGAGAAGCTGATCCAGCTTTCGACGGCGGCGAACATCAGCGCCACCGCCATGCCGGCGATCATGCGGGCGACGCCCCACCACCAGATGTCGGTGCTGAAGTGAAGCGCAAGCGTGCTGGCGCAGAAGATGGCGGCGCAGCCGGCATAGACGCGGATGTGGCCGACGCGCGCGAACAGGAAGGTGGCGATCATCGCGCCCATCATGAAGCCGGCGGAGTAAGACGCGGCGACGAGACCGAGCGCGGTGCGCGAGTGCTCGACCGTGAAGGCGAGCGGAATACGCACGCCGAGCAACCCGCCCGCGAGTTGCAGGATTGTCACCGCTGCGATGAGTGCAGCGACGTTGCGCAGCAGGCCCGTCATGAGACGAGCGTTCATAAGCGGGTTCGCGCGCCGCTTGAACCAGCAAAAACGCCGCTCTGCTAGCCGAAGAAGGTCTCGAACATCAACCGGCCCGGAACGAAGCTAAACGCGCCTGCAATGATGAGGCCGCCAACGAACATGCCCGTCATAGCGCGGCGGTGAATTTCCACTTTGCGATTGCGGATGGCGTAGATGGCCATGGGCAGCGCGATGATTGTCCAGCCGCTCAGCAGATGGATCAGCGACCAGTAACTGCCGTTAAGGCCGGTAATGAAGAGACTTGTGATCGCCGTCGTCCCCATCGCGACGACCCAACTCCAGCCGAGGACCTTATGCAGGCCCCTGCCCTTGGGACGGAAGAGGATGATGGTCCCGATCACGAGCGCCGTAAGAGCGGCGTAAACGTGCAAATGAACTGTCAGGGGCACGCGCGCCCAAAGCGACCAATCCGGCGCATGCAGCGAGATATCCCCAAGCCGGCCGGCGATGGCGGGATGAAACGGGATCAGCGATGCGCCGATGATGCCGATCGCGATCAACGGTCCAGCCCAACGGCCAAAGCGCGGCGCAGTAACGGGTTGCGACATGGGTACTAATCTCCGCTCGAGTTCTGGTAGAGAGCCTGACCTACGGAGCCCGCGCTTGCAGCCTGACCGACGTAAGATGACTGAGCCGTTGCGTGAAACGCAGTCTGGCGCCGTTGGCGAAGCGCGAACGGCGTTCGGCTACGAGACGGGCCGCGACTTGTTGCGCAATCTGGGCGTCTGTATCGCGGCGGGCGTCTTCCTGGCTTTGGTCGGCGCGCTCGGCACGGACCGCGTCGGCCTGGGTACACGGCTATTATTCTGGGTCCCGGTGATGATCGGCGGCGCCGCGATCGCTCACTTTGTGGCGCTGGCGGCGCTACGCATCCCGCGCGCAGGCAACAATGTTTGGATTTTCGGCGCGCTGCTGGCGGTGATGGTCGCGATCCCGATCACGCTCTTGGTCTGGGGCCATTCGGGATGGGTGCTCGGCACCAATATCCCCCTCAATCGGCTACACCTGCTTTACGGGCCCGTTTTGATCATCTCGGTGGCGATGACGGCTATCATTATCGTCGTTGGCCAGCCCGGACGGGTGACGCATGCGCCTGCGCCGGATGCGCCGCCAGTGCGGGCGCGTTTCCTAGACCGGCTGCCGGCGAAGCTCAAAGGCGCGGTGATCTACGCGGTCTCGTCCGAAGATCACTATTTGCGGCTGCACACGTCGAAGGGCGCGGACCTGATCCTGATGCGCCTGAGCGATGCGATCACGGAGCTTGAAGGCTTAGAGGGCGCGCAAACGCATCGTTCATGGTGGGTCGCTCGCGATGCGGTTGAAGGCGCACGTCGTGACGGGGACAAAGTGTTTCTCACGCTGAAAGGCGGCGTGGAAGCGCCGGTGAGCCGGCCGAACGTGCGGCCGCTGCGCGAGGCGGGCTGGTATTGAGATGAACGAACCCACGAAGCCATCACAGTGGCGCGGCGCCGTAACGGTGATCGCCATCGGCGCCTTCTTGACCTTCACCAATCCGTTCGGCGCCACCAGCACGCTGCCGCTGTGGGGCGCGTTCTCGTACTGGACCGGCCTTGTCGCAATCGGCTGGTATGGCGGTTCGCTGATCAGCGGTGGTCTTCGCCTCGTCGCCCCGAAGCTGAACTCTCTCGTCCACCACGTTCTTGCGACCGTTCTCGTCTCGTTTCTGGTGGCCGCCGCGATTTTGATCGTGCAGCGCGCCATCGGCCAAGTCGTACCGCTCTCCTATTGGCCCAGGCTCTATGTCCTCGTACTAGGCATCAGCGCGGGCGTAGCAACGGTGTCGTGGTTGGTGGAGCGTGCATTCGGCGGGCCGGCCGGCGTGGTGACACACGCCCAGCCCGAAGCGCGCGTGCGCTTCTTAGACCGCCTGCCGCCGAAGCTGAAAGGCGCGGTGATCTATGCGGTCTCTTCCGAGGATCATTATCTGCGGCTGCATACATCAAAAGGCGCGGATCTGATCCTGATGCGGCTGAGCGATGCGGTCGTGGAGCTTGAAGGCTTGGAAGGCGCGCAAACGCATCGGTCGTGGTGGGTCGCACGCGATGCCGTCGAAGGCTCGCGGCGTGACGGGGACAAGGTCTTTCTGACTCTGAAAGGCGGCATCGAGGCGCCAGTGAGCCGGCCGAATGTGCGGCCGTTGCGCGAAGCGGGCTGGTTCTAGGTATTCAGGTGACTAGGTCATAACGGCGCGCGCTGGAAGCGCAGCGTCTCTTCGCTGACGGTTTCGCCGCGCCGGATGCGGATGGTCATGACCATGCGGTCCGCGCCTTCGCGGCGGATGGTGAGGCCGTTGAAGACGATGGCTTCAGGCGAGACGGAGACCGGTTCGAACGTGGTCCATGTCTCGCGATCCTCCCAAGCGGTGTAATCGGGATTGAAGTGTTTGAGGCGCATGCGCAGGCCGCCTTCGACAACATCCATCACCAGGAATTCGTAGAATTGCGGCTCGCCGTCGCGCCAATAGCGGAAGTGCCCGATCATTTGCCCGCCGACAGGCGGCGCCCAGGCCTCTTCCATCTGACCGCCGAAACCTTCGCCGAGCCAACGGCCCGCAAGCCAAGCGGCGTCATCGATTGTGACGGCGCGCGTCGTTTGCGCTTGCGCAGCGCAGGCCGCGGCGAACAACGCGCAGGCAAACGCGAACGTCTTGGCGAGCTTCAGCATCATGGGCCTCCCTGCCCTTATGACGCCCAGCCTAGCGCGATTTCGACATTACTGCGCCGGCTGGCCGCGGAAATCCCAATCGTTCTCGGCCGCGAGATAGGCAAAGATCGCGAAAGCGGCGACGTTCTGGCGAAGCGCTTCGGGATCGATCTTATCCAGCGTGTCGTCGGCTGTGTGGTGGTAGTCGAAATAGTCGAGGCCATCTTGACTCAAATCGACAACCGGCATGCCGGCGGTGCGGAGATCGCTGATATCGGCGCCGCCGCTGGCGGCGTTGTCACCGAGGATGATGCCGAGCGGTGCGAGCTGACGCTGGATGGCGCGGGCGTGCGGCAGAGCTTGGTCGGCAAAGCGCGAGCGGAAGCGCCAGACACGGCCCGCGCCGAAATCACTCTCGGCGCCAACGATGTGGTTCTCGTTTGCGTGCGCGCGAGCGTAAGCCGCGCCGCCGTGAACGCCGTTCTCTTCGGCCCCGGCCAGCAAGATGCGGATGGTGCGGCGCGGGCGTTGCGGCAGATCGCGGATCAAACGCGCGGCGGCGGTGACGATGGCGACGCCGGCGCCGTCATCAATGGCGCCCTGCCCCAGATCCCACGAGTCCAAGTGCGCGGCGAGGATGACGATTTCCTCAGGACGCTCGCGGCCACGGATCTCGGCGAGCACGTTGCCGGATGGCGCGTTCTCGCGGATGTCGGCTTCGATGACGAGGTTGACGCGCACGCTGCGGCCGCTGGCGACGAGGCGCGCGAGCAAATCAGCGTCAGCCGGTGAAACGGCGGCGGCGGGAAGCGAGGCGCCTTGGGCTTGGCGCGAGCTGCCGCCCTGGTGAGCGAAGCGATGCGGATCGGTGCCGACGGAGCGGATAAGGCACGCGGCCGCGCCTTTGCTTTGCGCAACCGGCGCGCAACGGCCACGCTTGGCGACGGCGGCGCCGTAGCCTGAGCCATCTTGCGAGCGCGTCATGCGCTCATCGATGAAGACAATGCGGCCGGCGACGGCGCTGTTCGGCGCGGCTTCGAGTTCGGCCATGTTGGCGAAGCGCACGATCTCGGCTTCGAGGCCGCCTTGCGGCGTTGACGGCGAACCGCCGAGCGCCGCGATAACGAGACGTTGCTGTGTCGGCGCGACGACGCTCGCTTCTTCGCGCGTCGCATCCCAATACGGGATGGTGAAATCTTCGACGCGGATGTTGCTGA
>CALBST010000218.1 GCA_937967425.1 uncultured Caulobacteraceae bacterium
TCACGCGTGCATTCCGGGGCGTCTACGCCGACGCCACGCCGCGGCGCGAAGTGCTTGACCTGTTGCGGCGGAACGATGGCTGAGCGGCCGGGAACCTTGTTGGCGCTGGCGCATCAGATAGGGTGTAGACCAGGAGAGAGCCATGTCCGCCCACGACGTCGCACGCCCCCATTATGCAAGTATGGCGGAGACGGATCTGGTGCGCCGGGCGCGGGCAGGCGAGCGCGGGGCCTTTCGCGCCATCATGCAACGGGGCAACCAGCGCTTGTTCAGGGTCGCACGCGGCATAATGCGCGACGAGTCGGAAGCCGAGGACGTGTTGCAGGAAGCCTATGTCCGGGCGTTCGCTGGCTTGACTCAGTTCCGTGGCGACGCGAGCATTTTCACCTGGCTGACGCGTATCGTCGTCAACGAAGCCAATGGACGATTGCGCAAGCGGCGCAAGGAGGTCGGCATAGAAGAGGTGGAGGCGGTTCAAAACATGGGCGCGCACGTCATCATGTTCCCTAATACGGATGCGTCCGCCAACCCCGAAGAAGACGTCGCACGCAAGCAGGTCCGGAGCGTTATCGAGAGAGCGGTGGATGAACTGCCCGATGACTTTCGCACGGTGTTTATCCTGCGCGACATCGAGGATTGCAGCATAGCCGAGACCGCCGCGGCGCTGGATATTCGCGAAGAGACCGTGAAAACCCGGTTGCACCGGGCGCGACGACAGTTGCGCGCCGCGCTGAGTACTTCTTTCGCAGCGACGCTTGGCGACGTTTTTCCCTTCCTCGGTCCGCGTTGTGAGCGCATCACCGAAGCCGTGCTGGCGCGGCTCGTGGATCTCACGGACGACGGAGCCGCATAGGTCCCCCGATCAGGAGCAGCCAGAGGGCGTGCACACTGCGCTGGCGTTTGGCGCTGCGGCGGTTGACGCGCCTTCCCCGAGCAGGGTCATGAGTTCAGCGCCAAGCTGCAAATCCGGAAGATGGCCGAAAGCATGCCGGCGCAGCCTGCCTTGGCGATCGATCAACAATGTGGTGGGCGTTCCGCGCATCGCGTAGGCGCGCATCGTCGCGGGCGCGCCACCGGCAACGTCGTGCGCATCGACGCCGACCGCAAATCCGATGCGATATTCATGTAGAAATGCTTCGAGCGAAACCGGCGTCATCGCCTCATGATGCTCGAACACCGTATGCAAGCCAACGACGGCGACATCGTCCTCACCGAACCCCTCGCGCACGCGCAAGGCTTGGGGCAAGCCCTGGCTGACGCAGCCCGGGCACAGCATCTGGAAGGCGGTGACGAAGACGACTTTGCCGCGCAGTTGCGACAGGCTCAACGGCGCCGGTGCGTTGAACCATTGGGTCGTGCGCCATTCAGGCGCGAGGTCCGAGGCAAGCATCTGCTCTCCATTCTTGAGGTTCGCGGATCTCGGCGCGGAGGAAGAGCCTCCCGCCGGAATCCAAGGTCTCTATCGGTTGGTTCTGCCCGGCAGACTAAGTTCGCCCGAAGCGACATCGAATACGTCCGCGATAATTATTGGCTTTGAACACGTCGCGTTCGCAAGCCGATTAGCGCCATAAGCCCGAGCAGCACGGCCTTAAGCGCCTCGATAGTGGCGTAATAAGCGTGGTGCGGCGAGGATGGCGGCGTCCCGCCGGCGACGATCGCCGCCACGCGCGCGTCAAGGATTGGCAGAAGCCAGAGGGCTTGGGCAAGCACCGCGAGTGCGAGCAGGAGCGAAAGCGTCAGCGCAAACCGGCGGGTGCGCCAATGCAGCGCCGCGGCCGCAACCAGCGTCGCCGCCAACAGCCACTCGATCCTGGCGAAGACAGCAAACGTGGCTTGGCCCACTTGCAGAGCCACCGGCAGGGCAAGATCCTGCACTGCGAACTTGACCGGTGTCGCCAGAAACGAGACGCCGATGAGCATCCCAAGCCAGATCAAGGCGATCACAGCGCCGGCCATGAAGTTTCTCCCGCTTCTGCGGCAAAGAAGTATCTGATATGCTCAATTCGGGCGAGTGGCGAATGGTCGCTTGCCAACACACCGGAACGCACGATGCGCCTGACCTTGCACACTGATTATGCGCTACGCTTGCTTATGCTGCTGGCGCTTGAACCCGATCACAGCCACACGGTCGAAGACGTGTCTCGCCGCTATGGGATATCGCGCAACCATCTGAACAAGGTGGTGCAGACCCTGGCTCAGGCCGGATTCATCGAAAGCCAACGCGGTCGAGGCGGCGGGGTGCGTCTGGCGCGCGCCGCGCGCGAGATCAATTTGGGCCGTATAGTCCGCGCCAGCGAGGACAATTTTCACATTGTCGAATGTTTCTGCCGCGAGACCAATACCTGTATCGTCGCGCCCGCGTGCGGGCTGCGCGATCCATTGCGTCAGGCGCTTGCCGCCTTCCTCGACGTGCTTGACGGCTACACTCTAGCCGATCTCATCGATAGCCCCGGGGCGTCGCGGCGGATGCGCCGGCTGCTGTCGGCCTGAGGCCGCGGCGATGCGCCGCTTGTTTTCTACAAAGTGGCATAGAAGATACCAGTATTATGCAACCCCGTCCTGTAGCCGGCAGAGCAGACTATGTCGCCGAGGCGGTCGCGCTGGGCGTGGACCGGGTCATGATTGATGCGCTGGTGCGCGACTTCTACGCACGCGTCCGCGCCGATCCGCTGCTGGGCCCTGTCTTCGCCGCCCGCATCATCGACTGGGAACCGCATCTTGAACTGATGGGATCGTTCTGGTGCTCGGTGATGCTACGTACCGGGACCTATCACGGCCGGCCAATGCCTAAGCACGCCTCGCTGCCAGTGGATGCACGTCATTTTGACCGTTGGCTTGCGCTCTTTGAAGCATCAGCTGTGCGGATTTGTCCGAAGGCGGGCCACCTGTTTGTCGAACGGGCGCGGCGCATTGCCGAAAGCCTCGAATTGGGCATCGCCGCCGCTCGCGGGCAGACTCTCAAGATCGAAGAACGGCTCGCGTCTTTGTCAACAGCATCACCGAAAGGGATCGGCCCATGAGCAAGTCCTCAGCGCAGCCATTGGAAGACATGCGTCTAGGTGAGGTCGCCGTGCTCTTGCCGGGCGCGACCGCAGTGTTTCGCCGCTTTGGGCTCGACTTCTGTTGCGGCGGCGATGTGCTATTGGCCGACGCAGTGCGCGAGCCTGGGGTCGCGCTCAATCAGATCGTGGACGAATTGCGGCGTCTAGATCAATCGGCGCCAAGCAATCATCCGCGCGAACCCGCCGCGCTGATCGATCATATTCTGGAGCGCTATCATGAAACTCATCGGCGTGAGCTACCTGAGCTTGTTCGATTGGCCCAGAAGGTCGAGCGCGTCCACGCCAGCCACCCTGACGCGCCCATCGGGTTGGCGGCTGCGCTTGAGCAAATGGCGATTGAACTCGAAACCCACATGCAGAAGGAAGAGGCGGTCCTATTTCCGATGATGCGCATGGGACCGCAGCCGATGATCGCCCATCCGATCGCGCGCATGCGTCTGGAACACGACGATCATGGCGAACGGCTGCGCGAACTGGAGGCGCTCTATCGCCATGGAAGGTTGCCGGAAGATGCTTGCGGCAGTTGGCAGGCGCTTTACGCCGGAGTGAAGAAGCTCGCTGACGATCTCATGCAGCACATCCACCTTGAGAATAATCTATTGTTTCCGCAATTCGCGACGGACCTCCCGGCAACGCCGATCTGTCCTGGTATGGCCAATCCGGGCTAACCTTCAACAAGATGCGCGGCGCAAGGATGCTTACGCGTCGAGCCCGGCGCAGATTTCGCCGTCGGCGCCACGTTGACGCAATTTCCAAAGCGGCATTTAAGATATCTGTTAGCGTCGCGCCATCGCGGCGGTCTGCTGGACGGCGGAGAAGCGGGCAGGGATATGTTGAGCGAGCTGACTAGCGGCCAGCGCCAGGCCGCCTTGATCTTTGTGGCGCTTGTCGCCTGCGTCGGACTGTTTGTCGCCGGTTTCGGCGGCGCCGATCCAATCGCCGCGCATGGCTGGCTTGTCCTGGGCGTTGCCCTGATCAGCGCCTTTGCGGTGCTCACGCGCTTCCATGACCCAGAGCCGGCCGCGGACCGGTCTGGAAGTTATTATGACGCGCCCGTCAAGGCCGGCATTATCCTCGCCATGGTCTGGGCAGTGCTCGCCATGTTTGTGGGCGACTGGGTGGCATGGCTGCTGGTTGATCCTGAACTCACTTTCCGTGAGCCTTGGGCGAGCTTCGGCCGGTTGCGTCCCGTGCATACGACCGGCGTCATCTTCGGCTTTGGCGGCAACGCCCTCATCGCTACTTCGTTTTATGTCGTTCAGCGGACCTGCCGCGTGCGTCTGGCCGGCCACTTAAGTCCGCTCTTCGTGCTCTGGGGTTACAACCTCTTCTGCCTGTTGGCGGTGACTGGCTATCTGTGGGGCATCAATCAGTCGAAGGAATATGCGGAGCC
>CALBST010000219.1 GCA_937967425.1 uncultured Caulobacteraceae bacterium
CTCCGAAGGCAGAGGTCAGGGGTTCGAATCCCTTCGGGTGCGCCATTCCTCCTGGCTCGTGTCAGGCTATTTCTGCCGGCCATTACACCTGACGCAGCACCCGCGCTTTGCACCTTGCATGCTTCCGTCGCAAACTTAGGCGCTTGAGGTCATGGCTGAGCCAGTCGTCTACCGTCGGCGCCGCGGCGCCATTTCTCGGACAGAGCGCGAATGGCGCGTCGAGGATGACGCCCTGGTCACGCGTGGCGGTTCCGGGCGCGAGCGGCGGTACCTGTGGTCCGACATTGTCAGCGTCCGCTTGCTCCACGATCCGGCGCGATCGCGGCCGTGGCGCTACGTGTTCGAGCTGCAGCCCAAGCACGCGCGCAAGATCGTCATCGACAACGCGCACTATATTGGCGACCGCGCCTTCGAAGAGCGTTCAGATGAGTATACGCCGTTTGTGCGCGCTGCGGTTGCACGCTGGGCTGCTGAGCATCCGAACGGGCGGGCGCTCATCGGCGAGACACCGAAACGCTACTTCTTCCTGCTGATTGGCGCGCTTCTGGCGCTCGGTGCGCTGGCCTACGTCCTTGTTGCGGTTCCGACGCCGCTCGACGCTCTGCCATACTCGGCCCCGATCAAGTTCGGCATCATCCTGCTGATGTTGCCGCTGTTCTGGCGTGCGGTGCTAAAGGTTGTGCCGCGGGGCGTTGCGCCCGATCAAATCCCGGACCGCGCGCTGCCGCCGCGGCGCGATCCCGGTTAATCGAAAGTTTAGAGCGCTGCCCTAGAAGCGCATCGGAGGTCATCCGTGCGCCAGAAAGACGGCCGTCGCGACTTGTCACTGATACGCGCCAGCGGTTCGACCGCGCGCGTTCTCAATCTTGCGCTCACTTATGAGCGCTTCGGCGAGACCGATGAGTACAAAGAAAAGCCGCTGTTCCGGAATCCCCGCCTAAACCGCGCGTTGATCCTGAAACACGTCGTACGTCCACACGAACGTGAACTCTTCACGCGCCCGACGACAACCGCGACCAAAGTCATACTGCCCTATGCCGCCCAAGAGCTCGAGCTCGGCGGCATCAGCTTCATGGTCAACGAAATCCGCTTCGAGCGGCTGTTGCGCGACGCTGTCGGCGGCTACACGAGCGACGCCGATCTGACGGCGGACGCAGAATTGCTCCGAGTTCTCGCCGCGCTACCATCATTCGATCCGTTTCTGCTGCGCGAACGCCTGCGCCACATGGGCATAGATCCGGCGCGCGCTTACTTCGACATCGCCGAAGCCGACATTACGCGCATGCGTGCTTTCGTCGGCCGCGAGATCGCGCAACTTGTAAGTCTCGCCTTCGCGACTGGCGGCGCTGACGCTGGTGGCCTCTCGCAGCGCCTCGCCGACAAGCTGATGACGGACGAGACCGCCAAGACGCTTGACCCGCTACGCGAAACGCTGCGCCTCTCGGGTGAAGAGTACATCGAGGGTGTCTTCGCCTGGAAAGGCTTCCTCTATTACAAGTGGCTGATGGACGAGATCCGTCCGGGCCTGGCGGAATTCAAGCCACGCTTCGCGGGCCTGCGTATAACGCAAGCTACTTCCGATGAGCGTCAACAACTCGCCGAAACGCGTAAGGACATCCTCGGGAAGATGGCCCTCGCACTCATGCGTGTTGACGAGACATTGCTTGAATACGGCGTTGCGTTTGCGGCGCTTGCGGAGGGCCAGCCCTCGGCGTTCCGTAACTTCCTTCTGAAAGCGCCGTCGCTCTTCATACCGATCGGCGAAGCCGTGGGTGTGATACGCCACATCGACTCGTTCTGGCGTTTCCGTTTCCCGGAAGCGTCGACGCCGATGATGGAGGCGGACGAAGCGATTGAAGTGCTCCACGATTTCGAAACCACGGTCGAAGGCGTCGAGTTCGTCAAAGACAAGAACGAACACAAGCTCGCCAGCTGATCAGGGCAGGGACCGCCGGAAAATCAGATCGCGCGTCAGGCCGCTGAGCCGCGAGCGTCCGCAGAGCGCCATCGTGCGCCGTAATTCCGAGTCCATGATCTCCAGCGCGCGGCGCACGCCATGCTCGCCGCCGGCGGCGAGCCCGTAGAGATACGCCCGCCCGAGCGCGACGGCGTTTGCACCCAGCGCCAACGCCTTCACGACATCGCTGCCGCGCCGCACCCCGCCATCGAGGATGATCTCGGTTTGGCCGCCGACCGCGTCAGCGATCGCGGGCAAGGTGTCGATTGTCGCCGGCGCGGTGTCGAGCTGGCGTCCGCCATGGTTTGAAACCCACACCGCGTCCGCGCCAATGCCAACGCAGCGTTGCGCGTCCTCGGGCGTGGCGATGCCCTTGATCGCCAGCTTCCCGTCCCAAGCCTCGCGCAGCCAGCGCGCATCGTCCCACGTCACCGTTCGATCGAACTGCGCGTTGATGAAGCCGATCAACCCGCCATCGATGCGAATGTGGGCGACGTTCGCCGGCCTGATCTCTGGCGTTGTCATCAAGTCGAGAAGATAGCCCGGCGCGGCCAGCGCTTGTGTCGCCGTGCGCCACGTCACCTTCGGCGGAATGGTGAAGTCATTGGCCCCGTCACGCTCGCGATTGCCGGCCACCGGCACATCGACCGTGAGAATGATCGCGCCGAATCCAGCCGCTTTCGCGCGCGTCAGCATCTCCGTCACCAGCCCGCGATCCTTCCAGACATAAACCTGGAACCATTTTGGCCCGGTATTCACGGCGGCGATGTTTTCGACTGTCGTCGAAGCCAAGGTTGAGCACGCGTAGGGCACACCCGCCGCTTGCGCCGCGCGCGCCACCGCAACTTCGCCCGCGCGCGGATGAAACAGCCGTGAGGTCGCCGTCGGGCTGATGAAGAACGGCGAGGCCGACGCCGCGCCCATGATTGTCGTCGTCGTATCGATCGCCGACACATCCGCCAGCGCATCCCAGACCAGCTCGATATCCTGGAACCGCGAAATGCTCCGCGCCAGCGACACCTCATCGTCGGCGCCGCCGTCGATGTAGTCGAACACCATCCGCGGCAGCCGCGCCCGCGCCATGCGACGCAAATCGGCGATATTCCGCGCCCGCGCGACAGAGGTGGGCAGGTAGTCGGCGTGAGACATGCCCGTTTCTGGGGCGGAGCGCCGCACCCTGCAAGCCAAAGCCGCCCGGCCTTGCCTCTGCGCCCGGCTCCGCGTAGGAAACCGCCCTTCCGCCGGGTTCACCCCAGCCGGGGCCGCTTTAGCTCAGCCGGTAGAGCACCGCATTCGTAATGCGGGGGTCGCGTGTTCGAGTCACGCAAGCGGCACCATCCCCTCCGTTTCGAGCAATTTCGCAAGCCGTCTCAGGACGTCGCAAATCGTCTCGAACACACTGATTCAAATTACCTTTTGCTTGTTTGCGGCGAACGTCTCGTCGGCTCGTCCTGAACCGGCGCGTCTCATTGATTTTCAGCGCCCTGTTGGGAAATCGTTGGGAAGAAAAACGCCGGATTTGAATTTCCCAACACGGAGTCATTTTCCCAACACGAGCCCTGATTTTCTGCGTGCCGAGCCTCCATCATTCGATTCCCACTTTGTGACCCGTACAGAGTCGCAAGCGAAGGCCGAGATCGGCGCTTTCCCAACACCTCCAAATTCACTGGTTGGCCGATGAAACTTTCCGATCTCAAATGCCGAAAGGCGAAGGCCGAAGAGAAGCTCATCAAGTTGAGCGACGGCGATGGACTTTTTTTGCACGTCTATCCAAACGGCAAGAAACTCTGGCGCATGAGCTATCGCCATGCGGGCAAACAACGGGACCTGCCGTTCGGTCCTTACCCGCTGGTGAGCCTGCTCGAAGCCCGCGAGAAACGCTACGCGGCGCGCAAGCTCCTCCTCGATGGGAAAGACCCTGCTGCCGAGAGGGAGGCGGAGGAGACTGCGGCAGCGCAGCGTGAAGAAACCACCTTCGCCGCATACGCTGACATCTATCTCGATCGGCTCACCAGGGCGGGGCGATCGGAGCCCACGCTCAAGAAGTCGAGATGGATCGTTGAGGTGCTGGCCAAAGACCTCCGGTCTCAGCAGCTCCCAGACATCACGCCGCGCGATGTTCTACGCGTCCTTCGGGTCGTTGAGGCCAAGGGCAACCGTGAAACCGCGCGCCGTATGCGCGGGGTGTTGTCTGCGGTGTTTCGATTGGCGGTGATTGAAGATGTGATCAAGGTCGATCCATCGGCGCCCCTCAGGGGTGCGCTTCTGCCGCCTGAAACGAGGCACCAATCAGCGGTCACCAAGCCCGAGGCCTTTGGGGCGCTGCTTCGGGCGATCGACGGTTATGAGGGGCATCGAACCATAAGGACCGCGTTGCAGCTGCTCGCGCTGACGTTCCCGAGACCGGGGGAGCTTCGTCTCGCTGAATGGCCAGAGGTCGATCTCGCCGAAGCTGTTTGGATTATTCCAGCGCACCGCACCAAAATGCGGCGAGAGCACCGCATTCCTTTGTCCCGGCAAGCGATCGCCAAGTTTGAGGCGCTAAGGACAATGACGGGGAGAGGATCGCTTTGCTTTCCATCCATAAGGTCGCTGGACAAGCCGCTCAGTGATGGCGCTTTGAACGCAGCGCTGCGCGCTATGGGGATCGATGGCGCTACCCACGTGTCCCATGGGTTTCGTTCTTCAGCCTCCTCGTTGCTGAACGAACACTCTGCGTTTTCGACCGAAGCAATCGAGCGCGCGCTCGCACATGGTGAGCCCGATAAAGTGCGTCGCGCCTATAACCGCGCCCAGTATTGGGACGAGCGGGTTAGCATGATGCAGTGGTGGGCCGATTACCTCGATCGATTGACCGGGTGTGCCGCCAGCATGAACAACCTAAACGCCGGCGAAACTCAGACGGACCTATTCGCCTAA
>CALBST010000220.1 GCA_937967425.1 uncultured Caulobacteraceae bacterium
ATCATGCTCTGGTCCAACGGACGTCGCTCCTAGCGGTGCGTGGTGGTATGCGCGGATTTAAGATAATGCCAACAGGCGGGTTCTGCCAGCGCGGTTGCTTTGGCCCCAACGCCGCAGCATGTTAACCGCCGATTTTTCGGGCCCCCCAGCACGAGTTTATGGCGCATGAACACGCAAAATGACGGCGCTTCGCCACCGGATTCCCCTCACCTGCGCGTCCTGGCGCAATACGTGAAGGAGCTGTCATTCCAGAACGCCCTGGCGGCGACATCGGGCTTCGACATCCAGCCGGCCATCGACATGGGCGTCGAGGTTAAGTCCCGCCCCATTAACAATGGCGAGGCGACCGAGGTCGATCTCTGCATCAGCGTCCAAGCTAAACGCGGCGACCAGCCGATGTTTGCGGCCAACCTCGTTTATTCCGGCATGTTCCAATTCGTGAATGTGCGGCCTGACGATATCGAACCGATGATCTGGATCGAGTGCCCGCGGCTTCTGTTTCCGTTCAGCCGTCAGATCCTTGCCGAGATCACGCGCGAAGGCGGCTACCCGCCGCTGCTGATCAACCCGATCGATTTCACGCCGCTCTATTATCAGGAGCTGCGCGCGCGCGAGGCGCGAGGCGACGTTCCGCTCGCGGCGGCCAGCAACGGCTAACCGGTTTTCAGCCAGATCGCGTTCGGACCGAGCTTCTCTATGAAGGCTGCATGTGCCGCCTGCTCGTCCTCGGTAAGGCGCGCTGGCAGCGGTGTTGCGCGCGGCGTGCGGCGCGTGAGCTCGATCGGCCGCAGGACTGAGGCGTCCTCAACGACGGCTTCACCCGCATCGAACACCAAAGTCTGTTCGCGACCGCCTTTGAGGTGGAGATAGACCTCGGCCAGAATGCGCGAGTCGACGATCGCGCCGTGGCCGCCAGCGCCCTTGCGCGCGGCGAGATCGAAACCATAGCGATCGAGCTGGAAGCGCCTCGCCAGGGCATCCAGCGAGTTCGAAGCGCCTGGGAACTTCTTGCGCGCAATCGCCAGGGTATCGACAAACCGCTCGTCACCAAACGGAGGTAGCCCGCAGCGGCGCAGTTCGGCGTTCAGGAAACCCTGGTCAAACGCAGCGTTGTGGGCGACCAGCGGTGCGTCGCCAATGAACTCCAACAATTCCTGCACCACCTCGCTGAAGCGTTTGTGGTTCATCAGGAACTCGCGGCGCAAACCGTGCACGCGCACCACTTCTTCCGGAACATCACGATCCGGATTGAAGTAGGCGTGAAACTCGCGGCCGGTGCGCTCAAGGTTGAACACTTCGACGCAACCGATCTCGACAATCCGGTCGCGCAGCTTCTCATCCGCGTGATCCGGGAAGACGCCTGTGGTTTCCGTATCGAATAGAATTTCGCGCACGAATTCCCGCTAAACTGCTTCGCGCAGAGCGTCCAGCACGGCGCGGACTTGGGCGCGGGTGTCGTCAAATGACCCGCTGGTGTCGATGACGAAATCGGCGCGGGCGCGCTTTTCGGAATCCGGCATCTGGCGCGCCAGGATCGCTTCGAACTTCTCTTCCGTCATGCCTGGGCGCGCCAGCACGCGGGCGCGCTGCACATCCGGCGGCGCGGAGACCACAACGGTCTTGTCCACCAATTGTGCGCCGCCGCCCTCGAACAGCAGCGGGATATCCAGAATGACGACCGCCGTCCCCGCATCGCGTTGGTTCTGCAGAAACTGCATCTGCGCCTGGCGCACGAGCGGATGAACGATCTCTTCCAGGCGCTTGATCGCTGCGGCGTTGCCGACGACTTGCTTCGACAACGCAACGCGATCGATCGCGCCGTCTTTGACGACACCGGGAAACGCAGCCTCCACTGGCGCGACCGCGGCGCCGCCTGGCGCATAAAGCGCGTGCACGGCGGCATCCGAGTCGAATCCCGGCGCGCCCTGCTCCGCAAACATCGCGGCAACCGTTGATTTGCCCATGCCGATCGAGCCGGTGAGACCGACGATGATCATGCCAATGCCGTCAGCAAACGTTGCCTCGCCTTCGCCACGTCGGGCTTGATGCCGAACCAGATCTCGAAGGCGCGCGCGCCCTGGTGGATCAGCATGCCGAGGCCATCAATGGTGGTGAGCTGCCTCGCTCGCGCCGCCGCCAGAAGTGGCGTTTCAAGCGGACGATAGACGATGTCCGCGATGATTGCGTTCGGTCGGCAGAATGAGACCGGCCATTCCATATCAGGCTGATCGGCCATGCCGAGCGTTGTCGTTTGCACGATGAGATCGGCGTGGCCGAAGCCGCGCTCAAGATCATCCCAGCGCGTGGCGCGGCCGTTGGGAATGGTCGCGGCGGCCTGCTCGCCGCGCGCGGCAGTCCGGTTGGCGAAGTGGATGGTGTCGACGAACGGCGAAAGCGCTTGCCCAACACCGCGCGCGGCGCCGCCGGCGCCGAGGATCAGCACCCGGCGAACCTTCGAGCGCCAATCCGGGGCGCCTTCGCTCAGCGAATCCAGAAATCCGGCGCCATCGGTGTTGAAGGCGGAGAACGTTCCGTCCTCCTCGCGCCGCAGCACGTTAGCGACTGCAGCTTCGCTCCGCGCCGCGGCCTCGGCCGCAGCTTCCTTAAAAGGAACGGTGACGTTCAGCCCGGCGAAGCCGCTGAGAGCGCGGATGGCTGCGACGGGATCGTCGCTCTTCAGCGGCAACGCCACATAGACAGCGTCCAGCCCATGATCGGCGATCCAGCCATTTTGCATCACGGGCGAGAGCGAATGCTCCACGGGGTTGCCGATGATGGCGTAGACCTTGGTCGCGGCGGTGATGTTCATGGCCGCGCAATACCGTGTTCGCGCAGGAAAGCGAGCAGCGGCAACAGCGGCAGGCCGAGCACGGAGAAGTAGTCGCCCTCAACACGCTCAAACAGCTGTGCGCCCAGTCCTTCGAGCTGGTAGGCGCCAACCGAGCGGAGGACGTTGTCCCCTGCCCGCGCAAGATAGTCCTCGAGAAACGCATCGCTGAAACTGCGCATCTTCAGCTTAGGCGTGTCGATGTGGCGCCAAATAATCACGCCCTCGCGCGCGACCACCGCAGCGGTAATGAGCTCATGCGTTTGGCCCCGCAGACGCAGCAGATGGTCTCGCCCTTCGTTTGCGTCCTTGGGTTTGTCGAACACCTCGCCGCCAAGAGCGAGCATCTGGTCGGCGCCGATAACGAAATCCGGCCGTGTGCGTGAGATGCTGAGCGCCTTGAGTTCAGCCAGCGCATCCGCCTGATCGCGCGGCTTCAAGCCGCCGGCGCGAAGGCTGGCTTTCGCCGCCTCTTCATCAACACGAGGAACCTCGACCGCAAAATCCAGCCCCGCAGCTTCGAGCATTTGGCGGCGCGCGGCGCTTCCGGAAGCAAGGATCAGGCTCACTGCTCGCGATGCTCCGCGAGCAAGTTGAGCACGGCTGCCGCGGTTTCCTCGATCGAGCGCCGCGACACATCGATCGTCGGCCAGCCTTCCCGCTCGAACAGTTTCTGTGCTTCCATCACCTCGCGGCGCACGGCGTCCTCGTCGGTGTAGCTGCCGGCGCGGGTTTCTTTCATCGAGGCGAGACGATTGCGGCGGATGTGAATGAGCCGGTCGGCGGAGATCAGCAGTCCGACGACAAGCGGGCCGTCCTTGATAAACACTTCAGGCGGCAGCGGCACGCCTGGTACTATTGGGACGTTCGCCGCCTTCACGCCGCGGTGCGCGAGATAGACACTGGTCGGCGTTTTCGAGGTGCGGCTGACGCCGACCAGAATGACATCAGCCTCGGCCAGATCGACGTGTTGCTGGCCGTCATCGTGGTACATGGCGAAATCGAGCGCATCGATCCGCTTGAAATATTCGGCATTGAGCTTGCGCGGATTGCCGACCCGGTGGTTCAGCTCAACCCCCAGATACCGGGACGTCATGTCCAGAACGGGATCGAGAACCGCTACGCAGGGCATGTTCATTTTTCGGCAGGCTTCCTCCAGCTGCGCCCGGTGATCAAGGTTCGAGAGCGTGAACATCACCACCCCGGGTGCAGCCTCAATTTCGGAGATCACCCGCTCCAGCTGCCGGGCGGAGCGGACGAGGAAGTAGGAGTGCTCAACCGGCATGATATTGTCGAACTGAGCGCAGGTAGCGCGGAGGACGCCAGCCAGTGTCTCCCCTGTTGAGTCGGAGACGAGGTGAAAATTCGCAAAGATGCCGAGGCGCGTCATCGCTCACATATCAGGCCAGTTCGGATTGTGGACAAGCTGTTGGGTGAGACCCTGGAGAACGGCCGAAAGAGAACGAACAGCCACCACGCCCCCGATTTCGCTTCCCCTCCCGGGCGATTCCTCCAAACCTTGCTCACAGCGCGACATTGTGGACGAAAAGGAATCGGACACGCCTCACGCACCCCTCAACCCATTCGCACAGAAGACAATTCCGTCGCATCGCGAAAGGGACAAGTCGGGGGATAAGCTGTGGGCAAGAATCTTGTCCCGCAAACAAAGTCGCATCAACAACGAGTCCCCATTAACCACGATTCAAAATTAGAAGTTGGGAAGAGGCGAATGTCTGCTCGGGAGGAGGTTCCCGCACTGCTACGCGTTCTGAACGGAGAGAGGCTTGATCCTCCTCCGGTTTGGATCATGCGACAGGCTGGACGCTATTTGCCGGAGTATCGGGAGCTCCGGACCCGAGCGAAGAGCTTCATGGAGTTTTGCTACTCCCCTGCTCTGGCGACCGAAGCCGTGATGCAGCCATTGCGGCGTTTCCCGCTGGATGCGGCGATCCTGTTCTCGGACATTTTGGTCGTGCCGGATGCTCTTGGCCGTAAGGTTTGGTTCGTCGAGGGCGAAGGGCCGCGGCTGAACCCGCTCATAGAGGAAGAGAACTGGCGCTTCGATGATCCTGAGCGCGGGCTGCAGCGTTTGGCGCCGGTCTATGAGGCAGTAGAGCGGATCAAGGCCGCGATCCCGAAAGACATCGCGCTGATCGGTTTCTGCGGCGGCCCATGGACTGTGGCGACCTACATGCTGCAGGGCGAAGGCGGCGATAAGGAACGCGCGCGGCGGGTTATCTACCAGAGGCCTGATGATTTCGCGGCGTTGATTGACGCGCTGGTCGAGATGAGCGCGCAGCATCTGGTAGCTCAGGCGAAGGCTGGCGCGGATTGCCTGCAGATATTCGAGAGTTGGTCGGAGGGGCTGACACCGGCTCAGTTCCAAACCGCCATTATTGGTCCGACACAAAGGCTGGTGAATCGCCTCCGCGAACTCGGCGTCACCGCGCCGATCATTGGTTTCCCGCGCGGCGCCGGCGCGATGCTCAGCGCCTATGCCGGGGAAACCGGCGTCACCGCGCTTGGTGTTGATACGCAGACTCCTGCCCGGTTCGCGATCAATGCGGCGCCGTTCGGCATGCCGCTGCAAGGCAATCTCGATCCGCAGACCTTGATCGTTGGCGGTGAGACGATGGACGCGGCTGCGCGCCTCGTGCTCGCCGGCTTCCGTGATGCGCCGCACATCTTCAATCTGGGACATGGCATCACGCCCGAGGCGACGCCGGAGAACATGTCGCGTCTGATCCGAGTGGTGAAAGGCAGCGTATGAGCGCTGTGCCGCTCGAACAAACGCCCTCCCCTGAAACGGACGATGGGCCAGGCTTGCGCGTGATGACATCGCGCCGGGTGGCGATCATCCTGTTCAATCTCGGTGGGCCGGACAAACAGGAAGCGGTGAAGCCTTTCCTGTTCAATCTGTTCAATGACAAAGCCATTATTGGTTTGCCGCAGCCGTTTCGCTTCTTCTTGGCGAAGTTCATCTCCGGTACGCGCGAGAAACTGGCGAAGGCGAATTATGCGCTGATGGGCGGTGGCTCGCCGATCTTGCCGGAAACGATGAAGCAGGCCGAAGCGCTCGAAGCGGCGATTGCAGCGCGCGTGAGCAACGTGACGTTCAAGTGCTTTCCGGCAATGCGCTATTGGTCGCCCTTCACACCGGACGCGGCGAAAGCCGCGGAAGCCTGGGGCGCGACGGACGCGATTCTGCTGCCACTCTATCCGCAGTTCTCAACGACCACCACGGCTTCATCACTGAAGGCATGGCGCGCGGCGTCAGCCCTCCCCGCGTCGACGATCTGTTGCTATCCTGCCGGTGTGCAGTTCGCGCAGGCGCACGCTGACGCTATCCTTCAAACATGGCGAGACGCTGGTTCTCCCGAGCGACCGCGCGTGCTCTTCTCAGCGCACGGGTTGCCGCAACGCGTCGTCGACCGCGGCGATCCTTATCAGTGGCAGGTCGAGCAAAGCGTCGCGGCGGTGTGGAAACTACTTCCGGCGGACTGGGAGATGCGCATCTGCTACCAGTCACGCGTTGGACCGATGAAGTGGATCGGCCCCTCAACCGAAGAAGAAATTCATAGCGCCAGCGCAGACGGTGTTGGCGTGATTGTCTCACCGATCGCGTTTGTGTCCGAGCACGTTGAAACGCTGGTCGAGCTCGACATCGAATACCGCGAACTTGCGAAGAGCTTGCAGCTGCCGTTCTACCTCCGCGCGCCCGCGCTCGGCACGCACCCGCGCTTCATCGACGCGCTTGCGGATTTGGTAGAGCGGGCGCTGGCCGCTCCGGGTAAGGTGCAAAGCGAATCCGGCGGCAGGCTCTGCCCCGCCGTGCACGGATTTTGCGCGCACGGGCGCTGAACTAGGGAAGCCGCGCTGATGCAACATGTGATCGGCTATGATCTTGCCAGAGGCCTCCACATCATCGCGGTGATCGCCTGGGTGGCGGGTCTGCTGATGCTACCGCGCTTCTACGCCTACATCACGTCGTCACAGAGCGGCGGCGAGCTTGAGCAGACCATGCTCAAGGCGGCGAAAAACCTGCGGGCCATCATCCTGACGCCGAGCATGATCCTCGCCTGGGCGTTCGGCATCTTCCTGTTCGCGACCTATCTGGTCTCGGACTGGGCGCGCCCAGTCCCTGAACTCGTGGCGGCAGTGCCGCACTGGTTCTGGGCCAAACTTATCCTTGTGTTAGGCTTGTCCGGTTACCACGGCTTCCTATCTGCAGAAGGTCGCAAGCTTGCCGCGGGGCAACGGCGGCACTCCGAACGCTACTGGCGGCTGATGAGCGAGGTCCCGTTCCTCGTAGCCATCGCAGTGGTTCTTCTGGCCACATTGGAACCCTAAACGCCTCCCAGAACGCTCGGCAGCTTGACGCTCCCCGCGCGGTGTGGTGTGGCTGTCCTTGCATGCTTCGGCATGCTCGCGACGGCGGCGCAAGCCAACTTCTCCTAACCGCCGGATTTCCTTTCTATCTGATGTCCCTCCCCGCGCCCTAAGTGCGCCCGGGGTCCAGGGTCACCCCGAGAAAACCATGACTGAAACACAAGCACTCGAAGAGCTCACCTCACTCACGCTGCAAGAGCTCAAGCGTAAGCCGCCGGCGGAATTGCTGGCGCTCGCGGAATCCCTCGAGATCGAGGGCGCGAACACGCTGCGCAGCCAAGACATGATGTTCGCCATTCTGAAGTCCGTCGCCGAGCGCGGCGTCGAAATCGGCGGCGCGGGCGTCGTCGAGATTTTGCCGGACGGCTTCGGCTTCCTGCGCTCGCCGCAATCGAATTATCTCTCCGGCCCGGACGACATTTACGTTTCACCCCAGCAGATCCGTAAATTCGGACTCCGCACCGGCGATACGGTCGAAGGCCAGATCAAGGCGCCGAAGGACGGCGAACGGTATTTCGCGCTGACCAAGGTCAACGCCGTCAACTTCGAAGATCCCGACCGTGTCCGCCACAAAGTCCACTTCGACAACCTGACGCCGCTCTATCCGACGGAGCGACTGAAGATGGAATTGGACGATCCAACGGTCAAAGACAAAACCGGCCGCGTCATCGACATCGTCGCGCCGATCGGCAAAGGCCAGCGCTCGCTTATCGTCGCGCAGCCGCGGACGGGTAAAACCGTCATCATGCAGAACATCGCCAAGGCGATCGAAGCAAACCACCCGGAAGTGTTCCTGATCGTTCTGCTGATCGATGAACGCCCGGAAGAAGTCACCGACATGCAGCGCAGCGTGAAGGGCGAGGTCGTCTCCTCGACCTTCGACGAGCCGGCCACCCGCCACGTCGCGGTTGCTGAAATGGTGATCGAAAAGGCGAAGCGCCTGGCCGAACATGGCAAGGACGTCGTGATCCTGCTCGACTCGATCACGCGCCTAGGCCGCGCCTACAACACCGTCGTGCCCTCTTCCGGCAAGGTGCTGACCGGCGGCGTCGACGCCAACGCCCTGCAACGTCCGAAGCGCTTCTTCGGCGCGGCGCGTAATCTCGAAGAAGGCGGCTCGCTCACCATCATCGCGACGGCCCTCATCGATACCGGCTCGCGGATGGACGAAGTCATCTTCGAAGAGTTCAAGGGCACCGGTAACAGCGAACTCCAGCTCGACCGCAAGGTCGCCGACCGCCGCATCTTCCCGGCCATCGACGTGCTCAAGTCCGGCACGCGTAAGGACGAACTCATCACGCCGAAAGAGCACCTGCAGAAGATGTATGTGCTCCGCCGCATCCTCTCGCCGATGGGCACGCAGGACGCGATCGAGTTCCTGCTCGATAAGCTGAAGTCCTCGAAGAACAACGACGACTTCTTCCAGAGCATGAATACCTAATCGAGAGCAACGCTCGAACGTCGAGGGGCGTGGCGTGAGCTGCGCCCCTTTGCTTTTGGCTCACCCTCTACGTCATTCCGGGGCTCGTGCAGCGAGAACCCGGGACCCAGGGGCCAAGTCGCGCTGGGAGCCCTTGCTCTTGGCTCTTCGCTTCGCTGGGCCGGGATGACGGGTGTGGTTAGCGATGCTAGTTGAGCGCCAGGAGGGATGCTCATGCTTAAAATCTACCACTCGCAAGGCGCACGCTCGCTGCGCGTGCTCTGGCTCTGCGAAGAGATGGGCGTGCCCTATGAAACGGCCGAAGCTTCGTTCTTCAAACCGAGCGAAGAGTTCAAAGCCGTGAACCCGCTCCGAACCGTGCCGGCGATGACCGACGGCGATGTGAAGATGATCGAGTCCGTCGCCATGATGATTTACATCATGTCGAAGTACGGCCCGACCGATCTCGAAGTGAAACCGAACGAGCCCGGCTACGCGACCTACCTGCAGTTCTTGCTGTTCGGCGAAGCAGGCGTTGCGGCGTACGGCAATCCCCTCGTCGCCACCCGCTTCATGGCGCCGGACGATCAAAAACAAAACTGGACCGCAGGCTATCTGAAGACTGCGATCCTAAAGCGGCTCGAGTTCGTCGGCACTTGCTTGGACGGCAAACCCTATATCGCCGCCGATCGCTTCACCGCCGCTGATATCTCGGTCTCGTACATCGTCACCGGCGCAAAGTTCGCCGGTATCGAAGCGGACATCCCCGCGCCCGTGCGCGCTTATGTCGACAACCTCTGGCAACGCCCAGCCTTCCAGCGCGCGGCGGCTGTGAAGTAGCTACGGCACAAGCACCAAGCTTCCGGTCGTCTTACGCGCCTCGAGATCACGATGCGCTTGCGCGGCGTCGGCGAGCGCGTAGCGCGTTGGTGGCGCAACCTTCACAGCGCCTGATGCGATTACGTCGAACAAGTCAGCCGACGTTTCGTCCAGCTGCTCTACCGTCGCCGTGTAGTGAAACAGCGTTGGCCGCGTGAGAAACAGCGAGCCGCGACGCTGCAGCTCCGATGGCGCGATGGCGCCCGCCGGTCCCGATGCGTTGCCGAAGCTGACCATCATGCCAAGCGGCCGCAAGCTATCGAGCGACGCTTCGAACGTATCCTTGCCGACGCTATCATAAACAACGTGGGCGCCAACGCCGGTGATCTCGCGCACGCGCTTGGCGATGTCATCGCGCGCAGTGATGATCGTGTGATCGGCTCCGAGGGATTTCGCGATTTCCGCTTTCGCATCGCTGCCAACAACAGCGATGACATTGGCGCCAAGATGCTTCGCCCACTGCACCGCGATTTGACCAACGCCGCCAGCGGCCGCGTGGATGACAACGTCATGGCCACGTTCCACGCGAAACGTCTTACGCAAAAGAAAACGCGCGGTCATGCCTTTGAGCAAAGAGGCGGCTGCGATGTCGTACGAAACAGCGTCGGGCAATTTCACCGCACGCGCCTCGTTCACGACATTGCTTTCTGCGTACGCGCCGATCGGTCCGCTCGCATACGCGATGCGATCGCCCGTCTTGAAACGTGTGACGTTGAGGCCGGCGGCTTCGACAACACCAGCCGCTTCTAGCCCGAGGCCGCTCGGCAAGCCGATCTTGTACAGACCGGAGCGTTGGTAGGTGTCGATGAAGTTCACGCCGATCGCATGATGGCGAACGCGTACCTCATTAGCGCCCGGCTCAGGCGTGGGCAGATCGGCGAGGGCAAGAACTTCGGGTCCGCCGTTCTGTTCGAGACGTATCGCTTTCATGGCAGGCTCCGCGCGTTAGAGGGCAGACTTAGGGACGAAGGCCACCCTCGTCATCATCCGCGCACGCATTGAAGCGACGCCAGGCCCCCCTCGCCGTCGGCGGCGTCGATGTCGCGCGCGGCCTCGCGCGCATCATCAACGGCCACAATCTGCGCGCGCGCCCGCAACGCGTTGGCATAGTCGCGCCCTGCGCCGAACATGCCGAACCGAGTTTCGACACCGCGCGCAGCCAGCGCCTCAACCAGCGACGCGGGCGGCGTGTCCGTGCCGGCCCAAGCAACGATGCGTGTGAGATCAACTCCCCGCCGATCCAGCGTATCGAGTTCGCGGACGTTCGAGATGGTCGTGTAGATCATCGCTTGCGGCGCCAAGCGCGCCAGCCGCGCGGCGCCATCGATGCTGTAGGTGACAAAGATCACGCGGCTCATGGCGTTGGCGGCGCTGACCGCGCTGATCACGTCCTCGTACGCGACGCCGCGCTTGATATCGAGTTCGAGCACCGCCTTGCCATCGGCCCACTCCAGCGCTTCCGCCAATGTCGGGACACGCGCATCGACCAGGCGGCCGCGCTCGTCTTCCAGCTGAAAGCTCAGCAGCTGCGCCATGTCCATCTCCGCAATCGCGCCGGAGCCTGTCGTCGTGCGATCTGCTCG
>CALBST010000221.1 GCA_937967425.1 uncultured Caulobacteraceae bacterium
TCGCGTCGGTGATCTTCGGCGCCATCGGCCTCATCGGCGGCATCTGGGCCGACAAATTCGATCACCTCGCCGCGGTGACGAACTTCATCATCGTGCCGCTCACATTCCTCTCCGGCACATTCTACTCGACTTCAATTCTGCCCGAACCAATCCGCACGATCTCGCACTACAACCCGGTGTTCTCGCTCATCGACGGATTCCGCTACGGCTTCATCGGCCACCACGACGCGCCGCTACTGACAGGCGCACTCATCACCGGCGGCCTTGCCCTTGCGCTGAGCTACGCAAGCTGGGCGATGATCAAGAGCGGGTACCGGCTGCGGAGCTAACGGTGGTCTTTGCGATCTTTGTTGTCGTAGTGCTTGGCGGATTGCTGCTGGGCTTTTGGCTCAAAGAAAAGTCGGCGCGTGCTTTGTGGTTCACCACTCTCGCGATTGCAGTGGCAAGCTTCATCGCGTTCGCCATCTTCAGCCGCCATCCATGTAGCTACGAAGAATGGCACTGGTCGAGCAAAGCCGCCCATTTAACGCTCTCAGGAGTCTGGTGCGGATTGTATTTCGCCGCGGGCCTGACGGGCCCAGCGTTCTCCAAGACTATGGGGCGATCGATCGCGATTTCGGCTGCGTCGGCCATCGCCACAGTGACCGTCGGCACCTACATAGTTCTGCTGCTGTCCTGCGGATTAGCTGGCGCGTGTCCATTCTCCGCAATGCAAACTGCGGCGTGCCGCTTAGGCGGATAGTTCGTCTCATTCACTCAACACACTCGCCAACTTCGGCAAGAACACATCCATCCGATAATCCACGTCGGTGTGATCATCGTCGAACTCTTCGTACGTGTGCGCGATGCCGGCGGCCGTTAGCTTCTTCGCAAAGCGGCGCATGCCGAAGTGAATCCGAAACTGATCCGACCAGCCGCAATCCATGTAGATAAGCTTCAGCTTGCGCAGATTCTCGCCCAGCGTGTCGAACATCACCACCGGATCGTGCCGCATCCAATTATTCCAACGCTCCGGAATAAGCTCCCCCGTGCGCGGATCCATCGGGAGGCGCATGTTGCGGAATTGCGTGGGATCGGGGTCATAGAAAGCAGCTTGGCCGAAATCCATCAGGATCATGCGATCCTTGTCCTTCAGCTTCGGCTTGGCCTCGACGTGCTTGATCCATTTTTCGATCGAGTAATCGAACGGCCGCAGCGCATCGACGTCATCGTAGAGCGTCGGAATGAACAGCGCATCGAAGCCCATGTCGCCGCTATTGATCGAGATCGCGCTCCAGAAATCAGAGCGGTTCATGCCGTGCCACGCCGCGCCATAGCCGCCCGACGATTTGCCGAACACGCCGCGCCGCCCCGCGCCGCCGCAATTGAACTTGGCCTCGACGGTCGCAACGATCTCGTCGCAAACGTAATCGGCGTAACGCCCCGAGCCTGCGCTGTTCAGATACTGATTGCCGTAGAGCTTGGTGAAGCAATCCGGGAACGCCACCACGCACCGCGCCATACCCTCATGCGCCAAGCGATCCAGGCGCTCGGGCACATTTTCGCCGCCGGGCTTCCAATTGGTGTGGTTCGGCCCCGCGCCCCAATAGCCGGTGAGGTCGACAAGCAGCGGCAGCTGTTCCGCATGGCTCCACCCCGGAGGTGTCCAAACGTGCAACTCGCGCTCGGTCGGATCGCCCAGCGGATTGCCTTCCAGCACAACGGATTGGTGACGCAGGCGATGCACCTCGCCGCGGGGAATGGAATGGTCTCGTCTCATAAAAAGGTGATGATCCCAGCCGCTTGACCTTGCAAGCGGCGCGGCTCAAAACCCCGCCTTCC
>CALBST010000222.1 GCA_937967425.1 uncultured Caulobacteraceae bacterium
GGCTCGCGTGGGACGCGCGCCGGCGCCCGCGGCGAAGCGGCTTCGTCACGGCGAATAGCGTCAGACAAAGAGCGAAGCGGCCTAACTCGTGTCGTTCAGAAGCGCCTGCGCGTGCACGGCGGCGCCGAAGATGTCGAGCGTCAGCCGTGGATCGCGGTGATCGCCGACGAAGCGGCGCGGCGCTCTGAGGGCGTAGCGGGTGATGGTTTCGCGTGAGCGCGCGACGCCGATGCGGCGTGCGCGGGCGAGGCGTATGGCGTAAGGCGTCGGATCGTGGAGCAGACGACGCAACGCCTCAGCGCGGCGCGCGACGCGGAACGCTTCGGAGACGAAGCGGCGTGGGCGCGATTCGGGCTTGAGCTCTGGTAGCGGGCGCGTATCGCCCCAGAGCGCGCGAATGCGTGGCGCATGGCGATCTTGAACAGCGCGCGGATCGCGCGGAATGGCCAGCGCGAAGCGCGCGGACCAGGTTTCAGGCTTACTCAGATCGAGCGCGCGGGCTTTGGCTGGCGCGCGACGGCGATGGCGCGTTTGCTGCGGCAGGTAGAGGCCGCTGGCGCGCAGCGTCGTTTCGATGAGGCGCGGGCCGTGGTGTGACTTCTGCTGCGCGGCGTAGGCGGCGGCGTCGGCGAGGAGGAGTTTGCGCGCGAGGATCTCCACGAGCGCAAGCTGGCGGACGATGCCGGTGCGCATGCCGGGCGCGAATGTGAGCGCGGCGATGATGGCCGGCGCGCCGATGGCGGCGATCACCCGTTCGAACAATGCGCGCAAACGCTCCCAAAGGGGCGGGGTTGTTGGCGGAGGCGGTGGAGCGGCGTGCATGTGCGCGCGCATTATGCGCGCAGTTGTGATGCGGTCGGATTGATTTGGGCGCCAGTGGTTTGGAGTCAGTGGGTTAGCGGCGCGGGGTGTGGGATAGAGGGGGAGTTTGGCCGCAGGTTTTGGATTGTGGCGCTGGCTTTCGCGATTGCGGTCACGCGGCGTTGCGACAATGCGAAAGACGGGCGGTTCGAACTCGGGATGGTCCCGCTGTCACAGGTGATAGGCGAGCAGCGTTGGACGCGCGGGTGTTCAGCTATCCTCTCCAGTTAGGTGACGCGAAAGCTCCATGCTGTCGTGGAGGATGCGTTGGATTCTGACCTCATTCGCCGTCTCTGAGTGGAGAAGGATGTGCCGGCCGCGACGGCCGCGCTTGCGCATGTGAATGGTTCGCACGCCCGTAGCGATCTCATCGCGTGCAATGCTTCTTGGAGGCGACGTAGGCGCAGTGAGCTCATCAATTGTATCAAGAATGGCCTCGATATAGGCCTCGGCCTGGGCAGCGTGGCGAGCGCTTATTGCCCGCTCATCATCTGGTTCACTTGGATGAGCGCTGGGCCGATGATGACGGCGAAGAGGACCGGCAGGAAGAAGACGATCATCGGCACGGTGAGCTTCGGCGGCAGTGACGCGGCTTTCTTCTCGGCTTCAGCGAGACGCAGCTCGCGGTTTTCCTTGGCCATGACGCGCAGCGCCTGGCCGACGGGCGTGCCGTACTTCTCGGCTTGCGTCAGCGCCATGGCGACGGCTTTGACGCCGGGGTGGTTGGTGCGGCGCGCGAGGTTTTCATAGGCCATGCGGCGCTCGGGCAGGTAGGAGAGTTCAGCGGTGGTGAGCGCGAACTCTTCGGCGAGTTCGACCGAGGCCGTCGCGATTTCCTGACCGACGCGCTGCAGCGCCATTTCGATCGACATGCCGGATTCCACGCAGATCAGCATCATGTCGAGGCTGTCGGGGAATGAGGCCATGATCTTGGTGCGGCGATTGTCAGCCAAGTTCTGCAGATAAATGTTGGGCGCGTAGAACCCCGCGGCCAAGCCGCCGACGACGGCGACGAGCTTCATCTGGAAGCTCAACTCTTGCCCCATGAACACGACGTAGGCGAGAGCGGCCAGCGCAAAGCCAATCGGCAGCGCGGCGCGATAGAAATAGAACATGGTCTGCGCGGCTTGGCCGCGAAGGCCGGCGCGCACGAGCTTTTCGGCGAGCGTATCGTCAGCAAGCGCCTTTTGCAGGTTGAGCTTGTTGACGAGGTTCTTCGCAAACGAGTTGGCGTCCTTGTGCTGTAGTGAGCCTGCGCCTTTCGCCAGTTCAGCCCGCGAGCGTTTGCGTAGTTCTTCGCGCTTCTTGGCGACTTCCTTCAGGCGTGAGCCGAGCTTGTCCTCCGCCAGTGAGGGCGCAGCGATGGTAACGATCGTGGCGAAGCATGCGCCGGCGGCGAGCACGCCTGCGATCAGCAGCGGATCGGTGAGGGTATCGACAATATCGTTCGCCATGTCGTCGCCCTCAGAACTTGAAATTGACCATCTTGTTCATGATGAAGATGCCCATGGACATCATCGTCGCGGCGCCGAGCAAAATCAGGTGTCCCACCGGCTCGGTGAACAAGATCATGATGTAAGACGGGCGCGTGAAGTAGACCATCAGCATGACGACGATCGGCAGCGAACCGATGATCATGGCCGAGGCCTTCGCTTCAGAGGATAGCGCCTTCACCTTCTCGTGCATCAGCTTGCGCGCGCGCAGAACGCTGGAGAGGTTGCCCAGCGATTCAGAGAGGTTGCCGCCTGTCTTTTGTTGAATGACCAGCACGATCGAGAAGAAGTTCACTTCCGGCAGCGGCATACGGTCGTACATGCGCTGCATGCTTTGCTCGAGCGGAACGCCCATGGCTTGGCTGTCGACGAGCGCCTGGAATTCGGCGCGCAGAGGCTCAGGGCTTTCGGCCGCGATGATGCGCAAGCACTGGCCGAGCGGCAGGCCCGATTTCACGCCGCGCACGATAACATCGATGGCGTCGGCGAGTTGGTTGCCGAACTTCTTTTGACGTCCCGCGACAAGCATGCCGAGAATCCAGCGCGGCAAGCCGAGGAAGCCGATGAAGAACCCCATCGCGCCGGCGATATACATAATCAGCGGGTTTTCCGCACCGCTCTGAAGCACAAGGCCGATGATGCCGAGCACGGCGCCAGAAATCGCGGACGCGATCCAGAACGTGGCGGGCGAAGTGGTGAGGCCAGCTTGCGCGAGTTGACCTTTCACTGAGAAGCGGCGCTTGCGCGATTGCTTTTCGTTGTTCGACAGCTCTTTGAGCGCTTCGGCGGTCGATTGCCGGCGTTTCAACGCCGCCATTTCCGTCGCCGCTTTACGGCGATCTACGCTCTTCGCGCCGGCAACAGCCTTGATACGCTTGTTCGCGGTCGCGGGTTGGCCCTTGTCGCCGGTGAGGGCGATGCCGGCGCCGCCGATCGCCACAAACGCAAGCACTGCCGCGATCAATGCGGGGTCCATTACGCGGCCTCCGTCTCGTCGAGCGCCTGCGCGAGCTCTTTCTCCAGACCGAAGTAGCGCGCGCGTTCCCAGAAGCGCGGACGGCCGACGCCCGTGCCCTTGTGGCGGCCGCTGATGCGGCCGTTTTGGTCTTCGCCCTGAATTTCGTAGACGAGCAGATCCTGGGTGATGATGGTCTCGCCTTCGAGGCCGAGCACTTCCGTGATCTGGGTGATGCGGCGCGAACCGTCGCGCAGACGCTGCGCCTGGATGACGACATCCACGGCGGCGACGATGATTTCGCGAATGGTCTTCGCCGGCAGCGAGAAGCCGCCCATCGTGATCATCGATTCAAGACGGGAGAGGGCTTCGCGCGGCGTGTTGGCGTGCAGCGTGCCCATCGAGCCGTCGTGGCCGGTGTTCATGGCTTGCAGCAGGTCGAACGCCTCGCTGCCGCGGACTTCGCCGACGATGATCCGCTCGGGACGCATACGCAGGCAGTTCTTGACCAGATCGCGCATCGTTACCTGGCCCGACCCTTCGAGGTTCGGCGGGCGCGTTTCGAGACGCACGACGTGCGGCTGCTGCAGTTGCAGCTCCGCCGCGTCTTCGCAGGTGATGACGCGCTCAGTCGGATCGATGAAGGCGGTCAGCGTATTGAGCAGCGTCGTCTTGCCCGAGCCGGTACCGCCGGAGATCAGCACGTTACAGCGGCAGGCGCCGATGATCTGAAGGATTTTCGCGCCGGCAGGGGAGATCGAGCCGAACTCAACGAGATTGCTGAGCTTCAGCTTGTCTTTTTTGAACTTACGAATGGTGAGCGTCGGGCCATCGATGGCCAGCGGCGGCACGATGACGTTGACGCGAGAACCGTCAGGCAAGCGCGCGTCGCAGATCGGCGAGCTTTCATCAACGCGGCGGCCGACCTGGCTCACGATGCGTTGGCAGATGTTCATCAGCTGGCCGTTGTCGCGGAAGCGGATGCCGGTTTTTGAGATCTTGCCGTTGACTTCGATGAACACGGCGTTCGCGCCGTTGACCATGACATCGGCGATGTCGTCGCGCGCCAAGAGCGGCTCAAGCGGGCCGTAGCCCAGAACGTCGTTGCAGATGTCGTCGAGCAGGGCTTCCTGCTCGGCGATCGACATGACGACGTTTTTGATCGAGATGATTTCCGCGACGATGTCGCGGATTTCGTCACGCGCGGATTCCGGATCGAGCTGTGCGAGTTGCGTCAGGTCGATGGTTTCGATCAGCGCGTTGAAGATCGTGGATTTGACGCGGTAGTACGCTTCCGAGCGATACTCGCCGCTTTCCGAGGGATCGGGCGCGCGCGGGGCAGGCGGCGCGCTCGGCGCGGCGGGGCGCGGCGCAGGCGCGGTGGCGGCGGGGCGCGGCGCCGGCGCCGCAGGGCGCGCAGTCGGTTGCGGGGGCGTCGCCGTGACCGGACGAGGCGCGGCGGCAGCTTGCACGCGTGCAACCGGCGGCGCCGCAGCAGGCGCCGTTGGCGTAGCGGCCGGGGCTTCGCCTGTGCCTCGCTTACCGAACATTCAAACCCCTAGCGCTTCAGGAACGGGATCTTGTCAGTGATCGACGATTTCTTCGCCTCCACCGGCTTCCTGCCCGTCAGTGTTGCAGCAAGGGCGTCGAGCGCGATCGCAGTTTTCGACTGCGCGGCGACTTCGCCAATCATCTGGCCGTTGTTTGCGGCCATGCCAAAAAGTTGCGGATCGAACGGGATCGAAGCCACCGGATCGCAGCCGAGCGCGTCGGCGAAATCCTTGTACGGAATCTCCGGCCGCTTCGGCACGCCGACCATAGAAAGCACCACTGCCGGCGGTGAATCGTAGGGGCGCATCGCCTTCAGCAGATCGATGATGTTCTTTGTGTTGCGCAGCGAGGCGAGATCAGGGCCAGCGACGATGATCGCATCGTCGGCAGCAAGCAGGGTGTGCTTGATCCAGGATGTCCAAACGTGCGGCAGATCGAGCACCACGAATGGGCTGGTGCGGCGCACGCGCTCAATCACCATCTCGTAGGATTGCGGATCGAGTTCGAACTCGCGTTCCAAGGTCGCCGGCGCCGTCAGCATCTGCAGGCGCTGGGTTTGCTTGGTGGTCACGCGCTCCAGGAACACGTCGTCAACGCGATCCGGCGCCATGAGCGCGTCGGCGATCGATTGCGGCGGGTCCTGGTTGAAGTCGAGCGCGGCGGTGCCGAACGAAAGGTCGAGGTCGAGCAGCGTCGCGCCGCTTTCCTGACGCTCGGCGATCGACCAGGCGAGGTTGTGGGCGATGGTCGAGGCGCCGATGCCGCCACGCGCGCCGATCACCGAGATGACGCGGCCGGCGAACGGCTTGTCCGGATTGACGTAGAGCCCGCAGATCGTGCGGATCAGATCGAGCGGCTGCATCGGCGGCACGATGTATTCGCTGACGCCGCGCGCCATCAACTCGCGGAAGAGGGCGATATCGTTGACCGCGCCGATGATGACGACCTTGGTGCCTTCCTCGATCACCTGCGCGAGGCGGTCGAGGCAGTGCAGCATCTGCTGACCCTGCATCAGGGTATCGATGATCAGCAGGTTCGGGCTGGCTTGCGCGGCGAAGCGCGTGATCGCGGATTCAATGCCGCCATGCTCGACCGTGATCTCGGCGCGCGCCAAGCGGCGATCTGCGGATATGCCGGAGATGATATCGGAAATCTCGTGGCGATCGCAGGCGGCATGAATGGTGATGCGCGGCACCGGTTGTTCGGTGGTGCGGGTTTCCTCGCGCGGCATGATCGGCATGGCTGGCGCGGCGTGCGCAATCGCAGCCGGAGCGGCGAGGCCGAACGCATCGGCGCCGGACACACTCTCGCGCGCGGTTTCGTTCGCCGGCATGGGCGTCTCGCCATCGTCGAACGGAGGCAGGTCAGCGCCTTCGAGATCGCCGACGCCGAACGTATCGTCGTCTTCGAGCACGAAGTCGTCGTCTGAGCCCAGGCTCCAGGCGGGATCGGGATTGCTCATGTTGCTCAAGCCCTATTGGACCGCATTGCTGATGGTGATGCGTTCGTCGTTGCTACGGTCGGCGTGTGTTTGGTCGCCTGCGCGATAAGCATCCATGACCGTGTCGCGACGCTCAGAGTCGCGCGCAGCCATGTCGCGCGGGCGGTTGAGATCGGCAGGATCTTCGACCATCGCGGCGAGATTGAAATTGGTGGCGCAGCCGAAGCTGTCCCAGGGCTGGTTGTTGCTCTGGTGAGCGAGATCCTGCTCCCAAAGCGGCGCGCACTCAGGAGGGCGGGCCTCAAAACGGTTGAAGCTCACCAAGAGCGGCACATTCTCGCCGGCGACGTCGCGCGTCGAACCCGCGATCGCGGCGTAAGAGACCCCGGCTTCCGCGAGCGTGCGGCGCGCATCGGCCGCGATCACCGAAGCGGCCTCGGAATTGCCGCCGCCGGAAGGAGTCTCGAGCACAAGCGGGCCGTGGCCGTAGCGGAGATAGTCACTGGCGAAAGCGCGGAGCTGGGCGCGATCGGCGCCGGCCAATTCCATCTGGCCAGGCGCCACGTCAATAGAGAGACGCTGCACGGCGGCTTCCGCCGTCGGTTCGTGACGATCGGCGTGGGTCGGCGTTGGCGCACGCGTGAGATCGGGCTTCGGCACGCCGGCGCATGCTGTCGCGAGCACGCTCACGCCGACGAGAAGGAGGGGCAAACGGGAGTTCATGACGTGCCTCATTCGATCACATGACCGTGCGGCCCTTGCAGGCTCTGTTGCTGGTCTTCGCGCTCAGAGCGCGAGGGGCGGTAAATGCTATTGAGACGGCCGGTGAGCAGGCTCTCGCGCTCGCTCGGATTGCGGAAGCCGTCAGCCGGCGTGCGCAGATTTTCCGGCGACGTCGGACGCACAAGATATGGCGTCACGATGATGACCAGCTCGGTTTCGTTGTTGATGAAATCGCGTGAGCGGAAGAGCGAGCCGATGATCGGCGTGTTCATCACGCCGGGGACGCCTTCCATGGCGTGGCGCGTGCGTTCTTGGATGAGGCCGGCCAGCACGATCGAACTGCCCGACGACATTTCCAGCGTTGTCTCGGCGCGGCGAACTTGCAGCGCCGGGATGGTAATGCCGCGGATGACGGTGGTGGTGCCATCCTGGTTGCGGATCGGCGTATCGCCGGTCGAAATCGCGCCTTCGCTGGTGAGCTCGCTGACTTCGGTCGCGACCTTGAGCGAAATGTTGCCGCCCGACATAACGATAGGCGTAAAGGCGAGGCCGACGCCGAACGGCTTGAACTCGACCGAAATCTGGCCGTCGTCGCTGTTGACCGGCACTGGGAATTCGCCGCCGGCGAGGAAGCGGGCGTTTTCACCCGAGATCGCCGTCAGGTTCGGCTCGGCGAGAACGCGCAGCAGACCGGCGCGCTCGAACGCTTCGATCGTTGCGTCCGTGCTGCGGGAACGCTCAATGTGCGCGGGGCCGAACGTTTCTTGCGGGATGGACGGGTCGAACTCGTAGCCGCCGACGCCGGCGTCGCCCGGGCCAATGTTCGGATCGACCGTGCCGTTGGGGTAGGCGAGGCTATCGGGACGCAGGATGTTGCTGGCGATGCCGCTTGTCGAAGTCAGGCCGCCGAGCAGTGAGCCGTTGACCGAGAAACCGTTGCGCGTGGCCAGATTGAGGAAGTCGTCTTCGCCGATGAGCTGATTGATCATCTCATCGTAGCTGGCGTTGATGCCGAGTTGGCGCACCAGGGTTCGGCTCATCTCAACAACACGCACGCGCACGAGCACTTGCTCGCTGCCTTGCACTTGGATGAGGTTGACGATGCGATCCGGCGCGCCCGCGCCCGAAGCGCCTGCGGCGCCGGTAGTTTGCAGGAACTGCGCGGCGATCTGGCGGGCGCGATCGGCTTCGCCGGCGCTGCGTGCGGTGCCGGAGAGAACGATCGAGCCGTTCACCGCTTCCGCCGTTATTTGCGAGTCCGATGAATGGCGGCGCAGAATATCGTTGAGCGGCGCAACGTCCGGCTCGACGCGGATTTCGACGTTGGCGATTTGGCGGCCGGCGGCGTCGAAGAAGAAGATGTTGGTTTGACCGAGCTGGCGGCCGATAACGTAAGCGCGGCGCGCCGTGCGCACGGTGGCGTCGGCGATGGCTGGGTTCGAGATCAGAATGTCGCGCGCGTCGGCGGGAAGATCGATGATCGCCGATTTGCCGAACGGCAGCACCAAAGATGCCGATTGCGAGCCGCCGCCATTGCTGATGCGAACGGTGCGCGCATCCGGCGGCTCAACCTGCGCGACCGCGTAAGTCGGCGTAAGCGCCATTGCCGCCGAGAGGGCGGTGGCGAGCGAGACGCGAAGAGACTTGCCGGCGTTCATTAATTGCCCCCGGTCACGACACCGTACGCATGCACGCGGACGCCGCCTGATTGCTGGCCGATCTGGCGGCCCGAACTGGGCGCGCTCATGCCGACCGTTTCTGCTTGCACCCCGCGAAGCGCGAGGCTGATCGTCCCCATCTCGTCGGCAAGCGCGAGCACGCGCGCATCTTCGGCGGAGAGTTCGAGCACGGCCACGCCGGCTTCGACGACTTCCGGCGCGTCGCCAGAGGTTTGGGCGTTAGTGCGGTCGCCGAGCGCGAGCACGCGGACATTCCGGAGTACGATGTCGCTACGGACAGCTTCGCCACCGCCTTCGCGATTGTCGATGCGCGCCGTCATGATGACGTCGACGTGGTCGTTCGGTTGGATGAAGCCGCCAGCGGCAGTGGTTGCCTCGATCTCGATCGCGACAGCACGGAAGCCTGGCTCAAGCTGGGCGGCGAGGAAGCCGCCGCCATTGGGCTGAACGATCGACGCCGCGACGATTGGCTCGCCTTGAACGAACGGCCGGCGGGCGACGCCGCCGACGAAATCAGCTTGCGCCGACGGCTGTTGATCGAGGCGCACGAAGTTCGGCGACACCGAACTCGTCGGAAACAGAGCGACCGCGAGATCGCTGGGGGCCAAAGCTGCGCCTTGCGCAATGTCCCGCGCAGCTACGAGCACCTGCTGGCCAGCGATCTGTTCGGCTTCGGCTGCGGTTTGCTCAGCCTGGCGAGAGCCAAGGCCGCGAATGAGAAGAAGAGCGCCCACGGCCGCGACGGCGGCAATCACCAGGACGATCAGCTGACGCGCTGACATGAAATAAAACTCCCGCGCGTTGGTCCCCGAAGCACTTCAACGGAACAGACCATTGTTGTGGCTAAGGCAGGGTTAACGGGCTTGACAGGTATGGAAGGGATGGAATCGCCATGAGCGCGCCGACCATGATCGCCACGCCGTAGGGGATGCCGTTTTGCTTTTTCAGAAGGTGATCGACGAACGAAGGGTAGCTGCCGACCGGAAGAAGTTGACGAGCCGTTAACAGTGCAAGCGCCATCAGGCCGCCAGCGATCGCCGTCCAGAATATAAAGGGCATGAAGGCGGTCATGCCTGTCCAGATCGAAACCGCAGCGAGCAGTTTCGCGTCGCCGCCGCCGATAATGTTGAGCTGGAAGAGGACGAAGCCAACGGCGAGCACGCCAAAACCGAACAGCAGATGTAGGCCGATAGTCATCAAGGGGGCGCCGGCAATCAGGGCGGCGACCGGGAATATCGCTGCAAGCGCAATCGAAACCCAGTTTGGAATGATGAGGCGCGCAATGTCCGAGCACGCAGCGTAGACAACCAATCCGGCAAACGCGGCGAGGGCGATCATTTCGAACATTGCGAAATGACTGTGCGGCGCCGCGACTCAAGGAATTCTTAAAAAACAAAAACGCCGCTCCGAGGGAGCGGCGTTCGAGAGGGGAAACAAGGGCGTTTTGGGCGCGCCGCCCGAGGGGAGGCGCGCCCACCACGCTAGTCGTTCAATTAGCCGAGTTCGCTGGCGACTTCGTTGAACGTGGCGTTCAGGCCATCGCCAACGGCCGTGACGGCCAGGATGATCGCAACGCCGATCAGAGCGGCAATGAGGCCGTACTCAATCGCGGTGGCGCCGTCTTCGTTCTTCAGGAAACGCTTCAACATAATCATAGCTCCGTTTGTCGAGTGCTCTTTCACCGGCCCGGTCTGATGTCGCACCCGACACCCTTCCCAAGCGCTCGCAAACATTACGGGAGCGAAGTTAAAATTGACGCCCATGAAATTGGTTTCAGTAGAGTTAACCGCGATGCCGTTTTTTGGCGCTTGCTGCTTTGTCATCTCGCGCGCCGCCGCGGATTTCTTAGCGATCCCGAAACCATTGCCGCGTAGCCATTATAAGGAGAGATAGAAAAGGAAACGCCAATGCGCGTTCTGCGTCCGCTCGTCGCTGCCGCGGCTGCTTTGTTTATGTTCGCCGCGCCCGCTTCCGCGCGTGATGTGCGTGTCGCACTCGATCAAGCGTTTCCAATTCGACTGTCCGAACCCGCCGAGGGCGTGGCGATCGGCAATCCCTCGATCGCCGGCGTCACCGTTCAGAACGATATGTTCTTGTTCGTGACCGGCCGCTCCTACGGTTCGACCAATCTGGTCGTCGTCGGACAGAACGGGCGCGTGCTTTATTCCGGCCGCGTTGTGGTTACGCCGGATGAGACTGACGTTGTGATGGTCACCCGCGGCGTTGAAACGGCGCGCCTGGAGTGCACGCCGCTTTGCCGTCCGCGTCCGGATATCGGCGATGGCGAGACATCGGCAGTCGTGACCGATCAAATCAACAATCGCGCCGCCGCCGCCGCCGCCGGCCGCCGTTAATCGGCGTTTACGCTTTCGTTTGACGGAATATCAGCCACTCCGGGTGTAAGATCGCTTTTCCCGGAGGCGGTATGTTTGCGCGCACGTTACGCAGAATGAGGGCTTATAAGCGGTTCGCTCGCGCGCGCCGCGGCTCGGCTGCGGTCGAATTCGCGCTGGTGCTGATGCCGTTCTTCCTGCTGACATTCGGTTTGGCCGAAGTCGCGATGATCGGTTTCGCGCAGACGAGCCTCGATTTCGGCATTTCGGAGGTTTCGCGTCAGATCCGCACCGGCCGTGCTCAAATGGGCGGCGTGACGGAAGGGGAGATCAAGGCGCAGCTCTGCGACGAGATCAACAATTTCATCGTCATGGGCTGCGACGGCAATCTCTTCCTCGACGTTCGCCGCTTCAGCTCGTTCGTTGACGCCAGCAATAACGCGCAGAGCCCCATTCAGAACAACACCTTCAATGAAGGCGGCATGGGCTATCAGCCGGGCCAGCCCTCCGACATCGTTGTCGTGCGCGCCTATTATCGCTGGAGGGTGATGACGCCGCTGTTCGAGCCCGTCTTCCAGAATGTTTCGGGCGGCTATCGAGTTCTCGTCTCGACCATGATGTTCCGCAACGAGCCCTTTGCGACGAATTGATGAAGCTCATTCAACGCCTCCGCCGTTTCGCTCGCGAAAATAAGGGCGTCGCCGCCCTTGAGTTCGCGCTCATCGCACCCCTTCTGATGGTGCCGCTGCTGCTCGGTTCGGTCGACCTGATTGATGCCATGGGCGCCAACAAGCGCGCGCAGAATGCGGCGGCGTCCATCGCCGACGTCGTTGCGCGGGACACTGAAGTTAGCAACGCGGAAATGACCGGCCTCTGGCGCGGGCTGGAAATTCTTATGTACCCGAACGCCCCGGGCGACATGGAAATGCGCATTACAAGCGTCAGCATTATCAATGACTCGACGGCGCGTGTTGTCTGGAGCGAAGGCCACGGCGGCATGAGCGGGCGCACAGTCGGCTCGACCGTGACCCTCGATGACCGCATGATGACACCGGGTACGAGCGTCATCATGGTGGAATCCGTCTACAAATATGACGCGCCGCTGGGCTTCCTGTTTCCAAGTCAGCTGCGCATGACCCACGACGCCTATCGCCGTTCGCGTCTGGTTGATCCGATCCCGCGCGTTCCCTGACCGGCGCCCCTTGACGCGCGCCGCCATCGCGGGAGAGTCCCGCGATGGAAGATCCGAAAACGCCTGCGGAAGCCGTCGACCGTCTTGAGTTTCTGCACGAACGCGCCGTGACGGCGCTGATCGCCGCGATCCGCCGCTACGCCGAGGAGGGCATTGCGCCGTCGACCGATGAGCGCATGCTCTTCCGCTATCCGGAGTTGCGCGTCACGTATCTGGCCGATGCGCCGGCCCCCAGGCTGGCGCGCGCATTTGGCCAATTGATGTGGCCGGGCGAGTACGCGGTCTCAGTCACCCAGCCGCACTTCTTTCGCCGCTATCTGATCGAGCAGCTGCAGCTCCTGGTGCAGGATTACGGCGCCGAGCTCAGCGTGCGCGTGAGCGACAACGAAATTCCGTACTCGTTCGTGTTGGACGCGGCGGGCTCGGCCGCGTTTGAAAACATTCCCGCAGAAGAGCTTGCGCGCTACTTTCCGAGCCCGCGCCTCACGCAGGTCGGCGACGCGGTTGTCGATGGCTTGCGCATCGAGCGGCTCGATGGCTCACGTCCGCTCGCCTTGTTCGACGCGCCGCGAACAGACTATTCGCTGAAGCGCATCGAGCATTACACCGGCGCGCCCTGGGCTGATGTGCAGCCTTGGATACTGTTCACGAACTATCAGCGCTACGTCGATGAATTTATCCGCTGGGCGGCGGAAGGCGTGAAGAACGGCCCGAAAGGATGGGCGTTGTCTTGTCCGGGGCAGGTTCGCATCGAGGCCGGCGACACGGACGCCGAGATGAAGGCGCTGGCCGCGCCGTGGCGTAAATATCAGATGCCGGCCTATCACCTGACGACGCCCGACAATGATGGCGTGACGCTGGTGAACATCGGCGTCGGCCCATCGAATGCGAAAACCATCACCGATCACCTCGCGGTGTTGCGCCCGCATTGCTGGCTCATGATCGGCCATTGCGGCGGTCTTCGTCACACGCAACGCATCGGCGATTATGTGCTCGCGCACGCGTATCTGCGGCGCGATAAAATTCTCGACGATCGCGTGCCGCTCGAAGTGCCGATCCCTGCGATCGCGGAAGTGCAAATCGCGCTCCAACAAGCAGCGACAGCGGTGGCGGGCGACAAGGAAGATTTGCGTCGCCGCCTGCGCACCGGCACGGTCGTCTCTTACGCCGATCGCAATTGGGAGCTGAACTACAATCAGGAGCGTCAGTTGCTATCGCAATCGCGCGCGATCGCGGTCGATATGGAAAGCGCGTGTATCGCGACGCAAGGCTTCCGTTTGCGTGTGCCGTATGGCGTTCTGCTCTGCATTTCGGATAAGCCGGCGCACGGCGAAATCAAGCTGCCGGGCGTCGCTGATCGGTTTTACGATAGCGCTGTCGGCGCGCATTTGCGCATTGGTCTGGAGACGATCGCGTTGCTCAAGCAGAACCGCGACCGTCTGCACTCACGCAAGCTGCGCGCCTTTGATGAGCCGCCTTTCCGCTAAAGCTTAAGCCTAGCTTTCGGCGCCGCAGCCTATACGCTGCGGCCGCAGCCGTTAAGCGTGCGCCCGTCGATCACGACCTCGACCGTCGAAGGGTAGGGCTCGCCGCTCATGGCGTCTTCGCACGGAAAGCGGCGGTGCGTGATCGTCAGCGTGTGGCCATTGGCTTGGCTCTCGAAGCGCGTTGCCCCTTCTGCCGGATAGGTTGGCGTGGTCAGCGGAAATTCGATGCGCGTCTCGCCGTAGTCGAGCAACGCGACGATGCGGTCCTGGGTGTAGATATCGACGATCCAGCCCGGCTCTTGGCCGATGGCGCGGAAATCAACGCCGGCGGCGCGCGCGGTCTCCCACGTTGGCATTTGCGCGAGCGCTGCTTGGGCCGTGTTCGCGGCTTCCGCTGCCGGCGCCGGCGGCGTTTCGGCTTGTTTCGATGTCTCTACAGTGCAGGCGCCGAGCGCCAGGGCCAAGATCAGTGCGCGCATTTTCTCGTCTCCATGAAAAACGCCGCCGCGCTTGGGGGCGCGACGGCGTTCTCGTTCAGATCAGCGATCGGTTAGCCCGTGAAGGCGCTGATATAGACTTCGACACGGCGGTTCTGCGCGCGGCCGGAGTCCGTGGCGTTCGAGGCGATCGGTTCGCGCTCGCCGCGGCCTTCGCGCAGGATCCGCGCGCTAGACACGCCGCCGCTTTGCAGGATGCTGGCGACGTTGTTGGCGCGGCGTTGCGACAGATCGAGGTTGTAGTCGTCGCTGCCGACAGAGTCGGCGTGGCCGATAACGTCCACTGTGGTTTGTTCGTATGTGCGCAGGACGTTGCCGGTGTCACGCAACGTGCCGACGAATTGGCTCTTCACCGTGTCGCGGTTAAAATCGAACGTAAGGTCGGCCGGGAAGATCAATTTGATCTGCGATTGGCTGACGCGCTCGACGCCCACGCCGGTGCCGGCAAGACGCTCGCGCAAGTTTTGATACGTGCGATCCATGTAATTGCCGATCGCGGCGCCGCCGAGCGCGCCGATGCCGGCGCCGATCATGGCGTTGCGGCGATCGTCACCGCCGGCGAGCGTGCCGGCTGCCGCGCCGACGATAGCGCCGATGATGGCGCCGTTGGCGGTGCGGTTCGGTTCGCGTTCGCCGGTGACCGGATCGACCGTGGTGCAGCCGACGGCCAGCAACAGGGCCGCAAAAGCTGCGGCGGTTTTACGAAACATAGAGACCCTCCATTCAATTCGGGCGCGCTTCTGAGGCCCGATCCGGTCGGGAACATGGCGGCGCTCGTATGAGCCTGCGCTGAACGCAGAATTCAGTCTGGCGTTCCCGTGGCGCTATAGCGACTTAGGCGCCCGAATTGTTCCATCAACACCCTATCCACAAGCGGGGCAATGGCGCTGAGGTTAAGGCTCGGATCGCCCGTGACGCGATATGTGAGGGTGAGTTTCGCTCCATTGGCGTGCGGCGCAACGTTGAAGGTCAACACGCCGCTAACCCCCATTTCTTGAAGCGGCCCAAGTCCGCCGGCGGCGCGCAGGGTGCGAACCCCCTCATGCTCCATCACCAAGACGACGCGTGCATGCTCGACCGATTGGCCGTTACCCCAACGCTCGCACCAGCATCCGCCCGCGCGAGCATCGAGGCGGAGGCGCGAAGCGTCTCCTGAATAAGTGTGGGCCGAGCTCCACCAGCGCTCGATCCGGGTCAGATCGCGCCAGAGCTTTTCGGGCGTTGCGGCGACTTCCGCCTCGGCTTGAATGAGAAAGGCCGAAGAGGAGGCCTCCGTCACTTCGGCCCGCGCCGCCGGCGCGAACAGTAAGGCGGTGGCCAAATAAGCGATGGCGAGCAGGCGCATGAATTCCTCCCTTGAGTGATCGTTCAACTCTGTTTTGAGCGATCGTTCAAGCGCATTGCGATCTTAACCAAAGTTCAGGCTCCGATTGTCACAATCTTGCCTGTTTTGACGACGGCCGCGCCCCCTGTGATGGATCGCGCCAAACGCGCGCGTGCGTTGGCGAACGTCGGGCGTGCGCGCATGGCCAACACTTGGCTGCGTCTGGGCTCGTGCGCGATCGTGGCGGCGGTTGCTACGTCCATCGTCGGCACGGCGATGCCGATGCTCTGGTTTGCCGGGCTCATTCCGGTTCTGCTTTTCGATCGCTGGCTGTTTCAGCGTCTGCACAAAACCTGCAGTGCCGGGCAGGCGCCACAGCACATGGCTCGCCTGATCGCGTGGACGATCCTTCAAAGCATTTACGGCAATCTCGTCGCGGTGATGCTGTGGTTCTCGCCCTATGTGCCAGGTGAGACGCTGGCGATCATTTATTTGTTCGGTGGACTCGCAAATGCGGCCGCCACCTTGCGCTCTTCGGTTGCGCTCTCGATCGCAGGCGCCGGCCCAACAATCGTATTCCTCCTCGGTCTCCCGCTCGCCGAGTATCTGATGAACGGCGCGCGCAACCCGCTCGATCTCATGCCGCTGATGGGCGGGCTGTTGCTGCTCGCGTTTGGCGTCAATCTGTGGAAAAGCCTGTTGGCGTCTGATGCGGCGCAGCTGGAAGCGGAAGCTGCGGTGTTGCGTGAGCGCCAAGCCGCCGCTGCCGCCGCTGCTGCGAAAACCAGCATGATTCAGCGTATGAATGACGAATTGCGCACGCCGATGTCGGCACTGGTTGGCGCCGCCGAGCATCTGCGCCGCGCCGCGCAATCCCCGCAGGCGCGCGCGCACATCGCCACGTTGCTGCAAGCCAGCGAAGTGCTGCGCCTGGTGTTGAGCGATCTTTCGGATCTTGATCGCCTCGAGAACGGGCAACTGAAGATCGAGGCGCAACCCACCGATCCGCGCGAGCTTCTGCGCGGCGTTATCAGCGCATTTCGGTCAGCGGCGCAGGACAAGAATCTAGAACTCTTCGTCGACGTCGACCCCGCAATGCCGGCCTTGCTTGAGATCGACGCGGCGCGCGTGCGTCAGGTGCTGTTCAATCTGCTCGCAAACGCCATTCGCTACACCACCCATGGCGGCGTGCGCGTGCGCATGAGCGCGCAGCCGATCGACGCTGCGCGCGTGCGCCTTAGCATCATCGTCGCCGACACCGGCGCCGGCATGTCGCGCTCGCAGCTGGCGCTAATCTTTGGGCGCGAGCGTTTGTCCGCGGACGGCGAGGGGCCGGGGATTGGCCTCGCAATCTCGCTGCGCCTGGCCAAGCTCATGGGCGGCAAGATCGCCGCCAAGAGCGAATTGGGCGAGGGCTCGATGTTCTCTTTTGTCCTCGACGCCCCGATCGCAGCCGCCCGGGCCACGTCCGCCGCCTGATCACACGCCCGCTTGACGGTTGCGCGCGGTCATGATCTGCTATTGCGAGTGATTTGCAAATAGGATCGCGCCGATGCTCACCATCGCGGCCCTGTTGAACAATTGGCCGCCACAGGTGGAACAGCCGGCGGTGAGGTTGATCGGCGCCGCGCCGCTCGCAGCCCTCATGGCGGCGGCGCGAGAGGAATTGGGGCGGGAGCGCGCGTCCTCCCGTGTCGCTGCCGCCCCGAACTCCGCTCTCGCCACCGGTTCGGCCCCGGTGGCGAGGGTGGAGCGCCGCTAGCGCAAAAATTTCGCGAGCTTGCGTGCGAGCAAGGCGCTGTCGCGCGTTTCGCATTCCCAGATCACGAGCGCCGACCAGCCATCGTCCTTCAGCGCTCTGAGAGACTCCTGATCGCGCGCGACGTTACGGGCGATCTTCGCGCGCCAATACGCGGCGTTGTCCTTCGGTTGGCGCGCGCCGCGTTTGCAATCGTGGCCGTGCCAGAAACAACCATGCACGAACACGGCCTTGTGCATGGCGCCGAAAACGAGGTCCGGTTTGCCGGGAAGTTTCGCGCCGTTGAGGCGATAGCGCCGTGCATAGCCAAGCTCGCGCGCAGCGGCGCGCACGGCGAGTTCAGGCGCCGTGTCGCGCGATTTCACCGCGCGCATGACGGCGGAGCGTTTGACGGGATCGAAAACGTCGGCGCGCATCTAGGCGCTCTTGCGCACCGCTGCGGCGCCCGCGAGCGGCGCCAGCAAATGCTGAGAGAGCCAGCGCACGACCGGCACGCACACGGCGTCGCCGAGCAAGTGCAGCGCGGCGGTCTGGCCGCTTGGGAGCGGGTAGTGCTCCGGCACGCCCATCAGCCGCGCCGCTTCGCGCGGCGAAAGCAGACGCGAACGCAGTTCTTTGCCTTCGACAAACAGCAGCAATTGCCGGCTCGATCCGCCGGTAGGCGTACGTAAACAGCCTGCAAGGCCATCAAAGCGGGCCTCTGCGCGCTGCACGCGCTCGCCATGCTCGATGCGGATGCGGCGAAACACAGCGCCGACCTCGCGGCGGCCGCTCTCCTGCAAGGCTTCCAGGCGCGCGCGCTGTAGCGTGCTCATTTGCGAGACGAGCTTCGCTGTTTGCTCTTCGCTGTTCCAGGCGTCGCTGTGCTCGTCGAGCAAATCGGCAAGCCGCGTGTTGCGCTTTGGCGGCGCATCGAGACGCCACCACACGAAGCGCTTGCGCAGCGCATCGGGCAAACGCGCGACGACGTTGCGCAGCGATTGCGTGTGAAAGGGCTCGAGCGGCCCTGATGCTGTGAGATGCGCCGGCGCATTGCGTGCTGCGATGATGAAAAGCCGCGGCCGCGATTGCGGCGTGAAGAGCGCCGCGTCGACCTCCAACGCGCCGGCGCGATAGCCGAGATCATCGAGTGCGTGGATCAGCGCCGCGAAATCGGCGCCGCCGTGCGAACTCAAAAGGCCGCTGACATTTTCGAGCGCCAGCACGTCGGGCGCGCGGCCTTCGTGGCCGAGCTTTTCGAGCAGCGCGTGAAAGCCCCAGAACGCGCCGGAGCGCGGCGCCGCTAAACCTCGGCGGGCGCCGGCGAGTGAAAGATCCTGGCAGGGGAAGGACGCCCACGCCAACGCCGCCTTGCCGGGCAGCTTCGCGGGCGTCAGCTTCCAGATGTCGCCTTCGTGCATGTCGCCGCCCGGTGGAAAGGCCGCGCGGTAGGCGTTCGCCTTGGCCGGATCGATGTCATTGGCGAAGGTGCAGGCGAAGTCGGGTTCCAGGCCGAGGCGGGCGAGGCCGCCGCCCGCGAAAAACTCCCACAGTGGGGCGCCGGAATCACGCTGCATGGGGCTATACTAACCCCAGCGAGGGTGCTGACATCCATCCGGATGACAGAGCCAAAGGGGGGAAGCCGATGCGGACCTTGATCCGCGGTGCGCTGATGGGGCTCGTGCTGAGCGCAGCCGTTTTGTCCGCGTGCCAGCGCCAAACGCCCACGAGCGAAGAGGGCCCCTCGACACCGACAAACGCGGAACGCGAAGCGGAGATCGCTGCCGAAACGTTGGCGGCGCTCGGCGGGCCCGCGAACGCTGAGCAGCGCGCCGCCTACGAAGGCGAGTTCCAGGCTTCGGGCGGAATCGATGCGCTCGGGAATGCAGAGGGCGCGTGGGAACTCACTCTGCTCAACGACTATGCGCAGTTCACGCGGCCGGGGCTGGGCGAGGATGGCGGCATTCCTGGCGAGCGCGAATTTCGCGAGCGCGGCATGCGCGTTGTCGCCGGTCCGCTGACAGTCACGATTTCACAACAAGCCTGCACCGCGAGCGGGGTGGAGCTGCCGTACACAGCGCACGTTCTGTTTGAGGGCGTCGCCTATCAGGGCTGCGCGCGGCGCGGTGTGATCGAGGGTGAGCGGCCGACATGGGCGTCCGTGCTCCCCGAACTCATGCCGGCCATCAATGTCTGCTCGCAGCGCGCGTCTTCGCAGCCGGTGCGCATCACGTTCGCGTCGGCTCTGGATGAGGGCGAAGTGCTGGTGCGCGTGCGTGAGGCCAATGGGTCGCGGCGCGAGTGCATCGTCACGGGCGGCGCGGTCTCCGTTTACGAGCCGCTCTCCGATAATGATCGCCGCAGTGGCGAAGGCGATCCGGAATTCCAACTTGGCGCCTCGCGGCCTGCGGCGCGGAATTGCCGCTCAGTCGAGCCGGCGGTTGATCGCAGCGGCGAGCAGCTCGGCTGGCTCATTCGCAACAGCTGCTGAGCTATTGGTCGCAATTCGGTTGCGCCATGGGCGCCGCTACGGCGCTCTCTCGTCAGCTTTGATGAGGGAAAGCCATGTTGCTGGGGCCGCGCGCGCACGCTGACCGCGTTGAAATGTCTTTGTCGATCGTGCGTATCGCGGTGGCGATCCTGATCTTCATTCATGGCGCTTTCCGCGCGTTTCACTGGGATCCAAACGTCACCGGCTTTGGCGAATGGCTGAGTTCGCTTGGCTTTCCGGAAGGCTTTTACTGGGCGGCGGCGGTGACGATCTACGAACTGGTCGGGCCGCTCTTTATACTCGCGCGCCGCTTCGTGACGTTGGCGTGCGTGGGCCACATCGTCATCGTCGGGCTGGGCATGTTTCTGGTGCACTATCCCGCAGGGTGGTTCGTCGTCGGCGCCGGACGCAACGGGATGGAATATTCCGTGCTGCTGCTTGCGGGCTTGATCGCCGTAGCGTGGGCCTACGCGCCACGCAAAGCGTGACTACGAGATCAATCCGTTGATCCACTGGATGGCGTTGTCGATCACGGCAAGACCGACCCGCGTGCCGAAATAAACTGAAGCCACTGATGCAATGGCTGCCGGGATCGTCAGCAGCATCAATATGCCATCGCGCTGCAATAGCGCGAGCGCCGTCATCGCGACTGTCATGCCGGGCGGCCAGTTCGCGAACGGGATGGGCAAGATCAGCACCAGCGCCATCAGCAGCGTCTGCAGACCGACAAGAATTGTCGCAGGAAATCGTGTGAGCCGCGACCAGCGCGGCTTGATCAGATACTCGACGCGCTTCAGCGACGGGATCGCGACGTTGAATGTGCGCCGCAGCGCGTCGCCGCTGACACGCCATTCGCGCACGCGCTTGGGCACCATCAACCGGCGCGAGCCGAACACCATCTGCAGCGCCGGCGCCAACATCAGCACGCCGAAGATTGTCGAAATGCCAGGCACGTTCGGCACGCACATCGGCAGCGCCAACACCAGAAGCAGCATGCCGTGCGCGCGCGAATCCAAGCGATCTATCAGTTCGCCGACGCTTACGGTCTCGCCGGGAAACGTGTCGACGAGGTCCTCCAAGAGTTCGGAGGCGGCCCGGCCGCCGTCGTGAGATGCGCCCGAAGGGGCGGAGGGAGCGGGGACCGGCATATCCATAGAAGTATACGCGTTCACATGGGGCGCCGATGCGGCTTTGGCGAGTCTTTAGCGACGTTCAGACGGCATCAACCATACGAGCGTAGCTCGTTTGCTTGATGAAGCGCGCCGCTGCGCTCCTTTGTTTGACCGTTTTCGTCTCGGCATGCGCCGAGCGGTCGCAGCCGCCTGCCGATTTGAATGGGCTTTGGAGCGCAGGTTCAGCGGCCTGCGCCGCCGGCGTGGGTGTGCGCTTCGGCGCAGAGGCGATCGAGGTCGTCTACGAGGATGAGACGCAGACCTTGTTCGATCGGCCGCGTTACAAATTGGAAAGCAGCGGCGAAACGTTCCGTGTGCGCATCGTCTACGACCTGCCGCGCGTGACTGGCGGCGCGCGTGTTGCTGGCGCACATGGCGTGCTGGTGTTGGCGCGCCGGCCTGACGGCAGCATCGCGCCGCTCACACACAGCATCAGTGACGCCCGCACCGGTGCGGCGCGCATGCGGATCGCCGACGATCCAGCAGTTCAAGCGCTGACGCTGTCGCCCTGCGGCCCGCACCCGTGGCGCGAGGATTTGCGCGGCCGCGTATAGCAAAACCGCCGGCCATTGCTGACCGGCGGTTCGTAATTCAATCGCTTTGCAGCGTTCGATTACTGGCCCGATTGGCCGTTCGACGCTTGGTAGGTCTCGCCGTTGCAGCGGGCGAGTTCATCGGCGCTGAGCTGGTCGTTCGCCGAACCGTACGACGCGATGCGCAGGCCGTTCGATTGGCGCACGAACTGACGGCACGAACGGACGTTGGCGCCGTGATCGGCGCGGGCGAGGCAGGTGTCGCCGTTGCAGTCCCAGATGGTGTTGAGCGCGATGATGCGGGTTTGCTCGGCAACCGGGGTGGCGAGCTTGATCGTATAAAGGTCGCGGGCCATGGCGGGAGCCACGAAAGCGGCGCTGATCACAGCGGCGGCGACGATCGAACGAAGGGCGGACATTCAGTTTCTCTCCTGGACTGGTCGCGCTGCTTGGGGAGGAGCGCACGCCTTGTATGACCGGTTCGCTGATCGCTGACAAGAGAAAATTGAAGGAATGGGAAAATATTCACTGGATAGTGATAACGTAACGTCAGCTACGGTTCAGGTCGACAGGTATGGTTAAAAAAGCCCAACCTGAGGTCGCCGCGATGCGCTAGAAAAGGCTGGAGGCGGGACGCGCGCGGGGGCGGCGCGTCGAGGACAACCAAGGGGACGGTCAGCGATGACGATCTACAAGTTTTCCGTAGGCGTGGTGCTCGCGGTAGCGATGGTGGCCGTGCTGGGCATGAGCGCGCTGGTGTTCAGCTCACGCGATTTCCAGTTTGGCGTGGCGCAGATCTCGCCCTCGACCAATGGGCTGATCTCGTTCGCGCAACTCGAAGCGGCGGATCGTCAGATTCAGCAGCTTGAGGCCGATAGCGCGGCCCCGCGCGGCGAACTGCTTGAGATCGATCAGCAGATCGCTTCGCTCGACAGCCAGGTACAGGCGGCGCAGGCATCGACCAATGAAGCGCGCGCCGCGATGGTTGGCGCGATCGCCGATATCGAAACGCGCGCCAACGTGCAGACGGTGCAAAGCGCGGCCGCCGATATGAGCGCGCAAGGCCTCTCCCAGCGCATCGCCGCGCTTGCCGCGCGCCCGGGTCTGCCGCCGGCGGATCAGCAAGGAATCGCGAATCTGAGCGTGCAGGTTCAAGAGCTCGCTTCGCAGGAGGAAGCGCTCGATGATCGCAGCGCCGAGCGTGCGGCGCTTGTTGCGCGTCAGCGTTTGGTGAGCGGACAGGTGGCGGAAGCCAACCGCCGCGTGTTCGCGCTGCAGCAGAGTGTCGTGCCGGATTACGAGCATTATCAGCGCGTGCGCGGCGAGGCCTATGCGTTGCGCAATCTGAGCCCGCTCGGCGCGAGCGCGTTCCTGGCCCAAGGCCATCCGGCGCTGCTTTCGACCGTGCTGGTTCTGCTGATGGGCGCGCTTGGTTCGCTCCTTTATCTCTTCCCGGCCTATCTCAACCGGCCCGTGCCGGTGACGATGGCGGAGATCGTCGTGCGGCTGATCTTCGGCATGTGCGCGGCATTGGCGTTCTACGTGCTGGCCAACGCGGCCATCGCCGGCTTCTCGATCGCATCGTCGGTGCAACAGGCGACGACGTCGGCGACGCTCAATCCGTTTACGGTGTCCTTGGTCGGCATCGTCGCTGGCGTGCTCTCGGAGGACATCGCCAAATGGATTCAGGACCGCGGGCGCGGCATATTCCAGCAGGGGGGTGTCGCGGCTTCCGCGCCGGTGCAGCAGCCGCCCGAGGCCGCCCCCACTGGCGGGCTGGTGAATAATAACGCCATTTCCTGATTGCATCATTTGTGACGCTGACGCCGCGATACGCGCTTTGACGCGCGCGTCGCGACGCCTAGTGTGCGCGCAACCAAGTTGAGGAGGAGCCTGATGGGCCGCGCAGTTATCGTTTCTTATGCCCGCACGGGCTTGGCCAAATCCGGCCGCGGCGGCTTCAATGACACCCACGGCGCGGTGATGACCGGCCACGCCATCAAACATGCGGTGCAGCGGGCGAAGGTCGATCCGTCGGAAGTGGAGGATGTCGTCATCGGTTGCGGCGCGCCGGAAGGGGCGACCGGCCAGAACATCGCGCGCCTCTCGCTGATCCGGGCTGGTTTGCCAGTGACGTCCTCCGGCACAACGGTGAACCGCTTCTGCTCCTCGGGTCTGCAGGCGATCGCGCAGGCTTCGCATTATGTCATGAACGAAGGCGCCAAAGTCGCCGTCGGCGGTGGTGTCGAGTCGATCTCGTTGGTGCAGCTGAGCGGCAAGGCCAATCGCTATCACATCACCGAGGAGGAGCTCATGCGCACCAAGCCTGAGCTCTGGATGCCGATGATCGAAACCGCCGACATCGTTGCGCAGCGCTACAATCTGAGCCGCGAGTATCAGGACGAGTACTCGCTGCGCTCGCAGCAGCGCATTGCCGCCGCACAAGCGGCCGGTTTGTTCAACGATGAAATCGTGCCGCTGGCGACAAAAATGAAGGTCGTCAACAAGGAGACGAAAGAGGAGAGCTTCGTCGACTATGTGGTGACGAAGGATGAGTGCAATCGCCCCGACACGACGCTTGAAGGCTTGGCCAAGTTGGAGCCCGTGCGCGGGCCTGGCAATTTCGTCACCGCCGGCAACGCCAGCCAGCTTTCCGATGGCGCGGCGGCGGTTGTGATCATGGACGAAAAGGAAGCCGAAAAGCGCGGCATCGAACCGCTCGGCCTGTTCAAGGGTTTCGCCGTCGCGGGTTGCGAGCCGGACGAGATGGGCATCGGCCCGGTGTTTGCGGTGCCGCGTCTGCTCGAGCGGCAGGGACTCAAGGTCGATGACATCGATCTGTGGGAGCTCAACGAAGCGTTTGCATCGCAATGCCTCTACTGCCGCGACAAGCTCGGCATCGATCCGGAAAAGTACAACGTCAATGGCGGCTCGATCGCGATCGGGCACCCGTTCGGCATGACCGGCGCGCGCTTGGTTGGTCACGTTTTGCTGGAAGGGCGGCGGCGCAAGGCGAAGCATGCTGTCGTCACCATGTGCATCGGCGGTGGTATGGGCGCGGCTGGTTTGTTCGAGGTGTTCTCGTGAAGCGCTTTATTGTCGTTGCGGTCTTGGCGCTGGCGGCGTGCGGGCAACCGCAGCAACGCGAGACGAACGAGGCCTACCCGGTCGTCAACGCGCCGAACTATGACGCGCGCATTGGGCCCAACAGCGCCGCCGGCATTTCCGCAGCGCTGCCGATGGACGTCGATGCGGTTGCGGCGGCGGCGCCGAACTACATCGTCGCTGAGGTCGATGATCAGGTAGAGGGCGATCCGTTCAAGGCGATTACGCTTTCGGCGGGCGATGAGGAGGTGTTCCGCATCAATCCGACGGCGGATCGCCGCCATATTCATTCGATCGTGACGCGCTCGACGCAGGCGCGGAGCCCGGCGGGCGAGATCGTAACCCAATCCAAGTTCGCGGTAGCGCCGCCTGAGGAAGTGACGTTCTGCAATGCGGAGTTTGTCGATGGTGCGCCGGGCTTCGCCTGCTCGACGGCGGCGGACGGCACGTTCTGGCGCGTCTATCGCTTGCCGGAAGGCGCCCGCGCTGCTGAGACGTTCGAGGAGATCGAGCCGGATCTGCTGCACGACGCGACGCTTGTGGAAATGCGCTGGATTGCGCCCCGCGTTTAGGCGGTG
>CALBST010000223.1 GCA_937967425.1 uncultured Caulobacteraceae bacterium
GTGAACCGCGCCGGTTTTCCCGGAGGCTCCATATCTTTAGAAGGATGGAGCGATGGACAAGCACAAGACCCGACCGACGTATTCCCCGGAAGTGCGCGAGCGCGCCGTGCGGATGGTGTTCGAACATGCCCGCGAGCACGCCTCGCAATGGGCGGCTATTGGATCGATCGCGGCCAAGATCGGCTGTACGGCGCAGACGCTGCATAACTGGGTCGCGCAGGCCGAGCGCGATCAGGGCTTGCGCGGCGGTTTGACGAGCGAAGAGCGCGAGCGGATCAAGGCGTTAGAACGCGAGAACCGCGAGCTACGTCAGGCCAACGAGATTCTGCGCAAGGCATCGGCGTATTTTGCCCAGGCGGAGCTCGACCGCCGGTTCAAGCCATGATCGCCTTCATCGACGCGCAGCGCGTCGATTATGGGGTCGAGCCGATCTGCCGTGTGCTGAAGATCGCCCCGTCGACGTATCACGAGCACGACGCGCGGCGGCGCCGCCCCGAACGAGCGCCACCGCGCGTCCGGCGTGATGTGGCATTGAGCGTGGAGATCCGGCGTGTCTTCGATGACAATTACAAGGTCTACGGCGTGCGCAAGGTGTGGCGCCAGCTGAAGCGAGAAGGCTTCGACGTTGCCCGCTGTACCGTTTCCAGGCTGATGCGCATCATGGGTTTGCGCGGTGTTATTCGCGGCAAACCACATCGCACGACCGTGAGCGATAAGGCGGCGCCTTGTCCGCTCGATCGCGTCAATCGCCAATTCAAGGCTCCACGGCCGAATGTGCTTTGGGTAGCGGACTTCACTTACGTCGCTACATGGACCGGCTTCGTCTATGTGGCCTTCGTCATCGACGCCTACGCGCGGTGCATCGTCGGCTGGCGCGTCAGCCGCAGCGCCCATGCCGGTTTCGTTCTGGACGCCCTGGAGCAGGCGCTGCACGATCGAAAGCCGTGTGGCGGGCTCGTCCACCACAGCGATCGCGGCAGCCAGTACGTCTCGATCAAGTACAGCGAGCGCTTGGGGCAAGCCGGTATCGAGCCCTCCGTCGGCAGCGTCGGTGACAGCTACGACAACGCGCTTGCTGAGAGCATCAATGGTCTCTTCAAGGCCGAAGTGATCTGGCGGCGCGGGCCATGGCGTTCAATGGAAGCGGTCGAATTCGCAACGCTCGAATGGGTCGACTGGTTCAACAAGCGCAGGCTTCTCGAGCCGATCGGCAACGTCCCGCCTGCAGAGGCGGAAGAAAACTACTATGCTTCCTTGAACGAGCCGCCCATGGCAGCATGACTCAAACCCGGATGCCTCCGGGATTCCCGGCGCGGTTCA
>CALBST010000224.1 GCA_937967425.1 uncultured Caulobacteraceae bacterium
GAAGCCGGCGATGTCGGTGGTGCCCGCACCCATATCGATCACCAGCATGAGGTTCTGCGCTGATCGCGCGAAAGCGCCGTAGGCGGCCGCGGCTGCGTGCGCCTCGAACACGCCTGCCTCCAATTGACCGATGCCCAAAGCCTGTTCGGCTTTTTCGAGCGCGTCCTTGCATTGGGCGATCGTGGCCCCCTCGGGGTCAAGCAGCATAGCGCCGAGGCGCGCCGACACGATGGCGCCCTCATCGAACAAGCGAGCCATGGCGCGGTCGCCTTCCTCGCGCGTGCGCCAGATCGGGCTGGTGTAACGGCGCGGCGCCGAACCGAGCGCCGGCGCTAATTCCTCATCGCTGCGGATCGCGGCCAAGATCAGTTGGTCAAGGTAGGCAAGATAGAGCACCAAGGCGTCGCGGTAGCGAAGCGTGCCGGTTGGATCGATGCTCGGGCGAACCTTCAAGCTCAGCGCCTGCTCGATATCGCGCGCCGCCAGAATGAGTTTGAAGGAAAGTATCGGATCGCGGTCGTCACCGACGCAGGCGCGGGCGCGCTCGAGCGCGGCCGGCCCGAAGAGGATGCGACCGTCTTCAACAAACATCACTGAAGGGGTCAGCAGCGGATGGTCGCTGCCAGCGGCCGCCCCGATGGCGAGCGCCCGCACGGCTTCGCGCGCTGGCCCTTGGGCTTCAGTGAAGGCGCTGGCTTTTGAGAAGGCGGTGCCGAAGTCGAGGCAAATGCGCGCCTGTCTTATGGTCTCGGCTGTTGGCTGGTCAGACATAAGGCGCCCACCCTGGAGTTTGTCGAACAGAGGCGCAGCCGCCGCTTGACGCCGGCTAATCTTCTAACAGTTCCTTAGGGCTTCAGGGAACATTGGTCACATTGGCGGCGTGATCGAATCCCAGAAGGTGCGCGCTGAGGGCGAAGTGTGAGGCAATCCAAGTGATGAAGGGCTGGAATGGCGACGAGCACGCAGAAGTCAAAGTGACACCCTGGTCGGTGTGGACCGTGCGCGTTCTGGGATGTCTGGCGCTCGCGCTTATTCTATCGTTCGCCCTATCGGATAATTTCTCCCGGCCCGAATTCGTCGCCCGTCAGGACAGGGTGGAGCATGTGCTTGCGTTTGCGCTGCTCGGATTTTTGTTCGCCTGGCGCGCCTCTTTGGCGAGTTTCATTGCAACGACTTTGGTGCTAACGGGCCTCGCGTTTTCGGTCGAGGCCTTGCAGCAGACGCTCACGCTGACACGCGAAGCGCACTTAAGCGACGCGCTCGCAAGCATGTTTGGGCTGGGGCTCGGACTCGCGGGGGCGCTTGTCTTTGGCGCGCTGTTAAGCCGTCCGCGTCCAGCTTAAGAGGGTCGCCGCCAGCGCGCCCAACGCCAACCACATGAGCGCGCCCGTGAGCAGCGCGCAGGCAAGAACCCAGGCGGGAGGCAATGTCGCCCCCGGCGGATCGTTGCTCTGAAACCGAGCCTCGGCAGGATCAATCGCGCTCATCGCCAAACATCTAGGCGAGGGTGGTTTGATTCCGCTTAAGAGTCGTCAGCAAAGATCAATTCTATAGATCGTTATCGCGAAGTAACCAGATGATGTTTAACCCAATTTAGTCATGATTATTGCCCAAAAACTAAAGTCATCATTGCTAATGTTAGCGCCGGGTATGGGTAGTATTCCGGGGCTTTACAGTGCGGACTCTTGCTATTTGCTTGCTACTGGGCGCGTGCGCGTCGCCTGGGGCGACGGATCGCCTGGTATCGGCTTCTCGCTTAACGGCGGGTGTAGAGGTCGCGGCTCCGGACGGGTTGTTGGATTATTGCGCGCGGCGTCCGCAAGAGTGCGGGGCCGCCAGGTTCAACGATCTGCGTGGTCTCATGCCGGCCACGGGTGCGGCCACCCGGCAAACGATTTCCGCCCATCAGAGCGAAGACACGGTGTTCGCGGCGATGATGGCCACACGTCTGTCACGCGGCGCCCAACAGAGGGTTGAGGCCAGTTCCAGCCTAATGACGCTCACTGACGCGCGCTGGCTTGAGTTGCGGCGGGTCAATCGCGAGATAAATCGCGCCATTCGCCCCGTCACCGATCGGGTGCTCTATGGCCGGGAAGAATATTGGCAGCGTCCGCTGCTTGTCGGCGCCGCCGGCGCGCGGGGAGATTGTGAGGATTACGTCCTCGAAAAACGCGCCCGTCTGCTGACGCTTGGTTATGCGCCGGACTCGATTGCCATGGCGGTGGCGATCGCGCCAGGCGTTGGTTTGCATGCGGTCTTGATCGTACAAACTGATCGCGGCGACTTTGTCCTCGATAATCTCCATAGCGAACCGCGTGCGCTCGCCAGTCTCGACTATGTCTGGATTTCCCGTCAGGTGGGCCCGGCGCTCAGCCACTGGGCGGCGGCGCGGGCTGAAGGGCTCACGCATCCAGCGCGGCGGCATGTCGATATCAACGCAGAGGCGCGTTTTGCGCGCTTGATGCAAGAGCGCCTGAGCGGATCTGCCGCGGCGGAGACGATCGCCACCACCATGCTGGCAACGGCGCGTGGGTCTGATCTGCCGGCCGCATTCGCGCCGCTTAAATCGGCGACGCCGTGTCTGCCGGCCTTCGGCGGCTGCGGCTCGACGCCTTCCTATGTCCAACACATAGCGCCTTGAGGCGGGCAGGGAGCTCTGCTCCTAACGCTGCGGCGCGCCCACGCTTGCGCCCAGCATGAAGGCGTAAAAGGCGGCGATGGCCGGCACCTGCAGCGCGAAATCGACAAGGCCATGAAGCAACAAGAGCGCGCTCATAGCGAGGGCCGCCGCCGCCCACTCGACGCCGCCTTCTCCGCGCGCCAAGCGCCACAAGGCGCGCGCCAAGAGTGGCGCTAACATCAGCACCCAAAGCGTGAGGCCTGCAACGCCTGTCTCCTCGAGCGCCTGAATGAATATGTTATGCGCCGAGCCGGGCGCGCCCAGCATGCGCCAGTTCTCTGGCGTTATCGCCAGCATGTTGAGTTCGTGATAGGTGTTCAATCCGTGGCCAAAGAGAGGACGCTCGAGAAAGTGCGCGTAATGCGCATCGGCCAGAACCCGCCGCACTTCCCAGTCGTCGCCGGCCAGCGCAAACCGCGCCAGCACATCCTCGCCGCCGCGCACAAACAGCACGGCTAGAACGGCGATCAGGAGGCCAATTGGCGCAAGCGCAACGGCGCCGCGCGCGCCGCCACGCGTCATTGATTGCGCCAGCAATGCGCTCAAGAAGATGATAAGGGCCACCGAGGTCGCCACTAAGCCGCCGCGCGAGGCGGTCAGCAGGAGGCAAGCAAAGAGCGCCAGCAGCACGGCGAACGATACCGGGGCGCTTAAAACAAGCCGGCCAGCGCCCCAGCCCCAATGATCAAGCGCGTGGCTCGTCTTACCCAGCCGTCCGCGCGCGCCGCGCGCGATCAAGGTCGCCGCGATCACCATCAAGGTTCCGAAGAGGGCTGCGGCCGCATTGGCCGATCCGACGTCGACGTCCAAGCGCGGATTGCCGCCGACCGCGTAGAATAGATAGAGCCCGGCGAAGCTATAGAGCGCGCCCAATGCGATCGCCCATCGCCCGACCCAGTCGCGGGCCTCGCGACTGGGCGCATAGAGAGCGCCCAAGAGAAACGCCGATAAGGGTCCACAAAGCGCGACGACGCCTTCGATGGTGCGATAGGGCGACACGGAGAGGGGCGCATCAGCGCCGCCAACGATTGACCAGAGCGGATGCGCTTGCAGCTCTTGAGGGCTCATGAAGGCGGTCGTGGCCGCCAGAGCAACAAAAGCCAGAGCGCCAAGGACGCTGATCCAGTTGGCGCGCAGTGTCCGTGAGAGCCGGCCGGCGCTGGTCATAAGGATTGTCGCGAACAGCAGAGCGAGCAGCGTCAAGGACAGAAGGGCCGCGCCCGCGGCGTTGTTTGCGCCGTTGAGGAGAAGCGCCAGGAGCAGGATGCTCATGACGATGAAAGCGCCAGCGTTGACGTCCTTCAACCGGTTCAGCAACGCCTGCATTCATCCCCTCCCAAGGCTGCAAGACTACAAGCTCGCCGCCGCGCGTCGAGGCGATTCCGCTGCATGACTGGCGCGCTGACATCAAGATGGCGCCATGATTGCGCCAGTGGACGCGGCGCCGCATAAGTCGCGCGGCATGCCAATTTGGGGCGACAAGACGAAAACCGGTCCACGCTTTCTCGACGGGCGTGTGGGTTTTGCAATTGGCGACATCCACGGGCGCGCCGACCTTCTTAGCCGCATGCTCGATCGGCTTGAGCAACAGTTCCGCGCCATCGATGCGCCGGATCCAATCGTGATCTTCGTTGGCGATTACGTTGACCGGGGCCCCGACAGCAAGGCTGTGCTGGATCTGATAACGGCAGGGCGGCCGCATGGGTTTGAGCGGCGCTTTTTGAGCGGCAATCATGAGGCCGCCATGTTGAAATTCTTGGACGAGCCGTTAGCCGGACGCGCCTGGCTCGATCATGGCGGATTGCAGACGCTTGCATCCTATGGCGTCCATCCGCTGCCGGGCGCTGCGGCTGGCGCCGGCGAGATCGCGGCCGCCGCAGCCCAACTCAACGCGCTGATGCCGGACGCCCATCGTGTATTTTTGCGAACGCTTGAGCGCTATGTGGTGCTGGGCGATTATTGTTTCGTGCATGCGGGCATTGATCCCAAGCGCGCGCTTGAGCACCAGCGCGAGGAGGATCTGTTCTGGATTCGGGCACGCTTTCTCGACGACAAGAAGCCGCTTCCATACCGGATTGTGCACGGCCATACGCCAGTGAAGGCGCCTTTTGTGGACGCGCGCCGCATTGGGGTCGATACCGGCGCTTATTTTTCGGGAACACTGACCGCCGTGCGCCTGGAAGGCGAGTCCGTGCGCTTTTTAGAAGTGCGCTAGGACTCTTCGCAAGATTAGCGGCGTTAGAGACTTGGAAGCGGGCCGATCGCCGCGCTAACATGCGACCCTACAATGAGTAGAGGGGTCGCTTATGGCGATGGATGAGGTGGCGCGCCGCTCGGTGCTTGGCTTGTTGGCGGGTGGTTTATGCGCCAGCTGCGGCAGCACTGGGAGTATGCCCGCGGGAACCGAATTGCCGCAAATATCTGTCACCGAGTATCGGTTGGGGCCGGCCGACCGTTTGCGGATCAGCGTCTATGGCGAGGCGGAGCTGACCGGCGAATTCGTCGTCGCCGCAAACGGGGTGATTTCCTACCCGCTGATCGGCGACCACCCGGCCGAAGGCAAGACCGTCGCCGAGTTCACCGAATCGCTGCGAACCGCGCTGAGGCGCTACGTGCTGCAGCCGAATATGAGCGTAGAAGTTCTGAATTATCGGCCGTTTTTTATTCTGGGAGAGGTTCAAGACCCGGGCACCTATCCTTATGCGGCGGGGCTCAATGTCATGAACGCGGTCGCCACAGCGGGCGGGTTCTCTTACCGGGCCGATACCCGCCGGGTCTTCATCAAGCACGCCAATGAAGTGGCTGAGCGCGAATACGTCTTGACCAGCACGACCCCGGTTATGCCAGGCGATACGGTGCGGATCGCCGAGCGGCGCTTCTAACAGGGCGCGGTCGGTTGGTGACGGCGCCCGTGTCGATGGCGCCGCACCGGCGCCGCAAACCCGTCTTTGTGCGCTAGCGCACAAAAGATTGGCTCGACATTCCCTGTCTAGGCGTTATCGCTAACATTAGCGTCAAGTTAGAGGGGGCAGGTATGGCCTATCGCAGGATTTTGGCGGCGTTAGCGGCGTGTGCAGTGGCGGGCGCGAGCCCAGCTTTTGGAGCCATCCCGAGCGCCGAAGAGGCGCCGGTGCCGCATCTGCAAGGCGCGGTGCTGGCCGAACTCGCGGCGACGCCCGCGGATAATGTCGATGCGGTGCTGGCGGCGATTACGCGCGCCACACGCGGCGCGCCGCTGCAAATCATTGTCGACGCGGTTTGCCCGCTTGAGCGCGCCAATCTGCGCGGCATTTATGGCGAGGACCAAGCGGCGATCGCTCAGGCGCAGTCGA
>CALBST010000225.1 GCA_937967425.1 uncultured Caulobacteraceae bacterium
GCTGGTGCTGGGCGATGTGCTTGAGAGCATTCGCACCGGCGCGCCCTACGAGCGCCCGTAACCAGCACTTCGCAATTCGGCGACGGATATTTCGCTGTCGCCCGTTTAAGCGGGTGCGAGGACTCCTGTGCTGGAGGCGACAAGTGAACTTGAAGGCAGTTTTGACGGGCGCGTTGGCAATGCTCGCCGCGTGCGCGACACCGGCGGCAGCGTGGACTCAAATCGGCGTGCGCGAAGTGCGCGACCGCACAGATCGCGACACCATCATCGTGGACGGGCCGCGTCAGTTCGAGCGGATCAAGCTCTGCGTGTACCGCAACCCAGTGCACTTCATTGATGTGGACGTGTACTTCCGCAATGGCGGCCACCAGGATGTCTCCGTACGCCAGCGCATCAATCCGGGTGAATGCACGCGCGCCATCGATCTGAACGGCGATGACCGCAACATTACACGCGTCTCGATGCTCTACGAGGAAACCAGCTTCCGCCGCCGCACAGCGACGGTGCGGCTGTTCGCGGAATAGCTATTGCGCCACGACATCCGCGGTTGGAGCCGTAGCAATCTGGCGTAAATCCCAGCCTTCGCCGCGGATGTTGTCGACCTTCCAGCGATCGTCTTCCCAGACAAGATCGTAAACCACTTCCGTACGTGTGCCGGAATTGTCGAACGTGGCGCGCGCTGAGGCGTGGCTGCCCTCAACAACCGCTTCCGTGACAACGTTGAGGTTGCTCAGCTGATAGTCCTGCGCCGCGATAATTGGGTCGAAATCGAGGATCGGCTCGTTGATCTGTTGCGAGCGCTGCATCATCGCCAAGAGCAGCGCACGAGTGGCGTTCGACCACGGCGCTTGATCTTCGAGCGGCGGGAACTGCGCGCCTTCGGTCATATAGCGGTCATAGAGCGGGCGAACGACCGCGGCTGGATCGGGGATCGCGCGTTGTTCCTCCGGCGTTTGCTCCGGTTGCGGCGGGGTGCAGGCAACAAGAGCCACGGCGCTCAAGCCCAAGATCAGATCGCGTCTGTGCATCCCCGCCTCCTTTGTGGTGGCGCGAGATAAGCGCAAACAACTGCCGCGCGCTATCCCTGATCTGGCGCGTTAGCCCCGCACCCATCCTACAGCCGGATCGTTGAAATCGACGACGTCGCCGAGTTCATAGACGTTGCGATAGCCGTAGCCGTAGAGGTTGATGAAGGTCTGGATGTTCAACGCGAGTTCAACGCGCTTCAGGATCACGGGCTGGGCGTTGTTGGAAAAATTGTTGTTGCAATAGATCAGGATGCGGACGTTCGGATCGCTGAGCGCTTCACGCAGGCTTTGATCGGTGAAATCCGTGAACGGCAGATTGATCGCGCCGTCGATGTGGCCCTCGGCATAAGCGTCTGCCGAGCGCGCATCGAGAATGATGGTGTTCGGCTCGCGCGCCATGCGCCGAAAGTCCGCGAGCGAGACGAGCCGGTTCTCGCGATAGGCTTCAACCTCAGCTGTCAGATTGCGGAAGCCGGAATAGTTGATCTGCGCGGACGTGTTCGCGGGCGGCGGCGGCTTTTCCTGCGCAAGCGCGGCGGCTGACATCAATCCGACGGCGAACGCAAGAACAACGGCGCGCATGACAAGGTCCTCCCACCAAACAGGAGGCGCGCGGTTTTGGTTCTTATTACGGCGTGTTGTTGATCATCGTGAGGAGATAAGGCGCGCCGACGGTGATGAGGCCGCCGATCAGCAAGCCCACCGGCATACCCATGAGCGCGCCGACATAGCCGTTGCCCAACCGCTCACCCCAATCGAGACCGCTTCCACCAAGGCGCACCAGGAAACCCAGACCCGCGCCGATCAGACCGCCCATGCCGCCGTAATTCCAGCCGAGCACGCAAAGCGCGATCATGCCTGCGAACGCCGCAAGGGCGAGCAAGAGCCTCAATCCGTTCAAGCAGGATCACTCCCTCGCGGACGCCTCGGCCGATCGGCCCGTGGTCCTCTTCGACTCTCTTGGCGTGTGTCCCCGCCTCAACGCAAGCGTCAGAGGCGCCGCAGGCCTGCCTAAAGGCGCTGTTCGGGGTGGTGAGCGCCCCCATTTGGGGCGGGAGCGGGCGCTGGGGTCACACGCCGGGCGATCGCATCACGCTGGGCGGTGGCGCCGATGAGGCCGAGTTCTTGGGGCGTCAGCACCAGGAGTTGGCCGGAGGCGGCGAGCGCTTCGGCGATGTTTTGGCGCGTTTGCATGTCGAGCAGCGTCATCAGCGCCGAAAGCGCAGCGGGATCGCGGTTCTTGAACACATCAGCCAGCTGATCGATTTGCTGCGGGCGCAGCGACAGCACCCCCGCGGCGCGTGCAAGCGCGCGGGCGGCGGCTTGCTGTTCGGGCGTTGCGTTTGCCGGAAGCGAGGCGTTGGCAAGCGCCGCAGGCGCGGACGCCGCGAACTCGTCCGGTTGCGAGTAGGTGAAGTTTGCAGTGTGGAAGCGCACGCCGAGCGCCATCCCGGGCTCACCGGCTTCGTCACCCTCGGCTTCGTCACGCCGCAGGCGCTCGATTGCACCACGCTCAACTTCCTGGAGCGACGCGCGCAGCTCTTCATCGTGGCGCTTGCCGATCTCAGCCCGGAACGCGCTTTGGATACGGCTTTCAAGCGCCAAGGAGAATTCCTGGATTTCGTAGACATGCTTCAACAGAGCGCGGTTCAGGCTGAATTGCACGCGCGCATCGACGACGACCTTGTGAGAATCGGCGGTCACCGCTTCGAACGGCAAGGGCGCGCAATAATGTGGGCGGAGATTGATCGCGCCGGTGCGCGGATCCATCAGCTTCACCATGCGCCGGCCGCCATTGGTGGGATCGAGCGCGACGAATTCAACGTGCGGCGCTGTCGGCCCGCGCACGACGTTCTCCTCATAGTCCCAGAGGACGACCTTGCCCTCGATCGCACGGCGGAAACCGCGGTCGTCCTGCGTCATGTAAGTGAGATCGTAGCGGGCTTCGTAATAGCGCGACCAAACGTAGAAGATGATCGCGAGCAGAATAACGCCGGCGAGCGCGCCAATTGAAATCATCAACGCCAATGACATGGCGGTCCCCATATGTTGTGACAGCAGATGGAGCCTAGCTCAGTCGCGCGCGCCTTGCAGCCCCCATGCGCGTTTGACGCGAATTAGCGATTTTCCGGGCGATCCATCGCCAAGACACACGATGCGGCGCCCGAATTACGCACTTCGCGGGCGCGCGCCACGATCGTGGCGGACCGGCCACGCACATATGGCCCCGGATTTGTGGCGCTCCAGCGATTGGGACTTGGCACGATCGCGGCGAGGCGCGCGGCCTGTAGAGGCGTGAGATCGGCGGCGGAGACGCCGAAGCGCGCGCGGGCGGCGGCTTCGATGCCGAAATTGCCGTCACCGAACTCGATGTTGTTGAGATACGCCTCCATGATGCGCCGCTTGGGCCACATGAATTCGATCAACGCGGTGAAGTACGTCTCAAAGCCTTTGCGCACCCAACCGCGCTCAGGCCAGAGGAAGAGGTTCTTGGCTGTCTGCTGGCTGATGGTGGAGCCGCCGCGCATTGGGCCGTTGCCGCGGCGGTTGGATTCCATCGCGCGCTGAATTGCTTCGATGTCGAAGCCGTCGTGCGTGCAGAAGTTTGCATCCTCCGAGGCAATGAGCGCGCGCACAATGTGCGGTGAGATGCGATTGAGCGGCACTGGGTAGTGGCGGATGGTCTCGCCTTCCGCGGCGCGCTGCATCATCAGCACCGTCGATGGCGGTTCGACGAAGAGATAAGCGGTCACCCACGTCACTGGCGCCAGCACGAACGCGATGAACAACACGCTGATGCTGGTGATGAAAAGGCCATAGCGTTTGCGGCGCTTGATGCGGCCGAGATCGAGATCGAGATTGCGCTTGGCGTCGCGGCGGCGTTGCCGATCGCTGGCGCGCGGCGCTGGCGCCGGCATCGGAATGTCGGGCTCGCCGAACGGATATGCTTCTTCGTCGAACGCCGAACGCGGGTCGGGTTCGTGCGCCGCTTGCAGCGGTTCGTAATTGCGCTTGATCTCAGCCAACGGCTCTTCGTGCAATTCACGCGCGGCGGCTTCATGAATGCTTGGTGGCGCTTCCGCGACGGGTGGCGGCGGTGGCGCCACATATACAGGCGGCGGCGGCTCGGGCTCGACGTACTCGGGCTCCGGCGGATCGTATGCTTTCACCGGCTCTGGTTCGGGCTCCGGTGCAGGCGCTTCGTGAGCTTGCACTGGTTCGGGCTGGTGCGGGGGCTCTACGAGTTCGGGCTGCGGTTCTTCATGCGCCGGCTCTGCAATTCCAGGCTGGGGCTCGGGCACAATCCCTTCTTCGGCGCGTACGTCCTCGGGCGTGGGTTCGCCTTCTTGCTTCGGCTCTTCCTCGTCCGGGTTCATTGATCCCATTCCTCCGCCACGCTGGCATCGGCTTCGCGCGGCGCCCGGATTGATTTGAGGCGCTGGAACGCCTCGGCGTCAAGCAACCGCCGCGCCGCCCATACCGCCATCCCGCGCACAAGTGGGGATGAATCCCCGGTTAGCTGTTCCGCGACCGGCGCGAGCGCAGCATCGCCACTGTTTCCAATCGCGCACACGACGTTGCGCACGAAGCGATCACGCCCAGTTCGCTTTACAGGCGTTCCGGCGAAACGCGCGCGAAAGGCGGCGCCATCGAGTGCGGCCAGCTCCGCGAGCGGCGCGAGGCGGAGTTCATCGCGCATCGCCATGCGTGCTTCGCGCGAGGTTTGCGCGAACTTGTTCCAAGGGCAGACGGCCAAACAATCGTCGCAGCCGAACACGCGGTTGCCGAGCGCTTCGCGAAACGCGCGTGGGATTTGTTGTTTGGACTCAATCGTGAGGTAAGCGAGGCAACGGCGCGCATCGAGTTGGTACGGCGCTGGGAAGGCATCGGTCGGGCATACATCGAGGCATGCACGGCAGGAGCCACAATGATCTTGCTCCGGCGTGTCGGCGTCGAGTTCTGCCGCGGAAAGGATCGCGCCGAGAAACAACCACGAGCCATGGGTGCGCGACACGAGGTTGGTGTGCTTGCCCTGCCAGCCGAGTCCCGCACGCTGGGCTAGCGGCTTTTCCATGAGCGGCGCGGTATCGACGAAGACCTTGACATCGGCGCCACTTTCGTGCGCGAGCCATTGCGCAAGCTGCTTCAGCTTGCCTTTGACGACGTCGTGGTAATCACGCCGCGCTGCATAGGCGGAAACGAGCCCATTTTTCCGCTGCTGCAGCAAGGCGATGGCGTCATCAGCGGTCGCGTAGCTTTGGCCGACCAAGATCGCGCTGCGCGCCTCAGGCCAAAGCTGCTGCGGATGCTCGCGCGGATTTGCGCCATCGCGTTGCTGCCCGAGCCACGCCATATCGCCGTGGCGGCCTTCATCCAGGAATTCGCGCAAGCGTGCGCCTGCGGGCCACGCTTCGCGCGCCGAGGCGATGCCCACGGCGTCGAAGCCCAGCGCTTCGGCCTTGCGTTTGAGCGCCACGGAAATCACTTGGCGCGTATGCCGCAGGCGCAGCCTAACGTCGATACCACGGCGCCAAAACCCGGCGACGCGGCCCGCCGGCGTGCGATCAGCGCAATGCTGCCGCTATTGCCTCGGCGGCCGGATCACGGCCAGTGCGGTAGGCCTCGATGGTCCACGGCGCGTTGATGTCCGGGGCGAGACTTTCGACGGCGATCGGATGCCGCACGACCGAACCATGACAGTTCTCGACATTTCGGCAGCCGGTTCGATAATCGTGACGCTCAGTGGCGATGAGGATAGCGCCACCTGAATTGGGGAGGGTGAATATGTCGCCCTCCGCATGGAAATCGAGGCGGTCGCCAACCATTTCGCCGACGATGGTGACGCGATCTGGCGCCGATTGTTTGAGGTAGCCGACAGTCGAAATCGCGGCCGAGAACGTCCACGGACTGGTGAGCACGAACACACGCCCCTGAACCGTGCGCGGCAGGCGGCGCACCCAGGCGCGCGTCGTGTTAAGATCGCCGCCGCCGTTCATGCGCATGTCGAGCACGATGTTGCGCCGGCCGGACGTGCGCGCCGCTTCGAGGGAATCGAGCATGAATTCGGCGATGTCTGCATCGCCGCTGCTGTTGTTCTGGCGTAGTTCGATCCAGAACGCGTCGAGTTCCGGCGCATCGCGCATGCGGAATGGCGTATCCGGCTCCTGCAAAGCCCAAGGCGCAGCATCGGCCGTGAGCAACGCGCGCCAGTTGTCACCCTCGCCTTCCACCGGCGCAGGATAGTACCAACGGTCCGCATTGGCGCGCACGCGATCCGGATTCGCGGGCTCGGCGCTGAAGCGGCGTGTCACAGTGCGGCCGCTGGCGAGTTGAAAGCGGTAGCTGGCGCGGCTGGCGTTGGCGATTACGCCAAGAGCTTCCATCTGCTCGGGGCTTTCGAAGAAGTAGTTGGCGTTGCGATCGCGCCAGCTATCTGTACCCCCGCCAAGTGAACGTGCTGCCGCTCGTAACTGAGCGATCGGATGCCCATCAATGGCGACAAGGCGTGCGCCAAGCAAATCAGCGTGCACGGGATTGGCGCGCAGCACGTAGAAATCCCCGCCGAACGGCGCGAAGCGGACCTCCGTGATTCGATTGAACCGGCGCGAGCGGGGGCCGGGAAAGTAGGCGGTGTGACCATTGTCGGCGAGCGCGACGATGCGCGCGAGCTCAAGTTCGAAATACGCTTGGCTCACTCTTTCCGCGCCCGCTTCGAGCGCAGCCAGACGCTGCTCGGCTTCAGCACGACGGCCTGCGACCACTAAGGCGGCGTCGTGAGCGATGAAGCGATCACGGAACACGGCGATATCGGCGCGGCGCGCCTCAGCGCTCGCCGTTGGGGTTGCCGCTTGCTCTTGTTGGCTTGGGTGTTGCGCCACTGCGGAGGTGACCGCGAGCGAAAGAATGGCGAAGGCGGCGGCGGCCGTGCGTGCAATGTTCATGTGTTCCCTCCCTCGTCAGGGCGCTGGCTGGACGGCGGCTTGTTGTGATGTGAGGCTCGCCAACACGGGCGCGTTCATGGCGCCGAGCGTCAACCCCGCGCCGACAAGCGCGACGAAGACGAGCAGCGCCAAGCGTGCCAATCCCTTTCCTGACATGCCCAATGGATGCGAGCGATCGCGCGTTTGGATGCTAGGCGCGACGAACGCTCAAGCCGCCGCGACGGATGACGAAGCCTTATCGTCATTCAATGCGTGCTGGAGACGCGGGATCATCTCCGTTGGGCAAACCTGCCAGAACTTTACGCGCGCGCTATCCCAATTTGCCAGCAGTTGCGCGGCGCGGGGCGAGGCGGTGCGCTTGCCGTGATCGGTAATGAGCGCCTTGAGTTGCTTTTCCCAGTGCGCGGAGGCGAGGCGCTGCCAGACGATGGAGTCCGGATTGGCGCGATCGGCGAACGTGCCGTCTTCGTCATAGACGAAGGCCATGCCACCCGACATGCCGGCGCCGAAATTGTCACCGACGGCGCCGAGAATGACGACCGTGCCGCCTGTCATATATTCGCAGGCATTGGCGCCGGCGCCTTCGATGACCGCGGTTGCGCCGGAGTTGCGGACGGCGAAGCGTTCGCCGGCGAGGCCCGCGGCATAGAGTTTGCCGCTCGTTGCCCCATAGAGGCAGGTGTTGCCGATGATGGCGCCGGGCTCTTCTCCTGGCGGCGGGCGCAGTGTGATGAGGCCGCCACTGAGACCTTTGCCAACGTAATCGTTTGCGTCGCCCGTGACATCGAGCGCAATGCCCTGCACGAGCCACGCGCCGAGACTTTGCCCGCACGAGCCGCGCAACTTCACCGTGAGCTGCCCTTCAGGCAGCGCATCCTGGCCGACGCGGCGCGTGACGTGCGCCGACGCGCGCGCACCGATGGCGCGCTGCGTGTTGCGAACATTGAAGACGAGCTGCTTCTTCTCGCCACGCTCGAAAAAGCCTGGCGCCTGATCGATGAATTCGTGGTCAAGCGCTTGCGGCGGTTCGTTGCGGCCAAGCTGGGTGCAATAGCTTGGGTACGGGCTATCGACGCGTACGAGCAGCGGATTGAGATCGAGATCGTCGAGGTGCTCGGCGCCGCGGCTGATTTGTTCGATCAAATCCGTGCGGCCGATGATGTCTTCGAGGCGCCGGAAGCCGATCATGGCGAGGATTTCGCGCACTTCCTCGGCGATGAAGCTCATCAGATTCACGACTTTATCCGGCGTACCCGTGAACTTCTTGCGAAGCGCCTCGTCCTGGGTGCAGACGCCGACGGGGCATGTGTTTGAATGACACTGCCTCACCATGAGACAGCCCATCGCGACCAGCGACGCCGTACCGATGCCGAACTCCTCCGCACCGAGGATGGCGGCGACAATGACGTCACGGCCGGTGCGGATGCCGCCATCGGTGCGCAGGCGGACGCGATGACGGAGGTTGTTGAGCATCAAAGTTTGATGCGCTTCGGCGAGGCCCATTTCCCATGGGATGCCGGCGTATTTGATCGACGTTTGTGGAGACGCGCCGGTGCCGCCAACATGGCCTGAGATGAGGATGGCGTCGGCGCCCGCTTTCGCCACGCCTGCAGCGACAGCACCAATGCCCGATTGCGCGACAAGCTTCACGCACACGCGTGCGACCGGGTTGATCTGCTTCAGATCGTAGATGAGCTGAGCGAGATCTTCGATCGAGTAGATGTCATGGTGCGGCGGCGGGCTGATCAGGCTGACGCCGGGCGTGGAGTGACGGAGGCGCGCGATGAGTTCGGTGACCTTGAAGCCAGGCAACTGGCCGCCCTCGCCGGGCTTGGCGCCCTGCGCGACCTTTATCTCGATTTCGCGGCACTGGTTCAAATATTCAGCCGTCACGCCGAAGCGGCCGGAGGCGATCTGCTTCACGGCGGAGTTAGCATCGTCGCCGTTCGGCAGCGGCTTGTAGCGTTCAGGGTCTTCGCCGCCCTCGCCACTGACGCTGCGCGCGCCAATGCGGTTCATGGCGATGTTGAGCGCGCCGTGCGCTTCGGGTGAAAGCGCGCCCATGCTCATCCCGGGCGTCAGGAAGCGCTTGCGAATATCATTGACGCTTTCGATCTCGCCGATCGGCGTGGGGTTCAGCTTTTCTTCGCGCACTTCGAGCAGATCGCGCAGCTGGATGGGCTGATTGAGCCGGCGTTCGCGGATGAACTCGGAATATTTGCGGTAGGCTTTGTAATCGCCGGTGTCACAAGCGTGTTGCAGCTGGTGGATCGAGTCGGCTTCGAGCGCGTGGCGCTCGCCGCGGGCGCGATAGCGATACTGGCCGCCGATGGGCAGCGCGGTGAGCGTTTCGTCGTGCGCTTTGGCGTGCTGGTCCGCAGCCTCTAGCGCGATGCCGCCGAGGCCGATGCCGGAGATGCGACTGGTGAGGCCCGGGAAGAATTCATCGACCAGCGCGCGCGAGAGGCCGATGGCTTCGAAGTTCAAGCCGCCGCGATAGGAGGAGATCACCGAGATGCCCATCTTCGAGATGATCTTTAGCAACCCAGCTTCGAGTGCAGCGCGATAGTTTGCGGCCGCTTGCTCTACTGTGAGTTCGCCGCACAGCCCGCGCGACACACGGTCTGCGATCGTCTCAAGCGCGAGATATGGATTCACCGTCGTCGCGCCACAGCCAATCAACACTGCTGCATAGTGAGGATCGAGACATTCGGCTGAGCGCACCGTGAGCGAGCAATAGGTGCGCAACCCCTTCGCCACGAGATGCGAGTGCACCGCGCTGACGGCGAGGATCATCGGAATGCCGATACGGTCCGGGCCCTGCTGACGATCGGTCAGCACGACGTGCGAGCGCTTGTAGAACGAAACCGCCTGCTCCGCTTCGGCTTGAATCCGCACAAGCGCCTTGCGCAAGGTGGCGCCGGAATCTTCGCCGGGCTCAGGCGTTGGGAAGGTGCAGTCGATGCGCGCGACGTCGTCACGCATTTCGCGCATCATGCGCGTGTACATGCCGTTGGTGAGAATCGGGCTTGAGAGCACATAGACGCGCGATTGGGTTTCGTCTTGCGCCAAGATGTTGCCGAGATTCTTGAACCGCGTGGTCAGCGTCATCACCCGGCCTTCACGCAGCGGGTCGATCGGCGGGTTCGTGACTTGGCTGAAGTTCTGGCGGAAGTAATGCGAGAGCGGCCGGTTCTGCTCGGATAGCACGGCGAGCGGCGCATCATCACCCATCGAGCCGATGGCTTCCTTGCCGTCTTCGATCATCGGCTGCAGCAGCAGCTCCAGATCTTCCATGGTGAAGCCGGCCGCGGTTTGCCGTTGCAGCAACTCGCGGCGATCGGTGAACAGGATCGTCTCTGGCCCTTCGAGTTTCTTGTCGAGATCTATGACGTTATCGAGCCAAGCGCGGTACGGGTGCGCCTTCGCGAGCTCATCGACGAGTTCGTCATGATGGAAGAGTTCGCCCTTGTGCGTGTCGATGGCGATCATCTGGCCTGCGCCGATACGCCCCCGCTCGATGATCTTGCGATCGTCAAGCGGGCACATGCCGGTTTCGGAGCCGACGGCAAGCAAGCCATCTTCGGTGCGCGCGTAACGGAGTGGCCGCAGCCCATTGCGGTCGAGGCCGGCGACCGCCCAGCGGCCATCGAACATGGCGAGCGCGGCGGGCCCGTCCCACGGCTCCATCACGGCGTTGCAATACGCATAGAGTGCGCGGTGCTCGGGCTTCATCGTGGGGGACTTCGCCCACGCTTCCGGGATCAGCAGCGATTTCGCCATCGGCGCGCTGCGGCCCGCGCGGACCAGCACTTCGAACACGTTGTCGAGCGCAGCCGAATCCGAACCGTTGGGCTGAATAATCGGCTTCACATCGTCGCCGGCATCACCGAACGCATCAGAGGCCATGGGAATTTCATGGCTCTTCATCCAGTTGACGTTGCCCTTCAGCGTGTTGATCTCGCCATTGTGAGCGAGCATGCGGAACGGCTGCGCGAGACGCCATTGCGGGAAGGTGTTGGTGGAATAGCGCTGATGATAGATCGCCACCGATGAGACGAAACGCTCATCGCGAAGATCGGGATAGAATGCATCGATCTGCGCGGCGAGGAACATGCCCTTGTAGACAAGCCGCTTCGCGGACAATGAACACACGTAGAGTTCGGTGACATTATCGGCGAGCGCGCGCTTTTCGATGCGGCGGCGGCAAATAAAGAGATCGCGATCGACAATTTCGGCTGCGCGATCTTGCGGATCGTAGAGCAATACCTGCTCGATCTCAGGGCGAGTGGCATTCGCCTTTTCGCCGATCTGACTGATATTCACCGGCACTTGGCGCCAGCCATAGAGCACGAAGCCGGCGCGGATGATTTCGCTCTCGACGATGACGCGCGCGCGTTCTTGTGCGCCGAGATCGAGACGCGGCAGGAAAATTTGACCAACGAAGATGCGGCCATGTTTCGGCGTGTGACCCGTGCGCGTAACGGCTTCACGCAGGAAATCTTGCGGTGCTTCGATTAAGATGCCGGCGCCGTCGCCGGTCTTGCCGTCAGCGTCGACGGCGCCGCGGTGCCAGACAGCTTTCAGCGCGGCGATTGCGAGCGTAACAACATCGCGGCGCGGTTTGCCGTCGATAGCCGCGACGAGACCAACGCCGCACGCGTCGCGCTCGTGCTCGGCGCGATAGAGGCCGTTTGCTTCGAGATGCGCGCGCTGTTCGACGTAGCGCTGCACTTCATGGACCGCCGGCGTCTCGCCGGCAGACGTTTGTGCAGCACCGTTGCCGGCGAGGACGCCGGCGGTCCATGAGGGAGGGCGCTTCATTCTGCAGCCACCTTCGCTTGCGATTGCACATAGGCGTGCATCGCATCCGCGGCGTCGCGGCCTTCGCGGATGGCCCAGACAACGAGCGAAGCGCCGCGGACGATGTCGCCGGCAGCGTAGACACCCGGTTCGTTGGTCGCGAAGCTGAGCGGATCAACTCGCACTGTACCCCAGCGCGTGAGTTCGACATTCCAATCGCTCAGGTCTTCTGCGTCGAAGCCAAGCGCGGCGATGATGAGATCGCCGGGGACTTCATAGGCGCTGTCGGGTTGCTCCTGCGGCGTTTGACGGCCGCTTTCGTCGGGCTGGCCGAGTTGCATGCGCACGGCTTTGACCGCGGGCGACTTGCCGGCGCGCACGCTCTTCGGCGCAGCGAGCCAATCGAAGGCGACGCCCTCCTCTTCGGCGTGCGCGACTTCGCGCTGTGATCCCGGCATGTTGGCGCGGTCGCGGCGATAGAGGCAGGTGACGCTCTTCGCGCCCTGGCGGCGCGCGGTTCGGACGCAATCCATCGCCGTGTCGCCGCCGCCGATCACGACGACGCGGCGGCCGTTGGCGTTGAGCGCGCCGCTGTTGAATTCGGGCACATCATCGCCAAGGCCTACGCGGTTTGCGGCGATGAGGAAGTCGAGCGCTTTCACCACCGTGCGATCGTTCGGGGCGTTAAGTGGCTTTGGTTTGTAAACGCCCGTCGCGATCAACACGGCGTCGTGCTTGGCGCGGAGATCGGCGAAGCTGATCGTCTCGCCAACATTGCAGTTCAATTCGAACTTGACGCCGCCATCGATGAGGCGTTGCGCACGGCGTTGAACGACGTCCTTCTCAAGCTTGAAGTTAGGGATTCCATAGACGAGCAAGCCGCCGATGCGATCGTGGCGATCGTACACGGTCACCTGGTAGCCGCGTTGGCGCATGCGCTCGGCAGCAGCAAGGCCGGCAGGGCCAGCGCCGATGATGCCAATGCTCTCGCTGCGCTCAGCGCGCACGGTCAGCGGCGCGACCCAGCCTTCGCGCCAGGCGGTTTCAGTCAGGTATTTTTCGACAGCGCCAATGGTAACGGCGCCGTGCGCGCTCTGCTCGATCACGCACGCGCCCTCGCAGAGGCGATCCTGCGGGCAGATGCGGCCGCAGACCTCGGGCATCGAGTTGGTTGAGGCCGAGAGTTCATAGGCCTCGCGCAGACGGCCCTCGGCCGTGAGGCGGAGCCAGTCAGGGATGTTGTTCTGAAGCGGGCAATGGGTCTGGCAGAATGGCACGCCGCACTGGGCGCAGCGGGAGGCCTGTTCGGCTGCCTTTTGCGCAATAAAATCAGCGTAGATCTCGTGGAAATCGCCAGCACGCGCCTCGGCCGGACGCTTTTGGGGCATAGCTTGCCCTAGAGACACGAATTTCTGCATGCGTTCGGCCACGAACGCCCTCCAACTGTCGCGGATGGCGGAAGATTATTTCATTTATGACCCGATTCACCCCGGCAGCAAGCGGCCGGCGGAGGTTTTCGCTGCACTGCAACGAAAATGAGAGGCTCGGCACAACGAACGGCCAGACTGCAGCGCCAGTGGGCCGCAGTCTTGCATGATGCGCCGGATTGCTTCGGATGGGACAATCTCGTGTCGCGACTCGGTGAACTAACCACGATGGATGATCAGCCGGCCCAGGCCGAACCCAACCCAGGCCTCGCCGCTCGCCTTGGGCTTAACCCAACGCTGGTTCTCATCGGCGGCATCGCTGCGCTGATTGCCGTCTCGTTGGCGCTGACCCAGTTCGGCGACCAGTTCGCACGGCTTGGCCAAGCCGCCCTGCTCGGCGTGCTGCAGGGCCTGACGGAATTCCTGCCGGTCTCGTCGACAGCGCACTTGCTGCTCGGCGCCGACGCCATCGGCTACGACGATCCCGGCGGCGTCTTCACCGTGATGATCCAGCTGGGCTCGATCCTGGCGGTGATGTGGCTCTATCGCCAGCGCATTATCGATGTTGTCACCGGGCTGCCGACCAAGCCCGAGGCGCGACGCTTTGCGCTGATGCTGTTTCTCGCCTTCCTGCCGGCGCTGGTGATCGGCTTCTTCGCCGCCGACTATGTGAAGCTCGTACTCTATGAGAGCCTGAACATCATCGCTTGGGCGCTCGTGATCGGCGGCGCGGCGATGCTGGTGCTTGAGCGGTTCGCGCCGACGCCAGTGGTAACAGACGCCGCGAAAACGCCGATCTGGCGCGCCGTCGCCGTCGGCTTCATGCAATGTATCGCGATGATACCCGGCGTTTCGCGCTCGGGAGCGACGATCTATGGCGGCCTACTGCTTGGCCTCGATCGGCGCGCGGCGGCGGAGTTCTCGTTCTTCCTCGCCATGCCAACCATGGTGGCGGCGTTCATTTACGACTTCCTCGAAATCAAGGATCAGATCAGCGCCGACCGCGTCTCGGAAATCGCGATTGGGTTTGTGTTTGCCTTTATCTCCGCGCTGATCGTGGTGAAGCCGTTCCTCGATTATGTGACGCGCGTGGGCTTTGCACCGTTCGCGTGGTATCGCATCGCCCTCGGCGCCGTATTGCTTGGCGCCATGGCGATGGGCTGGTTGTGACGAAGCTCTACACGATCGGCTACGAAAACGTTGGGCAGGCTGATTTCGTCGCGGCGCTGAAGACGGCGAAGGTCAAGACGCTTGTCGATGTGCGCGAGGTTGCGAATTCGCGGCGGGCCGGCTTCTCAAAAAAGTCGCTAGCGGCGGCGCTCGATGCGGCAGGCATCGCCTACATTCACATGAAACCGCTCGGCACGCCGAAGGCCGGCCGCGAGGCGGCGCGCAAAGGCGACACGAAGACGATGACGCGGATCTTCGAGGCGAAGCTCGCCGAGCCGGAAAGCCAGATGGCGTTGGCGGAAACGGCTGAGCTGGCCAAGCGCGGGCGCACTTGCATCATGTGCTTGGAGCACGATTGGCGCGGCTGCCACCGCGCCATCGTCGCCCGTCACATCGAAGACGAATTCGGCCTTAGCCCTGCGCACCTCTCCCCCGCACCGTCTCAATGAGCGCGAGTACGAGGAGCGTGATCCAGTAGAGCGCGAAGGCGATGCTGAAGAGCCGCGGCGAGCTAAAGCCAGCCCACGCGAACAGCACAAACGGCAGCGGCAGCAGCGCCACGACGCCGATGATCCAGCGCTTGCGTATTGCCAGCAGGCACAGAGCCGAGATGGCGAGCCCATTGAGCGCCAGCGCCGAATATTTGAGCCAATGCCACGTCGCGACGGGCAAGTGCTGCTCGGCGTTCGCGACGTCAGCGAGGATGCGGAGCTGGATGCTGGTTTCGACAGCGTCTGCCGCGCCGCCAAGCAAAGCAAACACCATGGCGATCCAAGTCGCCGGATTGCGCGCGCCGCCGATCATCAGCGCGGCAGCGATGAGGAAGAGCGTGTACGCGGGAATGAATGCGTAGAGATCGCGCTCGTTGACGATCTGGTGCGCCGCGACGATCTCTGCGTTCGGCGGATCGCCAAACACCCGGGCGAGATCGCCCAATGTGACACTGCGTTGAAACTCGCTGGTTGCGAGCGCGATTTCGTCGCGCGTGTAGATGGCGCTCACTTCGGGCGACATGCCGAGCCACATGAACGTGGCCAAGGTCGCGAGGCCGAAGAGCAGCGCCGCCAGTGGGATAATGCGCGCGTTCAAGCTGGGTTTTGCTTGGTTTGGAATTGTCCGTACGGACGGAAGCGCCAGAGATAGCTCGGCACGATCGCTTCGACGCTTTCGAGCGGCGCGACACCGAGATCGGCGATGGTGCGCGCGTCCGGATCGGCGCCGACGACATTGTCGCGCTTCAGCATGGTGACTTGGTCGCCGGTGAGCGGCGGATCCCACGGCAGCAGGCCGAAAACCCAATTGGTGATCAGGCCGATCGGGTGCGCGAAGAAAAAGGGTAGCGGCACGAAGGGACGCGGACGGTCAATCTCGGCCGTGATGAATTGAAGCAATTGCTTGAACGTATAGGTGCGTGGGCCGCCGAGTTCATAAACGCGGCCTTGCGCCTCGCGACTTGAAAGCGCGGCGACGACTGCATCGGCGACATCGCCGACGAAGATCGGCTGGAATCTGGTCTTGCCGCCGCCGATCAGCGGCAGCGCCGGCGCGATGGTCGCCATGTGGGCGAAGCGGTTGAAGAAAGAATCTTCCGGACCGAACACGATGGAGGGACGCAGGATCGTAGCTGTCGGGACGGCTTCGAGCACGGCGCGCTCACCGCGATATTTTGAGCGCGCGTAGCGTGCGCCTTTCGGGGCGGCGCCCAGCGCCGACATTTGCACGATGCGTTTGATGCCGCGCTTGGCCGCCGCTTCGGCAATGGCTTTCGGCGCTTCGACGTTCAGCGTTTCGAAATTCTGCTTGCCGCCCTCGTACATGGTCGAGACCAGGTTCACCACGGCGTCGGCGCCTTCGAGCGCGGCGTCGATCGATTGCGGAAAGCGAACGTTGGCCTGCACGAGCTGCACTTGGCCGACATCACCCATCACGCGCAGTTCGGCGCCAAGGTGCGGGCGGCGCATCGGAATGCGTATGCGATAACCGCGCTTCGCCAGCGCGCGTACAACTTGTTTACCGATGAAGCCGGAACCGCCGAACACAACGACGAGATCACCAGCACTCATTGTGAAGCACTCCATCAGCCTAGGTTCAGAGCACGCGCGCAATACTCGCGAACTGAGGCTCGGAACTTTGTCGAGATGTGTCGCTATGAAGGGTTCGACACAGATTGGCAACAGCCCGGGAACCAGGACGGCGCGACAGCTTGGCTCATGTTCCTCCGGAACGATGCTGAAGCGCCGGGTTTGAATACGCGACCGGCCCGGTAGAGGCCGCCTGCAACCGAGGAAGGTACGATGAATAAGTTTCTTGCAATGGCCGTTGCGGCGAGCGCGCTCGCGGTAGCCGCCCCCGCTTCTGCTCAAAGCTGGCAGAGCATCAACCAACGCCAAGCCAACCTCGATGCGCGCATCGACGCCGGTGTTCGCTCCGGCGACCTCACGCGCAACGAAGCCGCCCGGCTGCGCGGCGAGTTTCGAGAGCTAGCCCGCCTTGAAGCGCGCTATCGTGCAAGCTACGGCCTCTCGCCTGCCGAACGGCGCGATCTTGATATGCGCTTCGACCGCCTGAGCGCGCAGATCCGCTTCGAGCGCAACGACCGCCAAGATCGCAATTGGCAGCCGATCAACCAGCGCCAACGTCAGCTCGATGCGCGCATCGATCGTGGCATTCGCGACGGCCGCTTGACGCGCAACGAAGCGTATCAGCTCCGGCGTGAGTATGGCGAGATCGCCGCGCTCGAAAACCGGTACCGCCGCAACGGCCTTACGATGGCCGAACGCCGCGATCTCGACCGCCGCTTCGATCGTCTGGATGCGCGCCTCACCGCGTCGCTGAACGACTGGGATCGCCGTCGCGGCTAAGCGATCTGTAACTGCAATCGGAACCGCCGGCGCCAACGCGCCGGCGGTTTTGCCATATCCTGGCCGCGTTGTTTGCTTTGATTTCGGCCATGAGCCGGACACAGACAACGCGATTGCGCGAGAGCCGGGCGCCGATGCGCCAGGGCGCCAAAATTATTGATGCCGAGTTTCAGGTGGTCGGCAAACGCACAATCTGGTCGCGCATCATGGTAGCGCTAACCGCCGCGCTCTGGGCGGCGGCGATTGGGTTCGCAGTTCCGCAGGTTTGGAACTTTGCGAACCAAGTTGGCGTGTTCTTTGCGCAAGGCTGATGGAGGCTACTGCGCCAGTCTCGCGAGTTCTTCGTCGCTGATGTCTTCGTTTGAATAGACATCCTGGACGTCGTCGAGATCGTCGAGCTGATCCAACAACTTCATCAGCATCTCGGCGCCCTCGCCTTCGATCGGGATGGCGATGTCGGTGCGCCAGACGAACTTGGCGCTGGCGGGATCGCCGAACTTCTTTGCGAGCCCGCCCGAGACCGGCGCGAGCGCATTCATCTCGCAAGTGATGACGTGGTGCTCACCTTCGACGGTGCAATCATCGGCGCCGGCCTCAATGGCCGCTTCCAGCATAGCGTCTTCGCTGGCGGCGGCGAGCGGGTAGCGAACTTCGCCGACCTTGCGCCATGAGTTCGAAACCGAATTGGTTTCGCCCAGATTGCCGCCATGCTTCGAGAACGCGGAGCGAACCTCGCCGGCGGTGCGGTTCTTGTTGTCGGTGAGACATTCGACGATGACGCCGATGCCGCCGGGGCCGAAGCCCTCATAACGGATTTCCTCAAGCTGTTCGGCGCCCGCCCCGCTGCCCTTATCGACGGCGCGTTGGATGTTGTCCTTCGGCATGTTGACGGCGCGGCCGGCCGCCATAGCGCGGAACAGGCGCGGATTGGCGTTCGGATCGGCGCCGCCGAGCTTTACCGCCGCCTGGATTTCACGCGCGATCTTGGTGAATACCTGCGCGCGCTTCTTATCCTGAGCGCCCTTGCGGTGCTGGATGTTCGCAAATTTTGAGTGGCCTGCCATGGGCGGGCTCTCTAGCCGGGGAGCCTCCCCGGCTCAAGCGCCTGCGGCGCTTTGGAATGTTTCGCGATGGGGGTTTGCAACCAAGGGCGCAATCATGGAATTGAAGATGCATGAAGACAGCGCGGAAGAAGTCCGGGCGTGGAGAAACCGCGCGGTGGACCGATCTCTCGGAAGCCGAACTCCTGGAGTTTCCCGTCAAGAACCTGAAGGTTCGCCTTGACGGCACCTGGCTGGCGGAATGCCTGCGTGAGGTGAACGCTGAGCTGAAAGCGCGGGGGATCGCGCTTAAAATGCACGGCTGGCTCTCAGATGAGTGGTTTAGCCCGACGGAAACGCCTGGGGTGGCGTTCCCCTTCTATCTCGCGCATCCGCGGCTGATGCGGCTTGAGCGCAAGATGATGCTGGAGGTCGAAGGCGGCACGCGGCGCGAGTGCATGCAACTGCTCCGGCATGAGGCGGGGCATGTCGTCGAGTACGCATTCGCGCTGCACAAAAGAAAACGGTTTCAACGATTGTTTGGGCGCGCGAACGAACGCTATCCCGATCATTACCGCCCCGATCCGAGCAGCAAGGCGCATGTGCAGCATCTGCGGCGCTGGTACGCCCAATGTCATCCCGATGAGGACTTCGCCGAGACGTTCGCCGTTTGGCTCACGCCGCGCTCGGGCTGGAAAAAGCGCTACGCCGAATGGCCGAAAGCGCTGGAAAAGCTCGAATATGTCGATGAGCTGATGACGGAACTAGCGGGTCAGAAACCGCTGCCGCAGAAGCGCTTCGAGGTCGATCCGCTATCGAAGCTCAAAGGCACGCTCGGCGAACATTATGCTGCAAAGCGGAAACGCTACGCAGTCGAAACGCCCACAGTTTTCGATCGCGAATTGCGCAAGATGTTTCCAGAAGATGCGCGGAAACCGAATGCGCCGCACGCAAGTTCAATCATTCGTAAGAATCGCGCGAAGATCATTCGGGCGGTGGCGAAGCGAACCGGCGAGTTTCCTCTCGCGCTTGATGCGGCGATCGACGACATGATCACCCGCTGTAAGGCGCTGAAACTCAGGTCGCCTCGGGCGGAAACAACAGTGCGGGCTGAAATCACGGCGATGCTGAGTTCTAAAGCGATCCACACGCATTACTCGACCACGCGCCGGCACTGGTTCGCCGTATGAAGAGTCTGCGCGTCCTCGTTATTTGCCGGCCGGATCAGCTGCCGCCGGACTCTTTAGAGGGCCTCAGCGAGAAAGAAATCTACGCCTGCAAGACAGAGTGGGACGTGTTCACTACGCTGCGCGCGAACGGGCACGAGGTTCAGGGTCTCGGCGTGCAGTTCGATCTGACGCCACTGCGCGACGCGGTCGATGACTTCAGACCGGACATCGTCTTCAATCTGCTCGATCAGTTTCACGGCGACACGCTCTATTGCCAGCACGTCGCGAGCTTCCTCGAATTGCTGAAAGTGCCGTACACGGGCTGCGGGCCGCGCGGGCAGATGCTTTCGCAGGGCAAAGACCTGTCGAAGAAGCTGATGAAGTATCACAACATCCCGACGCCGGCATTCGTTGTGGTGCCGATCGGGCGCAAGGCAAAGCGGCCGAAGCGGCTGAAATTTCCGCTGATCGTGAAGAGTGTGACGGAAGATGCGTCGGCCGGCATTTCGCAGAACTCTGTCGTCGATAGTGATGAGAAGCTGGAAGAGCGCGTCGCGTTCATTCACGAGCGCATCGGGACCGCGGCGATCGTCGAGCAATATATCGATGGGCGCGAGATTTATGTCGGCGTGCTCGGCAATGACCGGCTGACGGCTTTGCCGATCTGGGAGCTGAAGTTCACCGCGCTTGCGGCCGGGGCGCTGCCGATCGCGACCGAGCATGTGAAGCACAATGTCGAATACCAGAAGAAGCGCGGCGTGGTGCAAGGTCCGGCGGAAGAGCTGACGCCCACCCTGACCAACAAAATTCGCGACATGGTGAAACGCTGCTGCCGCGTCCTTGAGATGGATGGCTACGCGCGCATCGACTTAAGGCTCGATGCGAACGGCACGCCCTACTTCATCGAAGCAAACCCCAACCCGGAAATCGCGGCAAGCGAAGAGCTGGCGCAATCGGCGCTGCATGACGGCATCGCTTATCCCGAACTCCTAAACCGCATTCTGCAACTCGGCCTGCAGCGCGCGGGGAAGGAGATCGTGTACGTCGAGCGCCCTAGTCTGCGGCCCCATCGCCGCACGGCGATGGTGGCCACAGAGATGGCGGCGGCTAGGGACTAGCGCCAAGCGGCAGCGTCCTTCTTGGCCCGCGTCGCCTTTCGACGGACTAAGGGTGAAACCTGTTTTTGACATTGGCGCTGTCGCTTGCTCTGGCGTCACGCTGAGTTTGTCGAAGCGCGGCGCCACGCACTGGCCGAACATGCCAGCGAGGACGCCGGCGCTCCATGGACGGGCTAGTCGCTCAATCCGCGCAAGCCCTCGCCTCTGCCGCAGCGGATCGCTTCTTTGGGGGTGATGATCCAATCGAGGTGTGCGTCGTGCGGGCCCGTTGGCACCACCCCCATTTCCTGCTCTGCGTACGCGAGCCCTGCGGCGATCGCGCCGTGGGCGCGGTAGAGCGAGATGATGCGGTCGTAGTGGCCGCCGCCTTGGCCGAGGCGACGGCCGGCGCGGTCGAAGGCGATGAGCGGAACGAGGAAGAGGCGCGGTGAGAGATCGGCGCCGGTGGCGGGCGGCGATGGTACGCCGAACGCGTCGGCGCTCAGGATTTCGTCGCCGCGCCATTGCAGGAAACGCGCGGGGCCGTTGCGGGATTCCATGCGCGGCAGCGCCACCACCCGCCCGGCTTTGGCGAGCGCCGCGAGCAACGGGCGGCCATCGATCTCGCTGCCGACGGGCCAGTAGCCGGCGACGGGCGAGAGCTTCGCGAGTTCGAGCGGAAAATTTTCGATGAGCTTGAGCGGCGCGTCACGCGGCTCGACGGCGTTGCGCTCGGCGCGCATCAGCATGCGGGCGTCGGCTTTGGCGGCTTCGAGTTCGGCGGGGGTCATCACAACGTCCCCCTTCCCCTCGCTTCGCTCGGGACTTCCCCCGCGTGCGGGGGAAGATCAGGTTGGGCGGCACCACATGCGCCGTAAGCGATACTCATCCTCTCGAACCCTAGCACGCTAGGTGGGCGCCAGGTGCGCCAGGCCACGGCCCGGCACAGAGCCAGCTCCCGAGAGAAATGATACGGTCCCAGGGATGCAAGCAACTCACGCACGCCGCAGAAACCGCCCGCGCTGAATCTAGTGCGGAGGCGGCCTCGCCTCAAGCTCTACCGTGTGTGGCGCGAAGCGCGCTGACTCGGCCGCGATCGGGCGTGTCTGTCGGCTCCGGCGGCTCCGACGCGAGCTGCGCTTCGACCAGCATGTCAGTGAGGCGCTCGATTTCCATGCGGGCGCGGGCGAGTGCGGCGCTTGTAGCCTGCGCTTCGTCGATCAGGCCAAGCGCCGTGAGCACAAGGCGGCGCATGGCGGGTGTGTCGCCGCTGAAGCCTTGCAGGCGCTGCTCAAGCACCTTGGCGAGGTCTTCGAGGCGGCGCGTGTCGCATTCGGCGCACTCGATGGCGTAGTCTTCGCCCAGGATTTTCACGGTTGCGTGCATCAGCGTAGCGCCTCCCTGGCCGCTGCGTTGAGAGCTTTGACGGGTTCGGCGAGCGCCTCGGCGAATGCGTCCGCATCCGCGCCCTCGGTTTGGTCCAGGGCGGTTTCCAGAGCGTCCAGCGCCTCGGTGAGGGAATCGCTCGCCATTGCGACGAATTGTTACGTCCGTGATCGATTCGATGGAAGGCTGAGTTGCTGTTCCGGGCGTGGACGCAACGGGCAATTGCAGTTAATCGGAAGCCACCAAATTCAGCATTTTTCCGGGAGACGAGGCTTATGGGCGTGAAGGTTGCCATCAACGGGTTCGGGCGCATCGGCCGGAACGTTCTGCGCGCGATCTATGAGAGCGGCCGCACGGACATCGACGTTGTGGCGATCAACGATCTGGGCCCCGTGGCGACGAACGCTCACCTCCTCCGCTTCGACAGCGTCCACGGCAAGTTTCCGGGCGACGTGAAGAGCGGCGAGGACTGGATCGATATCGGCCGCGGCAAGATCAAGGTCACGGCGATCAAGAACCCGGCTGAGCTGCCGCACAAGGATCTAGGCGTCGATATCGCGCTCGAGTGCACGGGCATCTTCACCGCGCGTGACAAGGCCGCGCTCCACCTGGAAGGCGGCGCCAAGCGCGTGATCGTTTCGGCGCCGGCGGATGGCGCGGACTACACGGTTGTGTACGGCGTGAACCACCAAGGGCTGACGAAGGACCACGTCGTGATCTCGAACGCTTCGTGCACGACCAACTGCTTGGCCCCGGTGGTGAAGGTTCTGCATGACGCGATCGGCATCGATCACGGCATGATGACGACGATCCACTCCTACACCGGCGACCAGCCGACGCTCGACACGCTGCACAAGGATCTCTATCGCGCCCGCGCTGCGGCGCTGAACATGATCCCGACCAGCACGGGCGCCGCGAAGGCGATCGGCCTGGTGATCCCGGATTTGAAGGGCAAGCTAGACGGCATTTCGATCCGCGTGCCGACGCCGAACGTTTCCGTGGTGGACTTCAAGTTCGTCGCCAAGCGCGCGACGACGAAGGAAGAGATCAACGCGGCGATCAAGGCTGCCTCGGAAGGCGCGCTGAAGGGCGTGCTCGCCAACACCGATCACCCGAACGTCTCGATGGACTTCAACCACGATCCGCACTCATCGATCTTCCACAACGATCAGACGAAGGTCATGGAAGGCAAGTTCTGCTCGGTGCTCTCGTGGTACGACAACGAGTGGGGCTTCTCGAACCGCATGGCCGACACGGCTGTGGCGATGAGCAAGCTGATCTAGTTATTTTGAACATCACAAATCCACCGTTCCCCGGACGCCGCACAGCGGCGAGCCAGGGTCCATGGTGGACGCTTCAGCCTGTTGGCCCATGGGTCCCGGCTCAGCGCCGCGCTCTGCGCGACTTGGCCGGGAAGCGTGTTGTGTGAAGCTCCCCAAACTCCGCCTCCCCTACCTCACGCCTGTCGCCAAAGGTCAGCTTTGGGGGATGGGCGTGGGCTTGGGCACGGCGCTGCTCGCGGTTGAGCATATGGAGCTCAGCTACCGCATCTTCTTCATCGGCGCGGCGGCGGCTTGGGTGGCGAGCGAATTCTATCTCTCGCGGCGGCTGACAGGCTCGGACACCAAGACGATCGTCATCGCCATTCTCAGCGGCATGTCGTTTCCGTGGATCGGCTGGCTGCTCGCGTTCGTGTTGAACTTGTTGCGACCCTAGCAGGTTGGATCGCGGGCCTCTGGCCCGCATGCGGGGCGGAGCCCCGCGCTCCAACTTTCAAACGCCGGCGCCCCATACGCCGGATAGGCGCAAACTACAGCGTTAACGCGATCATTGTGCGCCAATCGTGCGCATGGTCGTTAGGCGCCATTATCACAGCTTCTCGAACGCGATGACCGAACTCGGCTTCGCGCTTGCAGCATTCGCGTGCGGCCTTTTTGATGCGCCGGTGTGGCTGACGGCACTGGCGGCGGTCTCGATGCTGGCTTATTGGACCATCACGCGGAACTCGGTGCTGAACCGGTTGCGCGGCGCGACGTGGGCGACGGTAATGACCCTCGGCTTCGTCACGATCATTTCCATACAGGCCGGCGCCTATTGGCTCGGCCTCGTCGCAGCGGGGCTGATTTGAAATTCGCCCCCAGTTTGGTGGAGCGCTCAAAGCGAATTTCAAATCAATAAGCCCCACTGAAATCATTTGATTCTGGCGTCCTTATTGGATTTGAAATGCGACAACAGGCCGACCCCAAACGGGGTCGCATTTCAAATCCAGGACGCCAGGGGAAATCATCCAAGCAATGACCAAGCTATCAATGCACGCCATCAGCGCGGGCGTATTCGCGCGCATGCTGAACAATCTCTCATCGATCCTGGCGAACGCCGAGAAGCAAGCGAAGGCGAAAGGGCAAGATCCGAACGCGCTGCTCAGCGCGAAACTCGCGCCCGACATGTTCCACCTGACCAAGCAAGTGCAGATCGCGACCGATCACGCCAAGGGTTGCGTCGCGCGCCTCGCCGGCCAGCAGATTGAGACGATCGAAGACACCGAGACCAATCTCGCGGAGCTGCAGGCGCGGATCAGGCGCGTGCTGGCGATTGTCGAAAGTTACACGCCCGAGCAATTCGAGGGCTCGGAGACGCGCGAAATCACGATCAAGATTCCGAACATGGAACTGAAGTTCTCCGGCCTCGATTATGTGAACCAGTGGGCGATCCCGAACTTCTATTTCCACGTAGTGACGGCCTACGACATTCTGCGCGCCGAGGGCATCGAGCTCGGCAAGAAAGACTTCCTGATCGGGTAGGTCGGTGCAGAAGCGGCGTCCAAATATCGGCTCGGCGGGCTCCGACCTTGTGTTCGCGCTTCTGGCGCTAGTCGCGGGATGGGTTGGGCTTGCGCCGATTTTCGCTGTGATGGTGTTCGTCGGCGCGGTGGCGGCGTGGGGCTGGACACGGCGACGGCCGTTGATGGCGATGCAGATGCGCACGCGGCTGACGCAGGGCGCCATTGCGATCGCGATGATTGCGGTGGTGCTGGCCCTCGCCTATTGGATCGGCACGCTGCTTGGAGGACACACGTGAGCTTTCGCCGGATCGAAGACGCGCCATCGGGAAAGACGGCGCTGGTGCGTGTCGACTTCAACGTGCCGATGCAAGATGGCGCGGTGAGCGATGATACGCGGTTGCGGGCGGCGCTCCCGACGATCCAGGCGCTGACGGCGAAGGATTGTAAGGTGGCGCTGCTCGCGCACTTCGATCGGCCGAAGGGCAAGCGCGTGCCGGAGATGTCGCTGAAACCGGTGGCGGCGCCGTTGGCGAAGCTTCTGGGTGCGGACGTTGCGTTCGCGGATGATTGCGTGGGCGATGCGGCCAAAGCGGCGATCGACGCGTTGCCCGCGGGCGGCGTGATCCTGTTGGAAAACACGCGTTATCACGCAGGCGAAGAAAACAACGATCCGGAATTCGCGAAGCAGATCGCGGCGCTCGGCGATTTCTATGTCAACGACGCCTTCTCCGCTGCGCACCGCGCACATGCATCGACGGAGGGCGTCGCGCACGTCCTTCCTGCGTATGCCGGCAAACAAATGGAGCGCGAGCTTGATGCGCTCGACGCCGCGCTCGGGGCGCCGAAGCGGCCGGTGCTCGGCATAGTCGGCGGCGCGAAGGTTTCGACCAAGCTCGATCTGCTGCAAAACCTGATCAACAAGCTCGACAAGCTGGCCATCGGCGGCGGCATGGCGAACACGTTCCTCTATGCGCAAGGCGTGGAGATCGGCGGCTCGCTCGCAGAGAAAGACATGGCCGACACGGCCCGCCAGATCATGGAAGCGGCAAAAGGCAAGTGCGAGATCTTGCTACCGGTCGATGTCGTCGTGGCGAAAGAGGTGAAGCCTCATGCCGAGTGTCGAATGACTGGTCTTGATGACATCGGTGCTGACGAAAAGATTTTGGACGCCGGCGAAAAAACTGTGCGCAAGTTGCGCGAGGCGATGAAGCATTCACACACTCTGATCTGGAACGGCCCGCTCGGCGTGTTCGAAGTGCCGCCGTTCGACCAGGCGACGGTGATTGCGGCGCAGGAAGCGGCTGAGTTGGCCAAGAGCGGCAAGCTGATCGCAGTCGCGGGTGGGGGCGACACAGTGGCCGCCCTAAATCACGCGGGCGTCGCGGGCGACTTCACGTTCGTCTCGACGGCGGGCGGTGCGTTCTTGGAATGGATGGAGGGCAAGGCCCTTCCTGGTGTTGACGCGCTAAAGCGCTAGGAGAAAAGTCTATGGCATCACTGCAAGACATACCGCTGAAGCGCATCGATGGCAGCGCCGATACGCTCGCCGCCCACAAGGGCAAGGTGCTCTTGATCGTGAACGTTGCGTCGAAGTGCGGGCTGACGCCGCAATATGCTGGCTTGGAGAAGCTCTTCGAAGACAAGCGCGATGCCGGCCTCGAAGTCTTGGGCTTTCCCGCAAACAACTTCCTCGGCCAAGAGCCGGGCAGTGATGCAGAGATCGCGGACTTCTGTGCTTCCACCTACGCCGTGAAGTTTCCGATGTACTCGAAGATCTCCGTCGCCGGTGACGACCAGCACCCGCTCTACGCGGCCTTGATAGCGGCGCAACCGAAGGCGACGGGCGAAGGCCCGTTCCGCGAACGCCTCGCCGGCAAGAACCTCGGCGGCGCAGCGCCCGGCATCCTCTGGAACTTCGAGAAGTTCGTCGTCGGCCGGAACGGCCAAGTCGTCGCCCGCTTTTCGCCGGACGTCGCGGCCGACGATCCGCGGCTGGTTTCGGTGCTTGAGGCGGAATTGGCGAAGCCCGCTTAACCACGGAAATGCGGGGCTCGTCGGCCCGCATAACTGCCCTGCTGCGATAGTTTTTCCCCATGCCCCTGCCCGGCGTGGCGTTTTTCGGACGCCTGGGTTAGACACCGCCATCCAATTCAATCTGACGGGGCGAGCAGTGAATCTCGACGACTTGAACAAGGTGGCGGAAGCCATGGTGGCGCCGGGCCGGGGCATCCTGGCTGCGGACGAATCCACGGGCACGATCAAGAAACGCTTCGATGCGATCGGCGTGGAAAACACCGAGGACAATCGCCGCGACTATCGCGAGCTGATGTTCCGCGCCAGCGACGCCATGAAGTACATCTCTGGCGTCATCCTGTTCGAGGAGACGCTTTTTCAGAAGGCCGCTGACGGCACGCCGCTGGTCGACATCATCTCCGCCGCCGGCGCGATTCCGGGGATCAAGGTCGATAAGGGCGCGACCAAGATGGCCGGCTTCCCGGGCGAGACCGTCACCAAGGGTCTCGACGGCCTCTCCAAGCGTCTGCGTAGCTATTACGAGCAAGGCGCGCGCTTCGCGAAATGGCGCGCGGTGATTGATATCGCCGATGGCATCCCGACGTGGGGCTGCGTGAAGTCGAACGCCCACGCGCTGGCCCGCTACGCGCGCATCTGCCAACAAGAGAACATCGTGCCGATCGTCGAGCCGGAAGTGCTGATGGACGGCAACCATGACGCCGCGCGTTGTGATGAGGTCACCCGCTGGGTGCTGCAAACCGTGTTCAACGAACTGGCCGAACAGCGCGTGGCGCTGGAAGGCATCGTCCTGAAGCCGAACATGATCGTCGCCGGCAAAGGCAGCGTGCGGCAAGCTTCGATCGATGAAGTGGCGGAGCGCACGATCGCGGCGCTCAAGTCCACGGTGCCAAGTGCTGTGCCGGGGATCGCTTATCTCTCGGGCGGCCAATCGGATGAACTCGCGACCGCGCACCTCTCGCGCATGAACGAAATTGGCGGCTTCCCGTGGAAGATGACATTCTCCTACGGCCGCGCGCTGCAAGCTGCGCCGCAGAAAGCCTGGAGCGGCAAGAAAGAAAACACCGCCGCCGCGCAACGCGCGTTCCTGCATCGCGCCCGCATGAACGGCTTGGCGTCGCAAGGTCAGTGGAACGAGAAGCTGGAGAAGCAGGCGGCGTAACGCTGCTGCGGCCCACGTAACCACGAACGGTACGATTTTAGCCGGGATGCTCTTTCATCCCGGCTATTTTCTTGGCCGAAAAGTCGCGCACTGGCGGCGCCTCGTAGATGCGTGCGCGTTCCTTGCTTAGACTGGGCGGCGTCCTCACTTGGAAACCCAATGCCGCATCGCGCCCGCCTCTATTTGATTACCCCGCCGTCCATCGACGATTTGGGCTGGTCACGCGAATTGGAGGCGGCGCTCACGGGCGGCGACGTGGCGGCGGTACAGCTGCGGTTGAAAGGCGCGCCGGATGAGCATGTCTTGCGCGTGGGCGCGGCGCTAATGCCGATCGCGCAGGCGGCGGGCGCGGCCTTCATCGTCAATGACCGGCCCGATCTCGCGGCGCGTCTCGAAGCCGACGGCGTGCATGTGGGACAAAGCGATGCGACATACGCCGAGGCACGGCGGCTTATGGGCAAGGACCGCATTGTTGGCGTGACGTGCCACAACTCGCGCGATCTCGCGTATGACGCAGCGGAGGCCGGCGCCGACTATGTGGCGTTCGGCGCGTTCTATCCGACCGGCACCAAAGATCCGTCCCACTGGGCGGAGCCGGAGATTTTGAGCATCTGGCAGGAAACGATGGAAACGCCGTGCGTCGCCATCGGCGGCATCAATGTTGAGAATGCCGAGCCGCTGGTGCGGGCGGGCGCGGATTTCCTGGCAGTATCGGCAGGCGTGTGGGCGCATCCGCAGGGGCCGCATGCGGCTGTCGCGGCGTTCAACACGATCTTTGATCGCTGCGCGGCAGAAGCGGCCTAGACGTCCCGGCTCCAGTCAGAAGCGCGGACGGCAGCCAGGTGGCGTTCGAAAACTTGTTTTTCGAGGTCGTCGCCATCGCCCGGAAGAAATGCGTGCTTCTGCCAATAACCGCGGCCGGGGCGGCCGGTATCCTTGCTGACGACGAGCACGTCGAGCGGCGGTTCGCGGCGGCGGCGGCATTGTTCGGCGATCGCGTCGAGCGCGCCCCACAGCGAATGCTGATCGAACTCGCCGATCTGCACATCCTGCTCGCGGGCGGCGGCGCGAAGTGCGTCTTCCGCTTCCTTGTAAGTGAACGGCGCGCCGCCCGAGAGCGCGCGATCGATCAGCAGCGCCCGGATCAGATCGACCATGGCTTCCTTCTGGCCGCCGGCGCGCAGGCGCGCATTGCGGGCGAGGTTTTTCTTGCCGATCAGCAGGCCGAGCTTCAGCAGCACCTTCTGAACTTCCGGATCGTCGGGCGCGCCGTCCCATTGCGTGAGATCGGCGGATTGGATCGCGTCGAACGGCGGAATGAGCGAGCATGGGTGGATCGTCACCGGCACGAGAATGCCGCGATCAAGGCCGATCTGGGCCTCGCGGATCACCCAGTGCGACGAAACCGCGGCGAAGCTCCAACACACGATGACAGCCTGCGCGCGTCCGATCTGTTCGAGAATGCGTTCTTCCCACTCGACGCCGACTTCAATACCGGCGTCGAACCAAACCGGGACGTCGAGATCGAGCAGAAGCGTGTAGAGCGCTTCGACGCGGGCTTTGTCCTCGCGCTTGTAGGAGATGAAGACGTCGCTCATGGGCGCACCGGCCTAACGCGATCCGCCCGCATGGTTAAGCCAAGGCATGGAAAATGCGGGGTTTTCCACAGGATGGCCCGAACGCTGCGGCAGCCGGCCCTTGCGCTCTAGGAAAAACGGGCGAACCCGCCTACCTGTTCGGCCATGACAGGAGCCTACGACATGATCGGTTCGATCACCCGCCTCGACGACGAAGACGACGCAAAGAACCCGGCGGATGGCCGCAACGCCCCCGACGTGATCGAAAAGGCGCTGTTTGAAGCGCGCGTCGTCATGCTCACAGGCGAAGTGAACGACATTCAGGCGCGCCGCGTGACCGAGCGCCTCTTCGCCCTCGCTTCGCAGAACGCCAACCCGATCACGTTCGTGATTTCCTCGCCCGGCGGCCACGTCGAGAGCGGCGACATGATCCATGACGTGATCAAGTTCATCAACGCGCCGGTGCGCATGCTGGGCACAGGCTGGGTCGCCAGCGCAGGCGCGCTGATTTATTGCGCCGCCGAGCGCGAGAACCGCTATTGCCTGCCGAACACGCGCTTCCTGCTGCACGAACCGCGCGGCGGCGTCGGCGGCATGGCGTCGGACGTTGAAATCCAAGCGCGGGAAATCCTGCGCATGCGCGAACGCCTGAACCAGATCTTCGCCAACGCGACCGGCCAGCCTGTCGACAAGATCAAGCGCGACGTCGATCGCGATTATTGGATGCTGGCGGAAGAAGCGAAGGCTTACGGCCTCGTGGGTAAGATCGTGAAGAGCCAGAACGAGATTCGTTAGGCGGCTTTCGCGGCCTCAACGTTCAAGGCCCCGGCTTCCGGCTGGGGCCTTTTGTTTTGCGGAAGCGCCACGCCTTCGAGCCCAAACAGCGCCTGCAGCGAAGAGTTGAGCGCGGCGGTGTAGGCGTTGAGGGTGAGCGTCTTGGCGGTGAGCACGCGCCACTCGCGGCCCTGCTCCGCGTAGGCGGCGATGGGCGTTTGATCGGCGGCGATGTCCGGCAGGTTCGGCACGAGGCGCCGGAAAAGCGCCAGCGTGTCGGCGCGGGTGAGTTCGGGCGACGCCAAGAAGATTACGTTGACCCGCGCTGCGCTCGAGGCAATGAGATCAAGCTCCCATTGCACGCCGGCGCCGGTGTTGGGGCACATCACAACGCACTTCGAGGCGTCGACCAGCCCGCGCACCACGTCCTGCCAACCATTGCCGCGCTCAGGCACGAACACACGCGCCGCGCCCAGCGGCGGCACCGGATCGCGCGGATCGCCGATGGCGATGACGGGGCCGTAGGGCGAACCGTGTTCGAGCAGCATTTCGTCGAGCGTGCGCGAGCGGCTGATGCCGGCTGGCCAACGCGCGAAGGCGTCGCCGCCTGTGACGGGAAGGCGACGATCATCTTGATTGAAGGAGCGTAGGAAAACGATGGGCGCGCGCGCATCCCACTCGCGGACGTTTTGATAAAGCGCCGTAGCGCGCGCATCGGCGCGGCATGCGATGATATTGCCGGCGCCGAGAAGGTTTGCGGCCAGCAAACCGAACATCAGCAACAAGGCGCCGCCAAGAGCGAACGGATTGTCGAACTCAGTCATCGACGCGAACATCGTCGGCAGGATGAGCAGCATGATCAAGCCGACATTGAGCACCGCAACGCCGAAATAGAGCAGGCTGGCGCGGGTTCGGTTCCTGCCGACATAAGCAAGAAACGCCGGAAGGCCGAGCTGGCGGCGCAATGTGGTGAGCACGCGCCAGAGCGGCGGACGCCAACCGCGCACCGCAAGAAAATGCGGGCGCGGCGCTGTCATTTGCCACCACGCATGGCGCGCTGCTTCGTAGGCAATGGCTGAGCCCAGTATGCCGAGAAGACCGAGCCATGGCGCGTCGCTGAGCGGCAGCCCCATGTCGACGCCGATCAGCATAAGCATGCTCGTCAGCGCCCCGCCACCCGCGATGACGACAACGTAAATCGCGAGCGCAAACAGCAGCGCGCCGCTCAGCCGGCGATGCAGCATGTCGGCGAAGGCGCAGAGCATGCCTATGCCGGCGACAAACACGCCGATAACCACGAGCGCGAGCATGACGCCGAGCGGCACGGTCCAGAGCTGCGCGAAATTGCGAAACAGCGCGTAGACGGTTGCGCCCACGAGCGTGAGCATCACGCCGAACACACTCGCCACCCAGTAAGACGCCGCGAAGGCGCGGACGAAGCGATGGCGGACATAGGCGTTGGCGGCGCTGTCGATTGAAGACGCGTTCGTCATGGCGAAGCATTCCCAAGTGGACATTCGCCTCTACAGCTGTTCGTGAACGCGCCGTAACCGGAACATTGCTTGGCAGACAATGTCGAGCGGCTGGTTCTGACAGAAAAGCAAGGAAAATCGGGGGTTTTTGACTGCATTCGCCAGCGGCGCGCCCAAATCTCGCCTTGTGGACAAGTAGAAAGCACGCCGCGTGTCCGCGCGTGCTGCGAGCGGGTCCACCACCTGATGTTTCCAACCACGGCGCGTCGCGCCGCGCGCTGTAGAGAGACCAAGATGGCCGCTCGCTGGATCGGACTTTCCCGCTCCCACAAGAAGAATGCGCGCGCGAAGCCGCAGTCGCTCAAGCATTCTCTGCACGCGCTTGGCGCGGTCGGTGTGCTCGCGCTCGCTGCAGCGATGAATTTTGCGCTCTATCCCGACGCGTTAGCCGAGGTTGTCCGTGGCGAACGGTCGATCATCGGATTCGTTCCGCAAGAACCTGCCGGAACCGCGATCTCTGACACAACGCCGGTTGTGCTGAACGAAGCAGAAGTGCGCTTGCTTGCCGCCACCGTATGGGGCGAAGCCCGCAGCGAAGGCGAAACCGGCATGCGCGCAGTGGCGCACGTCATGGTCAACCGCATCGGGCCACGCTTTGGCGAAGATCTCTCGACCGTGATCCTGTCGCCAAAGCAATTCTCTGTATGGAATCGCAACGATCCGAACCGGCGCACCGTGATGAACCTCGCGCGCGATCCGTCGAGTGTTGCGACCGATCCGGAATGGCTTGTCGCGGATCAGATTGCGCGCGAAGTGCTCAGTGGCCGTTCTGTCGACCCCACTGGCGGCGCCCTCTTCTATCACACGCGCGCCGTGCGCCCGCGTTGGGCCCGCGTCGGCCAAGGCCGGCAAACCATTGGCCAGCACATTTTCTACGCTGACGTACCCGATCCGGGCGTGCGCGACACGCCGCGGCTCATCGATGTGGCGCAGTACTTGGGCCAAGCGATTTCTGGCCCTGAGGCGCATGGCGCCGCGCAACGCGGTCCGCGCGCTGGACGCGTGAACGGCGTGATCCAGTATGCGCCTGTGGAAGCAGCGGGCCGGCCGCTGCCAAGCGAAAACGAAGTGATTGACGTAAACGCCGCTGCCACGCCGACGATCAATGGCGCGCCGCTGATGACGGCGACACCAACCGACACCGCTACCGGCGCCAGCGCGCCGTAGGCGGCGCCGTTACCTCCAGGTCTCGACGAAGTCCGCCAAGTTCGGCAACCAGTCGACGAGGCCGTGCAGCAGAATGACCAGAAGCAGCGACTTCGTGCGTGCATAGATCAAGCCGAAGGTCAGCCCGATCGGCGAGAGCACGGCGATGGTGTGCGCGATCACTTGCAGCGGATCGGTGCTCCAGCCGTCGACGCCGGGGCCGCCGCGCATGAAGAGACCAGGCGCGTGCGCAAGGCCGAAGAGCACCGACGTTACGATCACGCCGGCCCAAGCTGAGTTGAACCAAGCCGTAAGCCGGGTTTGCAGCACGCCGCGGAAGAGGAATTCTTCGGTGACGCCAGCTTCGAGCGTCATCCAAATGTAACCAAGCGGCAGCGCCCAGATCATCGTTTCGAACGTGGGTGGGATGCCGGAAATCTCCTTGAGACTCGGCGTGATCACGCAAACGATAGCGAGGATGATCGCGCCGAGCACAATCAAAGTGCGCCAGAATTTGCGGCCGCTGAGGCCGAGTTGGGTGATGGGTCCAAGCTTGGCGCCCATGAAGATGAGCAGCAGCGCCGGGAGCACGACGTGAACGACGAGCTTTAGCGCAAGCACCAGACTTTCCTGCTCCGGCCCCGGCGGGAACGCTTGTCGCGCCCAGGTCATGCCGAAGCCGAGGAAGAGCACGGCGTAGAGTGCGAGATAAATGATCACCGCGCCGCTTTCGATGCGCGGATGCTCGACCTCGATGCGCGGCGCGTTGGCGCCGCGCGTGAGGAGCCAGGCGATGCCACCGAGGCCCAGGCCAAAAATGGCCATGACGAAGACGCCCGACGTCCAATCGCCGCCGGTCGCGTAGAGGTAGGCGGTCGAACCGCCCCAAAGCAGTGCGTATGCGAGCGCGGCGATGATCGCCGCGCCTCTCCCCGCGCGTTCGCCAGACATGGCCGAGTTCTCCTGTCTCGGCTCGTAGATGCGAAAACGGGGCGCGCTGGATGCGCACCCCGTCATATCGCTTGAACCTTGACTCGGAGCTTAGTGGCTCTCGCCGCGCCAGACTTGCTTGTAGGAGAGGTAGAGCAAGCCGGCCAGCGCCAGCAGGAACGCGAGCACCACGATGCCGAGGCGTTTGCGCTCTTCCATGTGCGGATCGGCGGCCCATTGCAGGAACGTCGCTACGTCGGTGGCGTACTGCTCGACAGTCTGCGGCGTTTCCGGATCGGAATACGGCACCGCGCCTTCCGCAAGCGGCGGCGCCATGGCGAGCCAGCCCCCCGGGAAATAGGGGTTGTGGTGCAGCGTGCCTTTGGTTTCGCCGTCATAGCCCATCAGCAGCGAGCGGATGTAACGCGCGCCACCGTGGCGGGCTGAGGTGATGACCGAAAGATCAGGCGGCGGCGCGCCGCCGTTCGACGCGGCAGCGGCGATCTGGTTCGGGAACGGACGGCGGAAACGATCCGAGATGCGGCCCGGACGATCGGTAGGTTGGCCTGAGTTCGGATCGATGTCGCTAATGGTGACGCCGGCGGCGATCGCACGAACGTAAGGGTTGTCCGTCACTTGAACAAACCTGCCGCCGTGATCGGGCTTGCCGATGTGCGGGGCCATTTCACCAGTTTCGTGATCGCGAACCATGTAAAGCGCGAACGGGCCGCCCTTCTCGCCAAGATGGCGATACGAGAGGTGATCCATCGAGTGACAGTTCGCGCAGACCTGTTGGTAGACCTGGAAGCCGCGTTGCACGGCGGCCATATCGTATGACCCGACCGGACTCAGGAACGAGAACGGATACTCTTCTGGCTCTTCGCCGTGAACGGCGGCGAAAGCCACGCCAACTCCGGCGACGATCAGCGCCGCGGCGGCGGTAAGTGCGCGCAACATTACGATGCTCCCTGCGCTTCGCCGCCAGTGACGGGTTTAGCGATGGTGTCCGGCACGCGCTCAGGCCGCTCACGCAGGCCGAGGATCGGCAGGATCACAAGGAAGAAGAGGAAGTAGTAGAGCGTCAGAACCTGCGAGAAGTTCGTGACGGTGAAGGCCGGCGGGAAGCTGCGCTGAACCGTATAGAACGGCGCGGCCTGACCAACTTCTTCCTTCACTTCGCCAATCGCGGTTTCGAGCTCATCGGCGGTTTCGGCTTGGACGGTGCGCGTGCGCACTTCGCCGCCGGTGACGCTTCGGGCGACGCCCGTAGTCGCGCCGGTGCGGGTCACCGCCGTCATCGTCGCGCCGCTCGAACGGAGCTCGGCCTGCGCGTCGTTGGAAGCTTCCTCCCAATTGTCCGCGCCGCTGGCTTCGACCGGCCGCTCGCTGACTTGGCCGCCTTCGACCCAGCTCAGCGTCGCTTGGAACTGACCAGCCTTCAGCAGGATATTGCCGGGGTTTTGACCACCGCACCAACCGAGGAAGATGCAGACGATCACGAAGATGACGAAGAACTGGCGCGCGATCGGGCGATAGCGCATCGAGCGCACGCGCGAGGTGTCGAGCCACGGCAGAAGGAACAGAATGCCGATCGAGGCGAACATCGCCAGCACGCCGGCAAGCTTCGAATCGATCGGCCCGATGTTGAAATCGAACGCGCGCAGGATCGCGTAGAACGGCAGCAGGTACCATTCCGGCACGATTTCCGGCGGCGTCTTCAGCGGGTCAGCCGGGATGAAGTTGTCGGCGTGGCCGAGCGCATCCGGCATGTAGAAGACGAAGACCGCGAACAGGATCACGAAGAGCGTCGTCGCGAACAGATCCTTGATTGTCGCGTGCGGCGTGAACGGCACCGTATCGGCCTTCGACTTCACATCGACGCCAACGGGATTGTTCTGCCCTGCTTCGTGCAGCGCCCATACGTGGAGGCCGACAACGCCGGCGATCACGAACGGCAGCAGATAGTGCAGCGAGAAGAAGCGGTTGATCGTCGGCTGGTCGACCGAGAAGCCGCCCATCAGCCAATTCTTGATGCTCTCGCCGACCAGAGGCAGCGCGCCCAAGAGGTTGGTGATGACGGTTGCGCCCCAGAACGACATCTGGCCCCACGGCAGCGTGTAGCCAAGGAAGCCGGTGGCGACCATGAGCAGGTAGATCACGCAGCCCAAAATCCAAAGCAGTTCGCGCGGGGCCTTGTAGGAGCCGTAATAGAGACCGCGGAACATGTGGATGTAGACGGCGAGGAAGAACATCGAGGCGCCGACGGCGTGGATGTTCTGAATGAGCCAGCCGAACGGCACGTCGCGCTCAATGCGCTGCACCGAGGCGAACGCCATGTTGATGTGCGGCACATAATGCATTGCCAGCACGATGCCGGTGACGATCTGCACGACCAGGCAGAGCGTCAGCATGGCGCCGAACGTCCACCAATAATTGAGGTTTCGCGGCGTCGGGTAAGCGACGAAGCTGTCGTGCGCCAACCGGATGATCGGCAGACGCCGATCGAGCCAGCGCGTGATGCCGGATTTCGGCTCGTAGGTGGAAGGTCCGCTCACTTAGCGCTCCAAACTTTAGCCGATGCGAATGGCGGTCGGGCCGGTGAAGAGGTACGGCGCGACGAGGAGGTTGGCCGGGGCCGGGCCACGGCGAATACGGCCGGACGTGTCGTAATCCGAACCGTGGCACGGGCAGAACCAGCCGCCGTACGACGAGCCATCGACGAAGGTGGGCACGCAGCCCAGGTGCGTGCAGCTGGCTTGCAGCACGATCCACTCAGGACGCCCGGCTTCGCCGTTTTCTTGAACGAGACGTTCGGCGTCGGTTTGCGGATCTTTCAGCGTCGCGAAGTCGTCGCGCTGCGCTGAAGCAATTTCCGCCGCCGTACGGTGACGCACAAACACCGGCTTGCCTTGCCACATGACTTTGATCTGCTGGCCTTCCGGCACCGCAGAGAGATCGACTTCCGTCGTCGACAAGGCGAGCGTGTCGGCGGCGGGATTCATCTGCGCGATGAACGGCCAGATCGTTGCCGCAACGCCGACGGTCGCGACCGATGCGCCGGCAATGTAAATGAAGTCGCGCCGGGTGGTCTCACCTTCATGCGCGCTAGGTGCTGCTTCAGCCACTGCTGATGATCTCCCGGCCTTGGTTCGCCGGTGAAGCTAGGATAATCCGGGACTGCCAGCGCGCGGCGGCTCGCCGCAGGCGCACGACCGATTTCCCCGATTCAACCCCGATTCTCCGGCGTGGAGGCCATAACGTGCGGCTCGCCCTCTATCAACCTGACATCCCGCAAAATCTCGGCGCGGCACTTCGCCTCTCTGCCTGCTTGGGCGTGGGCTTGGACGTGATCGAACCATGCGGCTTTCCCCTGACGGACGCGTCGATGAAACGGGCGGCGCTCGACTATGGGGACAAAGCGCAGGTCGCGCGGCATAGCTCCTTGCGGGCATTCCAATCGGCGCCGGAACGGAAGGACGGACGCCTCGTATTGGTGGAAACAGACGGGGCCGTGAGCTTTCAGGACTTCACGTTTTCCACAGGCGACACCTTGGTGCTTGGACGCGAAAGCGCCGGCTCATCCGGGGAGCTTTACGCCGCGGCGCAGGCCAGCGTGCGGGTGCCGATGGTGCGCGGCTTGCGCTCGCTCAATGTGATCACTGCCGCGACTGTGGTGTTGACTGAAGCCATGCGGCAGACCGGGGCTTGGGAGAAATTGACGTGAGCGAAGAGCGCAAGGCGCGGGCAAAGGCTTGGTTCGAAGAGCTGCGGGATCAGATCTGCGCGGCGTTCGAGGCGCTGGAGGATGAGGCGCCGGCGGCGCTCTATCCGGGCGAGCCCGGCCGGTTTGTGAAGACCCCGTGGCGGCGGGGCGATGGCAGCGCCGATCAGGGCGGCGGTGTCGCCGGCATGATGCGGGGGCGGTTCTTCGAGAAGGTCGGCGTGCATGTGAGCACGGTGTACGGCGAGTTCTCACCCGAGTTCGCGAAGAACGTGAAGGGCGCGGCGGACGATCCGCGCTTTTGGGCGAGCGGCATTTCGCTGATCGCGCACCTGCGCAATCCGCACTGCCCCGCCGCGCACATGAACACGCGCCACATCACGACGACGGAATGGTGGTTCGGCGGCGGCGGCGATTTGAACCCGACGCAGGCTTATCAGCGCGATGAGGCGAGCGCGGACGCGCAGGCGTTTCACGCGCCGTACCGCGATGCCTGCGAGAAGCACGAAGCCGGGCTTTACGCGCGCTACAAGAAATGGGCGGACGAGTATTTCTGGCTGCCGCATCGCAACGAGCCACGCGGCGTCGGCGGCATTTTCTACGATCACCACAACAGCGGCGACTGGGAGCGCGACTTCGCGTTCACGCAGGATGTCGGGCGCGCATTTCTGGCTGGCTACATGCCGCTGCTGCGCAAGCACATGGCGACGCCATGGAGCGAGGCGGACCGCGATGAACAACTCGTACAGCGCGGGCGCTATGTGGAGTTCAACCTGCTCTACGACCGCGGCACGACGTTCGGGCTGAAAACGGGCGGGAACGTCGAGAGCATTCTGAGTTCAATGCCGCCGGTGGCGAAGTGGCCATGAGCCGTCAGCGTGGCTGCACGTTTTCGCCCAGCCACGCTGCGAACTCGGCTTCGCCGATTTCGCTGGCGGCGAGGGCAAGCGTCTGCAGCGTGGCATCGACTTCGTTTGCTGTGAATCGATGACCATTGAGTTCCAGGAAGAACACCGCCGTCATGAACGCCGTGCGCTTGTTGCCGTCGACGAAGGGATGGTTGCGCACGATGCCAAACGCATAGGCGGCCGCAAGAGCCGCGGCATCGCCCTCGCCATATGCGAACAGGTTCTGTGGCCGCGCCAAAGCCGAGTCGAGCAGCCCGATATCGCGAACGCCTGAGGCGCCGCCATGCGCGGCGAGCGCCTCATCGTGTGCGGCCAGCACGATGCGACGCTCGACCCAAATTCGAGACTTCACTTAGCCAGCTCACGCAACGTGTTGCGGTAGCGGCGCATGATGTCGCGCATGATTTCCATCTGGCGCGCGAACTCGGCATCGCCGCCAGTCAGCGCCACGCCGTCCGGCGTTTCGCTGACGCTGAGTTCGTCGCCCTCGCCGACACGCAGCTTTGCCAGCACGTCCTTAGGCAGAACGACGCCCAGGGAGTTGCCGATCTTGCGGACCTTGAGGGTGCGGCCGGACGACTTCGCGGCGGGCTTATCCGCTTCGAAAGGGGCCCCTTCGGTGTCGCTGACGCCGGGCTTTTTGGTTTCATCAGTCATGGCGCGATCAATCTAAGTTATAACGTAAGTTATAACAAGACGCGGGCGCGGCCTTTTTCTTGCGTCGGGCGAGTGGTCATGACCGCACTCACCTACCCCCAAGAGCTTAAGCCGCTGACTTCGCTGCGATTTATCGCGGCGTTATGGGTGCTTCTGTACCATTTCAAGGACCATCTGGGCCTTGGGATGGGTCAGTTTGGGCTGGTGGCGGATGGTTACCTTGGGGTCGACCTCTTCTTCACGCTCTCGGGCTTCATCCTCGCGCACGTCTATCTGACGAGCCTTGAGGGCGGCCGGTTTGGCTATGGCGGCTTCCTGAAGAACCGGATCGCGCGGGTTTACCCAATGCACCTCGCCGCGCTTGGCGCGATGCTGGTGCTGTTCGCCGGCGCGTCGATCCTCGGTGTTGGCGAGAGCAATCCGGACGCGTTCCGCCTCTCCGATCTGCCGGCGCATCTGCTGATGGTTCACGCTTGGGGCACGACGCCCACTGTCGGTTGGAATTTCCCGAGTTGGTCGATCAGCGCTGAATGGTTGGCGTACCTTCTCTTCCCGTTGGTGGCGGGTGTTGTGCTTGAGGCGAAGCGTTGGTCCGGTGCGTTTGCTGTTGGCGCGATCGCGTTGTGTCTCTTTTCGTTTTGGGCGCTCGACAATCTTAGCGCTGTCTTCCCGGGTGTAGGACAGAATTTCTCACAGATGACCGCGCAGATCGGCGCACTGCGGATTTTGCCGTCGTTCTTGTTGGGTGTTGCGCTCTACGCGTTCGGCCGTGAGCACGCGGCGCCGAAGAGCTGGGCTTGGCCGATCGTCGCCGTGAGCGCGGGTTGGGTTGTCGCGGTAACGACGCTCGGTTGGTGGGAAGGCCTGACGTGGTTCGGGCTTGCTGGTGTGCTTTATGGTTTGGCGGAAACCTCGCGCCATGGCGTCGATGCGCCGATGTCTGGTCGCATCTTCGTGTTCTTGGGCGCGGCGAGCTACGCGCTTTATATGATCCACTTGCCGATCGACATCGTGTGGTTTCATGCGCTTGAGCGGTTTGGCGTGACGGAAACGTCCGATCTGGCGCCGCGTGTTGGCGCGATGGTCGGTGTGTTTGTTGTGTGCATCGCGGCTTCGATGGTGGCGTACCTCGTGATCGAGGAGCCGGCGCGGAAGTGGATTCGCAAGCTCGAAATGCCGCGCTTTCGCAAAGCTCAGGTCGCGCAAGCGTAACTACCGTCTTGTGCTCTCCCGTTAGGGAGAGCTGTCAGCGCGCTAGCGATGACTGAGAGGGTGGCGCGGAAATCGGCAAGCACCGGCGCCGCCCTTTCCGTCTCGCGTGCTTCGCACACGAGCCACCTTTCCCTACCGGGAAAGGACGGAGCTTCAGCTCAGCCCCTGCGCCACAGCTTTCAGCCGCTCAATAACGCTGAGTTTGTCATCCGGGAAATCGGCGTCGATCCACCAGTCTTCGACTTCGCGCATGATGATGCCGACCTTCGGGCCCGCGGGCACGCCGGCGGCCATCACTTCGTCGCCGGTGAGCGGCAGTTTGGGCGGTTTCCACATTTTTGCGTGTGCAGTGAGTGCGCGCCATTGCTGCGCTTTCTCGCCGCCGGCGCTGGCCCAAGCGAGCAGCACGCGATCGCCGAAGGCTTCGTTGCCGAGCTTGTAGATGGCGCGGCGCATTTCGCGGAGCGACATGTAGCTGGTGATCTTCACGTCATCGCCGAGCGCGGCGACGAGGCGATCGCGCTCTTCGTTCGAGAGCTTCAGGCGGCGCGAGAGCGCTTTGGCGCTTTCCTGGTCTTCGAGCGCGGCGGCGACGCGCGTCATTGCGTCGACCGGCAACATCAGATCGGCTTCAAGGTCCATCAACGCCCGCAGGCGCGGCGTGTTGTTCATCTCCGGCAGCGCGCGGGCGCGCACTTCGATGGCGCTCATCCCCTCCCACGCCGCGCGCGGATCGGGCGCGCCGAGAAGCTTCTTCACTTCTTTCCAGATGCGCTCGACTGAAAGCGTATCGAGACCGGCGACGAGATCGGCGCAAGCGTCGAGACCATGCGGATCAAGCGGCGTGCGCGCGTACCAGGCGTTGAAGCGGAAAAAGCGCAGAATGCGCAGATAGTCTTCTTTGATGCGCGTCGCCGCGTCGCCGATGAAGATGACGCGGCCGGCGCGCGCGTCGTCCAAGCCGCCGCCGGTGGGATCGTGGATCTGCCCCTGCGCGTCGGCGTAGAGCGCGTTCATGCGGAAGTCGCGGCGCTGGGCGTCCTCCTCCCAGCTTTCGGTGAAGGCGACGGTGGCGCGGCGGCCGTCGGTGGTGACGTCGCGGCGGAGCGTGGTGATCTCGAACGGGTGGTGATCGACGACCACGGTGACGGTGCCGTGTTCGATGCCGGTTGGGTGCGCGGCGAAGCCGGCTTTGGTGGCGACGGCGATCACCTCTTGCGGCGTGAGCTGCGTGGCGATGTCGAGATCGTCGACCGGCGCGCCGAGCAAAGTGTTGCGCACACAGCCGCCGACGAACCGCGAGCCGCCAGCGCGCGCGGCTTCAAGAGCTGCGAGCAGCTTTTGGGTTTCGGGCGCTTTCAGCCAGGCGGCGTGCGTGATGGCGGCGGTCATTGCCTCTCTTCGCGCAGTTCGCGCGCGGCTTCAATGACGGCAGCTAGCGCAACGTCACTGCGTGGACGCGCGCCAACGCTCCTCGCAGCGCGGCGACGGATCGATCTGGCCGAGGCAATCGAAATCTCCGGCATTGCGGGTCCAGCCGCGTTCGCCGTTTGAGCGCTGAACTTCGAGCCACCAGCCGGCGCCGGCGGCTTGGTCCGCGGCGCGCTGCTCGTCCGTCGACCACGTCCAGCGGATGCCGTCGTCTACGCCATTTTCGTCGGCGCCCGTTTCTTGCCACGAGATGAACTCGCCGCGGTGCCATAGCCGCGTCATGCCTTCGCCCTCCCAGTCGACCACGTAGACAACGTCGCCCACTTCGAGAACCGGAATGCCGTTTCCGTTGCTGTAGAGGTTGCGCACTTCGCCGATCACCACGCCGCGCGCGGGGCGCGAGCGATTGATGCTGTTCCGCGTGCTTACCCATTCTCCGGCTTGCACCGTCGCAACGACGCGTGCGTCGAGCGCTGGACGCTCGAGCAGTTCAACCGGCGCCAACGCGTAGAGATCGCCAAGTCCGCAACCCTCGAAGGGGCACGATCCTTCGAAATCGTAGAAGCCGTTCACGACTGGCGGGCCGCCGTCGGGCAGAGCTTCTTGCGCTTGTTGCGTTTCCGGATCGCGATTGAGTGCGCCGTTGATTTGAGCGCACGCGCCAAGAAACAGCGCTGCCGCCAACGCGAAACGAATCCGCATGTTGCCGACTCCCCTTCTCCCTCGCGGAGAAGGGGTAAGGGGATGAGGGGCGAACGAGCAAGTGCGGTGATTGAAGCGTTGCGCGGCGTTTGTGTTTGCAAATGGCGCGGCGGCTGAACGCCCCTCGCCCCCTGCCCCCTCTCCGCAAGGGAGAGGGGGTGAGTGAGCGTTAGGTGTGTAACCGTTCGTACAGCGCGCGCACCATGCCCGCCGTTGCGCCCCAAATGTCGTGACCTTCGTACGGCATCACATAATAATAGCGCGTGCGGCCTTGCCATTGGGCTTCGCGGACTTCGTGGTTGGCGGGGTTCATCAGGAAATCGAGCGGCGCTTCGAACACGCTCGCGACTTCGCGTGGATCGAGTTTCAAATCGAAGCCAGGTTCGACGAGGCCGACGATCGGCGTGACGCGATAGCCGGTGATGGTGTCGTAGCGATCCCAGGCGCCGAGCGGCTCGATGAACGAGCGATCGAGGCCCACCTCTTCGAAGGTTTCGCGCAATGCGGTTTCGACGGCGTTCGCGTCATTCGCTTGCACGCGCCCGCCGGGGAAAGAGATTTGCCCCGGATGCGCCGGCGTTTCGACAGAGCGCACGGTGAAGAGCACGGTCCAGCCGGTCGCGCGCTTGATGATCGGCGCGAGCACGGCGGCGGGGCGTTGCTCGGGATGATTGTCGAAGCCGGGGTTTAGGTCGTTGTCGCTGCGCGTGCGTTCGTGTTCGCGCGCGACGGCGTCGAGCGGATCGAGGCGGGTACGGAGGAGTTGTTCGATTTCGGCAGACACGCCGATCAACTAGGCGCGGACGGGCGCCGGTTCAATCGGCGCATGCGGCGGCGCCCGCGCCTTTGGCGGGCGCGGCGGCGATTTTACTTGGGATTGCGTAGAGCTGAATGCCGGGGTTGCGCGCCTTCTCCGCGCCTCCGTGCTACTGCTTTCGTAGTGATGCGATCAGAATGCCAAGGCCGGCGTCACCCACCTTCCACCAATCTATCCGTTGCTTGGTTTCGAGTCGCACATCGATGTCGGTGTAGATGAGTCCCGCCTCAAGCAGCAGTGGCACCACCCCTTTCCGCTGGTCCAACGCCCGATGAACTTCACCTTGAACAAACTCACTTTCGAGCGATGCCTTTGACACAACAACGACCATGGAGTCGCACTCACCAATCGCCTTCGTAATCGAGCGATGCCAGTTCGCGCCTGCTCTGATGTCGCGCGGAGCGACCCAACACCGGACGCCCGCCGCTTCTAGCTGAGTCACAAGCCAAACGGCGAACTCTCCATCAGCATTTGAGTGGTGCGAAACGAATAGCCGGGACACGCTGTGCGCTTCTGTAGGAGGTGCGAGCAACTTGTTCACCCGTTGCTCTGGCTCCGGCTCCGGCTCCGGCGCCGGTTCTGGCTCGGGCTCGGGCTCTGGCTCCGGCTCCGGCTCTACCTCAAGCTCTGCAATCTCCGTCTCACCCTCTTGATCGATCTCACTCGAAGGAGCCTCCGACTCGAACTCGAAGAAGCCATAGACTCCTTCCAGCGCAACGAGCCCCCCTTCCTGCAGAGCTTCCAGCTTAAGTTCGCCTCCTGGAAGCACAGTGAGCTTCAGTCTCTCCACGCCATCAGGGATGTGAAAACAGATTGCGTTGTCGCGATCGTCGCTAATCATCGTCAAAGTTGACGTGTTATCTAGTTCTTCGCGTTCTTCTTCATCGAGATCGATCGGATCGATTGATAGAATCCCAACGCGACGATCGTCGTCCGAGAAAACCGGCTCTATGAGTTTGGATGCAGGCAGCACTCTTCTTGGCTCGAACACACACTCCAGAACCTCACCATCTACGGTGAATCCGACAAAAGCATCTAGTACATTGGCCGAGTCATTTTCAGCGTCTCGACCAAGCGCCGACGCATGAACGACCTCATCACGGCTTTCGGGAATACGGATAACAACCACATCCGCCGATGAACAGGCGGTCGTGCGGGGAACGTCTAACGTCGCACAGAACACAACGAACTGCGATGCACCAGCGACGGGGGCAGCATGCGCCGAGAAATTTCCAAGCGCATCGAGAGCAACACTAATGTCGAGTACCCGGGCAACCTCTTCACTTGCCGGCTTGCCTGACTTGTAGAGAGCCGCCGCCAAAGGCCGCTCCCCCTCGAAGAACGAAATGCTGTTGTTGGCGCCTGCGACCGGACTGAAACTCACCCTTACGCTCGCTGTCGCAGGCAACAGCGTTCCCTCTGGAAATAGGACGTTGAAGGCCCCCAGCGCTTCGCAAACGCTTACGTCATGCAAAAGACGCACGGCCGCCGCCGCCGTCAGGCCATCCGCTTCAGTGCCCTCCACCGCTCTATCGACCCCGTATGCTCCACTTTACGGTATTGGGTCGACTCAGGCGAATGCAACCCCGACACATCAATTCACGCGACACCCAACTCCCACCAAACCCCACCACTCCAAACGCCAAGCTTCCCCTCTTTCGGCTCGGCCCACTCCACCAGTTCGTAGAACGGGGCGCGCAGTACGCGCGCTTCGAGGCGCCCGCGGACGTGCACGTACGGTCTCGGCTCTTCGCCTCGCCGCTCTACGCGCAGTGGGTGGTCGGGGCCGGTGGTGATGACGTCGCCGACGTTGGTGGTGAAGACAATGGTTTGGTCGCGGCCTGCGCCCACGCGGTCGGCGCGGATGACGACGAAGGGCGCGTCTTCGACTTTGACGATGATCTTCTCGACCGGGGTGACGAGGTAGGTCTGGCCGTCTTCGTCTTTTCTCAAGATCGAGGCGAAGAGCTTGACCAGAGGTTCGCGCGTGATGCGCGTTCCCTCGTGCTTCCAAGTTCCGTCGGCCAGGATTTCCATGCCGATATCCCCGCAATGGGCGGGGTTCCACT
>CALBST010000226.1 GCA_937967425.1 uncultured Caulobacteraceae bacterium
ATGGCCTCGCCGCGGGGGGACTTAAGGTCCGGGTCTCGTTCGACGGCCAGCCGCGCTTCCTTATCCGCCGCGCCTAGCATATCCGCGTGAGCGTCCGGACTCACGAGCCGGAACGGCGGCAGCCCTGATTGCTGCGTGCCCAGCACGTCACCGGCGCCACGGAGCTTGAAATCGATTTCGGCAATAGCGAAGCCGTCTTCGTTGCGCCGGATCGCGTCGAGCCGGGTCTTGGCGCTTTCGCCGAGCGGCGGCTTCCAGAGCAGCACGCATGAGCCTTGCTTGTCGCCGCGGCCAACGCGGCCGCGAAGCTGGTGAAGCTGCGCCAAACCGAAGCGCTCAGCTTGCTCGATCACCATGATCGTCGCCTCCGGCACGTTGACGCCGACTTCGATGACGGTTGTAGCGACCATCAGGAACGACTCGCCGGAGCGAAAGCGATCCATCGCCGCTTCGCGCGCCGCGCCGCTCATTTTCCCGTGCACGATCTCGACGCCCTTGCCGAAATACGCCTGTAACGCTGCGTGCCGATCGAGCACCGCTGGGAGATCCACCGCTTCGCTTTCTTCGATGAGGGGACACACCCAATACGCACGCTCGCCGCGTTTGGCGGCGTCGCCGATGCCCGCGATCACTTCATCAATCCGCGATGTCGGCATCGTGGCCGTCCTGATCGGCTGGCGTCCTGGCGGCTTCTCATCGAGCACAGAGAGGTCCATGTCGCCATGAATGGAAAGCGCCAATGTCCGCGGAATGGGCGTGGCGCTCATCACCAGCACGTGCGGCGCAAAGCCTTTGGCCACCATGCGCATGCGATCTGACACGCCAAAACGGTGCTGTTCGTCGATGACGATGAGGCCGAGGTCGTGGAATGTCACCTCGTCTTGAAACAATGCGTGCGTGCCAATCACGACGTGAATGTCGCCGGAGGCGAGGCGTTCAAGGATCAGCTTCCGCTCCTTGGCCTTATCGCGCCCGGTCAGCACGGCCATCTTGATGCCAGCCGCGTCCAGCAGGGGCTCAAGCGTTGCCCCGTGCTGACGCGCGAGCAGATCGGTGGGCGCCATCATGGCGCTCTGCAGGCCAGCCTCAGCCGCACGCGCCATCGCAAGCGCCGCAACCAGTGTTTTGCCGGAGCCGACATCGCCTTGCAGCAAACGGAGCATCGGCGCCGGTTCGCTCATGTCGGCGTAGATTTCGTTGACCGAGCGTCGCTGCGCGCCGGTTGGCGCAAACGGAAGACTCGCGATGATCTTGTTGCTGAGGCTGCTGTCTCCAAGCACGGCGCGGCCCGGCTCTTTACGTCGATGCTGACGGCGTAGGCGTAGCGCGCACTGGCGTGCGAACAGCTCGTCATATGCGAGACGCGTGCGGAACGCACTTTGTGGCAAAACGTCATCGGGCGAGGCCGGTCGATGAATATGTTCGAGCGCGGTACGGAAGTCCGGCCAATCGTGCGCCTTCACCGTCGAAGGTTCGAGCCATTCCGGCGCCTCCGGCACGGTGTCCAGCGCAGCAAGCAGCGTGCGCGCAAGCGTGCGCCCAGCCAAACCCTGCGTGAGCGGATATACCGGCTCTACCGTTGGCGGCGCCTCGCCCTTCGCCGGATCGACGACGTGATCGGGATGCAGCATCTGGCGCATCCCGTCGTACATTCTGATCTCGCCGCTGATCAGGCGCGTCTGGCCAATGGGCCACATGCGCTTCAGCATCTCCTCGTTGCCGCGGAAATAGGCGACCGTCAGAAATCCGGTCTCGTCGCGAAGCCTGATCCGATAGGGCAGGTTCTTATAGCCAGGCATGTGGCCATCGACTTCCGCTTCGATTGTGGCGATGTCACCTTCCTTGGTCTCGCCAATCGGCACGCGAAGGCGCCGGTCAATGGCCGAATTGGGCGGCAGGAAGACGAGGTCGCGCACCAATCGCCCGCCGGCGACTTTCGCGATCAAATCAATGGTGTCCTTACGAGCGCCCTTGAGGGTGCGTACGGGCGCCAGGAGCGCATCCTGCACAGCTTTCGCGGGGGAAGGGACAGGCTCGGTCATCATGGGCTCTGGCAGCGCTGACTCAGCGCCCCATATGGGTTATAGCGCGGCCCCTTCGCGTTTTGCCTACTACTTCCAGAGCCCATGGACGACCGCCGCAAGAAGCTGAAATTCCGCGCGTGGCGCCGGGGATTCCGGGAGATTGACTTGATTCTGGGCGGTTTCGCGGATCGGCATCTTGCCGATCTCGACGAAACCGGGTTGGACGCTTTCGAGGCGCTACTCGATGCCCCCGATCAGGAGGTCTACGAGTGGCTGACAGAACAGGCGCCCGCACCGCGTGAACACGACACGCCGGTGTTGGCGTCGATTCGCGCCTTCCGTTTCGAATTGAACACCAAACCGGACTGATGAAAGATCCAGCCCTTCCACAAAGACTGATCGAAACGCTGGCGAAGTCGAAGGACGCGCTGGTTGTGTCTGGCGCGCCTGAGGGCGTGGATGCCGCCGGCTTGGCTGAGGCGGCGCGGCTGCGCGGCGGTGTGACGTTGTTTGTGGCGCGCGACGAGACGCGGGCAGTTCAATTTGAAGCAGCTGCGAAGTTTTTCGTACCAGAACTCGAAACGCTGCGTCTGCCCGCGTGGGACACGCTGCCGTACGATCGCATCTCGCCAGCCGCTGCGGTGGCGGCTCAACGTTGTGCAGCGCTGACGCAACTGGCGCGGCGCGCCGACAAGGATGCCCCATTGCTGGTGGTCGCGACAGCGTCCGCCGTGGCGCAACGCGTGCCGCCGCGCCAACGGCTGGCGCAGGGATCGTTTGCCGCCAGCGCCGGCGATGAAACCTCGATGGAACAGCTCGAGGGCTATCTCGTCGTCAACGGGTACAATCGCGCCTCAACCGTGCGTGCGCCCGGCGAGTTTGCGGTCCGCGGTGGTCTGATCGATGTGTTCCCACCGGGCGCGGCCGAGCCGTTCCGTTTCGATTTCTTTGGCGACACGCTCGAGACGATCCGCAGCTTCGATCCCGAAACGCAGATCTCCAAGACCAAGTTCAAAACGGCATTGCTGACGCCCGTCAGCGAAGTGCTGCTAGACGAACTCACTGTGCTGCAGTTCCGACGGCGTTTCACCCAAGCGTTCGGCGCGGTGAGCGATCCGCTCTACGATAGCGTTAGCGCGCGCATCCGCCGCCAAGGCGTCGAGCAATTCCTGCCATTCTTCTATGAGCGGCTCGAGACAGTGTTCGACTACGCCGGTGACGCCGCAATGGTCGCGTTCGATGCGCTTGCGGAGGACGCAATCAAGGAACGCGTAGAGACCGCGCGTGACCACTATGAATCCCGCAAGACCGCACCCATCCCACGCGGTGGCGCACCTTTCCGGGCGCCGGAGCCCGGACTCCTGTACCTCGATCAGGAGGCGCTTATCGCGGCGCTCGGTGGACGCGCTGTCCGCCGGTTCACGCATTTCGATACGGACGCGAAGAAGCAGCTTGATCTTGGCGCGCGGCCCGGCCGTGATTTCGCGCCGGAGCGCAACACGGCGGACGTCAATGTGTTTGAGGTGGCGGCCAAGCACATCGAAGCGCTGACCAAGACCAAGAAGCGCGTTGTCATCGCAGCGTGGTCCGATGGTTCGGCGGAGCGTCTGGCAGGCGTTTTGAGCGATCACGGCGTCGAAGCGGTCGTCCGCAGTGAGTCCTGGCGGCACACGGCGGCTTTACCACGCGGGGCGCATGCGCTTGCCGTGCTGCCGATCGAGCACGGCTTCGAGACCGAGCACTTTGCGCTGCTGGCGGAGCAAGACATTCTCGGTGACCGCCTCGCCCGCCCGCGCAAGCGCCGCAAAGCCTCGAGCGTGATCGCTGAGGCCGCGGCGATGAGCCAAGGCGATCTCATTGTGCACCAGGATCACGGCGTTGGGCGTTACGAGGGCTTGAAAACACTCGATGTGGCGGGCGCGCCGCATGACTGTCTCGATCTGACGTACCACGGCGGCGACAAGCTTTATCTGCCAGTCGAGAATATCGAACTCGTATCGCGGTACGGCGCGGAAGACGCCGAAGCACAGCTCGACAAGCTTGGTGGCGTAGCTTGGCAGAGCCGCAAAGCCCGCGCCAAACAACGTTTGCGCGATATGGCCGAGGAGCTGTTGCGGATCGCGGCGCTACGCGCCACGCGCGTGGCTGAGCCCGTGGCCCCGCCCGAGGGCCTGTGGGACGAGTTCTGCGCGCGCTTCCCGTATGAGGAAACCGACGATCAATTGGCTGCGATCGATGACGTCGTTGGCGATCTGGCGGCGGGGCGTCCGATGGATCGCCTCATCTGCGGTGATGTGGGTTTTGGGAAAACTGAAGTCGCGTTGCGCGCGGCGTTCCTCGTGGCCATGACTGGAAAACAAGTCGCGGTCGTGGCGCCGACAACGCTGCTTTGCCGGCAGCACTTCCGCACTTTTTCTGAGCGCTTTCGCGGTTTGCCGGTGCGCGTGCGCCAGCTTTCGCGGTTGGTGACGGCGAAAGAAGCGAGCGAAACCAAGGCGGCGGTGGCCGAAGGCGCGATCGAAATCGTCGTCGGCACGCATGCGTTGCTCTCGAAGACGATGAAGTTTCGCGATCTCGGCTTGATGATCATCGACGAGGAGCAGCACTTTGGCGTGAAGCACAAAGAGCGGTTGAAGGATCTCCGCGCCGAAGTACATGCGCTGACCCTCTCCGCCACGCCGATCCCGCGCACACTGCAGCTGGCGTTGGCCGGCGTGCGCGAGATGAGCCTGATCACAACGCCGCCGGTCGACCGCATGGCTGTGCGCACCTATGTCACCGCGTTCGACGCCGTCACCGTCCGCGAGGCGCTATTGCGGGAAAAATACCGCGGCGGACAGAGCTTTTTCGTGGCCCCGCGAATTTCCGACTTGGACGAGATCGCCGATTTCCTGCGCCGTACCGTGCCGGAAGTTACATTTGCAGTCGCACACGGGCAAATGGCGTCCGGTGCTCTCGATGAGATTATGACGAACTTCTACGACGGCGCGTTCGATATCTTGGTATCAACGTCGATCGTCGAATCCGGCCTGGACATCCCGCGCGCCAATACCCTCGTTGTGTTTCGCGCCGATATGTTCGGCCTGGCGCAGCTCTATCAATTGCGTGGCCGCGTGGGGCGCTCAAAGCTCCGCGCTTATGCTTACTTGACGACGGCGGCCGAGCAAGCGCTTACGGTGAGTGCCGAAAAGCGGCTGAAGATTCTTTCTTCGCTCGACAATCTCGGCGCCGGTTTCACCCTAGCGAGCCACGATCTCGACATGCGCGGTGGCGGCAATTTGCTCGGAGAAGAACAATCCGGCCATATCCGCGAAGTCGGTGTCGAGCTCTATCAATCCATGCTTGAAGAGGCGGTGGCGTCTTTGCGCGACGGCACGGACGAGGTGGTCAGCGAAAAGTCCTGGTCGCCGCAGATCAACGTGGGCGCTTCAGTGTTGATTCCGGAGGATTACGTCGCCGATCTCACCGTTCGCTTGGCGCTTTATCGGCGCTTGGCCGATCTGGAGTCGGATAGCGAGCGCGAGGCGTTTGCTGCTGAACTCATCGATCGCTTTGGCCCTTTGCCGCCGGAAGCGGATCAGCTCATCGCGGTCGCGTCACTGAAGGCGCTCTGCCGCCGTTGCCAAATCGCCAAACTCGATGCCGGCCCCAAAGGCGCGGTGCTCACGTTCCGCGAAACAGGCTTCCCCGACCCGCTCGCGCTCGTTCGCTTTATCACCGAGCGTCCGGACGATTACAAAATGCGGCCGGACGGGAAATTGGTCGTCCAAGGCGGCTGGCCGGAGCCGACGCAGCGCCTCAAGGCGCTTCGGGCGGTGCTTGAGGCCATGTCGAGATTGGCCACGCGGAAGGCGGCGTAAACCCGCACAATATTGGCCGTGCGTTGGCGCGCCCTAGGCCGAGATACTATCGACCTCAACGTCGATCGCCCGAAGCGCACGCGCGAGCATGGCCGCACCGCTTTCACCAGGTTGTAGCTCGACGACGCTTTGTTCGAACACGAGTGGGCCGGCGCCATCCTCGCCTGATGCGAACGCGGTGCACTCCGCCACCGAAGCGATCCGCTCAGCCGTGCGCTTTGCGTTCTTCAGGCGCGCGGCGGGCAGGGCGAGCGCGATCAAGTCGGTCCCCAAAGTCACGCCGCTGTCGGCGTCACGCATCAGACGGGCGGCAAGCGAAGCGATTTCCGAAAAGCCCTTGCGCCAGACTTCCGGACCGGGTTCACGCGCGCCGATGGCGGGTGTGACACGCAGAACCACTATGCTCATCGGCCGGCCACTGGCGTGATGATCCGCCGCCAGCCGCGCCAGATGCGCATCGAAGGGCGCGCGCTGCCAGAGCCCCGTTCGGGCTTCGCCCATGAGATCGCGCAGCGCACGCATATCATGTTCGGCGGCTCGGCGGCGGCGTTCGCGGCGTACTGCTTCAAACAACCAACCCATGCTGGCGTCACTCGGCGTGATCGCCGTGCAAACCGCCGAGGCGCCTCGATCGATGGCCGAGGCGGCGGTCGCCGTGTCGCCAGGTTTGGTCAGCACCAAGGTTGGCAAGTGGTAGAGCGTGGCGTTGCGGCGAAGCGCCGAGCAGAGCGAGAGCGCCGTGCTGGGATCGTGGGCGCCATTCAGCACAACCGCATCGAATGGTTCGTCATGAAGGTGATCGAAGCCGGTGTAAGATGTGAACGCTGCGGCGACCAATCCGTTATGGCCGGCAAGTGTTCGCTCAAGCGCCAGGAACGCTGAGCTGGGAGCGCCGATATAAAGCGCCTTCAAGTTGCGCGGTTTGCGTGGCATTGGTGCGGCGATGCCAAGCGTCGCGGCGGTCGCCAGGCGGCGCGCACGTTCCTCCTCGGCGATCGCAACGCGCGTCCACGCGTCCATCTGCGCGGCCAGGAGCCGTCGTGGTGCGTTGAGGGCAAGCGCGCCGGACCCGTGCGCCAGGCCCAGCGCCGGCGGTTCTTCAATGCGGCCCGCTATCAGAGTTGAGAGAAGGGCGGCGTCGCCGGCGGGCGGCGCCACACTATCGTCAGCCAGGATGCGGATGTCTTCGCCGTCTGGGGCGTCACGGAAGGGTCCGGCGAGAGCGGTAGCGGTGATGCCGGCGTCAGCGAGCAACGCCTGAGCGTCACGCGCGACACGCGCGTCGGCGGCTCTCACCACAATCCGCAAGGTTAACGCTCCGGCGCCCCGCGACGTCGCGGTTCGAACTATTATAAGTAGCTCTACATAACACGGCCCGAAACCGTGAGGGTAAACGGAGCACGCAATGGGTCAGGGACCGCTTTCCGGCGTCAAGGTTGTCGAGTTCGCGGGCATAGGGCCAGGCCCTTTCTGCTGCATGCTGCTCTCGGATATGGGCGCCGATGTCGTGCGCGTGGATCGCAAGGGTGGGCGGCCAAGCTTCAAGAATGACATCCCGGCACGCGGCCGCCGCCATGTGGTGCTCGATCTCAAGCAAGCAAACGATGTTGGCGTGGCCCTCGCGCTCATCGAGAAGGCCGACGTCTTGATCGAGGGGTTTCGTCCTGGCGTGATGGAGCGGCTGGGCCTTGGACCTGATGAAGCGCTAAAACGCAACCCTAAGCTCGTGTACGGCCGCATGACGGGTTGGGGGCAAACCGGCCCGCTCGCAGAAGCTGCGGGACACGACCTCAACTATATCGCCATTTCCGGCGCCCTTCACGCCATGGGCCGCAAGGACGATGCGCCGGCGCCGCCGCTTAACCTCGTCGGTGATTATGGCGGCGGGTCACTCTATCTGGCGATGGGTGTGTGCGCGGCGCTCTACGAGGCGCAGCGCTCGGGGAAGGGGCAGGTGATCGACGCGGCAATCACCGATGGCGCCGCTTCGCTGATGAGCGTGATTTATGGTTTGCGCGCCTCGGGGATTTGGAGCGACGACCGCGACTCTAATCTGCTCGATGGCGGCGCGCACTTCTATGACGTTTACAAAACCAGCGACGGCAAGTTCGTCTCCATCGGTTCGATCGAGCCGCAATTCTACGCGCTGTTGCTGGAGAAGACCGGCCTCAAGGACGATCCGAAGTTCGGCTTCCACATGAACAAAGGCAATTGGCCCGAGCTGTCGGAGAAATTGGCTGCGGTCATCGCCACCAAGACGCGCGACGAATGGACGGCGGTGATGGAAGGCACGGATGTCTGCTTCGCGCCGGTTCTCTCCATGGCGGAAGCCCCTACCCACCACCACAACGTCGCGCGCGGGACCTTCGTGGAGGTCGGCGGCGTGACTCAGCCGGCCCCGGCCCCAAGATTTTCGCGCACGCCCTCCGCCATTCAGGGTCCGCCCGGCGGAAATGGCGAAGATTCAGGGAAAATCCTCGAATCCTGGGGTATTTCTGAACGGCCATTATGATTAGCGCCCTCAGCGTCCATTCAGCCGAACTGTCGTTTTATCATCCCCGGTTCCGGACGATTTTCGTCCCTCGCTCGTACCGGGGCCAGGTTCTCACTCCACCTTAGGGGTGAAACGAAAGCGCCGGCGGCCGGCTCAGCCGCCGGCGCAATTCGTTTCTGAAACTTGCATATCCGT